>DAONGM010000001.1:0-24640 GCA_035404105.1 Pontiellaceae bacterium
ATCTGAAACTTGAAATTTGAATTCCCCTTTCAGGTTTCATCCTTCATATTTCCGCCTTCTTTTCACGCTCCGGTAGCTCAGCTGGACAGAGCAACGGTTTCCTAAACCGTAGGTCGCGGGTTCAAATCCCGCCCGGGGTACCAGCCTTCGCTCCTGCGGAGCTGCGGCCGGCAGGCCGGCCGATAATTGGAACTTTTGTGTTCCATCGCGGCGGAAGGCAGATAGAATGCCGCGCATGAGCTGGTACATTACTCTTCTGGTTTGCGGGCTGTTTCTGATCGGGGTGGAAATTTTCATCCCCGGCGGTATCGTCGGCGCGGCCGGTGCAGCCGCCTTGATCGGCGCGGCAGTAATGGGCTTTATGATTTTCCCGCTGTGGCTCGGCTGGCTGAGCCTGTTTTTCATCCTTGTGCTGACCGCAATCGCCGCGTTTGTCTGGATGAAATATTTTCCGAAGAGCCGGATGGGCAAGGCGCTTTCGCTGACGCAGCATATCAGTAAAAGAGATCAGGATGACTCTACATGGAAAGCCGGCATGAGAGGCACAGCGCTGAGCATCCTGCGTCCAGCCGGCAAAGCGCTGATCGAAGGCCGCCGCGCGGACGTCATCGCCGACGGAACATGGATTGAACAGAACTCCGCCATTGAGATCATCAAGGTGGAAGGCAACCGGATTTACGTAAGGAAAGTGAAACTTGAAACCTGAAATTAGAAATTTGAAACTGGGTTTGATCGCCGGGCTGCTGCTGGTCGGAAGCACAGTGCAAGCAATTGAGTTTGTGCAGCGGGATCAGTTTATCAGCGGCGAATCCGAAACGCTGCGCGATGAAATGTGGATCTCGGCACAGGACATCACCATCAGCGGCGAAGCGCTGGATGATCTTTTTGCGGCGGGTACGACGCTTGATCTGCGCGGAAACTTTAAAGGCGATGTCTGGGCGGGAGGCGGCAATCAGGTGATTGCAGCAGGTCGCTTTGGCGATCATGTACGGCTGGTTTCGCGCATGGTGCAGGCTTCCGGAACATTCGGCAACTCGCTGGCCGCAGCGGGCAATACCATCAAAATTGAATCCTCGGCATCGATTGCCAAAAATCTGTTCGGTGCCGGCGACAACGTTATCAGCGAAGGCGCTATCGCCGGTAACGTACGGATCGTGGCAAAAAAAGCGACACTTGGCGGAAAAATCACCGGGAATGTTTCCATCGCGGCGCAGGAGATTGTCATTCTGCCCGGAACGGTGATCGGCGGCGACCTGAACTACACGGCACCCAAAGAGCTGGTGCTTTCGCCTTCCATTGTACTCGGCGGAAAACTGAACCGTACATTTGAAGCTCCGCCGGCAAACCAGTTTCTGAAACCCAATCTGTTCTCGCACTTTGTCTTTGCCTTTGCCGCTCTTTTGACCGGCCTGGTTTTCTGCGCGGTCTTTCCTCGCTATGCCGCCAACACATTCCAGCTGTTACGCACCTCCCGCGGCGCATGTATTCTTACCGGCTTCACTGCACTCTGCCTCATTCCGATAGGTGCATTCGTGCTGCTCTTCACCCTCATCGGACTGCCGCTGAGCATTCTGCTGATCCTCTTCTATCTCATTCTGCTCTATCTCAGCAAAATCGCGGTCGGCCTCTGGCTTGGCGCCCTCGTTCTGCGCCGCAGCAAGGAATTTTCGAAGCGTAATCTGCCCGGCACACTGGCCGCCGGACTGTTTATCATTTATGCGCTGACAGCCTTTACCGCGATCTCCATGGTCATCAGCCTTCTGGTCATGATCTACGGACTCGGCGCACTGATTCTCGCTCTTTTCAAAAAACCGGTGCTGGTCTTTCAGACACCAAACGATATCAAGTAAACAACAATGGAGGGTTAGGTCATGGGAATCCAAACGATATTAGGAATTTTTCTGCTGGTCGTCGTCTTTGTCTTCGCGGCCGTCATTCTGTCCGTACTCGCGGTCTGGGTGCAGGCCTGGGGTTCGGGCGCGCCCATCAAACTGTACAACCTGATCGGAATGAAAGTGCTGCGCAAAGTGCCGGTCACGCTGATCGCCCGGGCGCGCATTCAGGCCATCAAGGCGGGAATTGATATCAGCAGCGACCTGCTCGAAGCGCACTATCTGGCGCGCGGCAACGTCGTCAACGTGGTGCAGGCGCTCATCGCCGCCGACAAGGCCAATATCGAACTGAGCTTCCAGCAGGCCGCCGCCATCGACCTCGCCGGCCGCGACATTCTCGACGCCGTCACCACCAGCGTTAATCCGAAAGTCATCGACTGCCCGAATCCGAAACAGGGAACCACTTTCCTCGACGCCGTCGCGAAAGACGGTATCCGCCTGTTGATCAAAGCGCGCGTAACGGTCCGCACCAATCTCGAACAGCTCGTCGGCGGTGCCACGGAAGAAACCATTATCGCCCGCGTCGGCCAAGGCATCGTCAGCGCTGTCGGCTCGATGGACTCGTATAAAAAGGTTCTCGAAAATCCCGACAACATCAGCCGCAAGGTTCTCGACAGCGGCCTCGACGCGCAGACGGCGTTTGAGATCGTCTCCATTGATATCGCCGACGTCAGCGTCGCCGGAACGACCAATACGGCCAACGTCGGCGCGATGCTCGAAACCGAACGCGCCGAAGCCGACAAGAAGCTGCGTCAGGCCGAGGCGGAAGGCCGCCGCGCTATGGCGATTGCGCAGGAACAGGAAATGCGCGCCCGCGTTCAGGAAATGCAGGCCAAGGTGATTGAAGCGCAAGCTCAGGTTCCGCTGGCCATCGCCCAGGCCTTCAAAGAAGGCAACCTCGGCGTTATGGATTTCTACCGCATGCAGAACGTCATGGCCGATACCTCGATGCGCGAAGCGCTGGCCGGCGGCGACGAACAGGCGCATAAGAAGGAGTAATCATGACTGACCTCTTCGTCAAAGCGGACGGCGGAATCGTCTGGCTGATCGTCGGCGTATTCTGGGTCATCGCCCAGATCGCCGGCGCAGCAGCCAAGAAGAACCAGCCGCCGCGCCCGGTCGCCGAAGAGGAAGAAACCGGAGCTGCTACTGAAGATCCGTTTGCTGAGCTGCTCCGGAAAATGGCCGGAGCAGAAAATTTACATATTGAACCGCCGGTCTTCATCGAAGAACCGCAGCATAAACCGGCTTTCCGCTCCTCCTCACCGTGGAAACCGGGCGACATTGAAGCGCTGCCCGATATAGAGCCGTTGCGCCACGAAGCCCCTGCTCCGGAACCGGCCGCGAAACCGGCGGCACTTCCGGAACCTGACCTCCGCCCGAAGATGTCCGCCTTCCGCAACAGTGTTCCGTCGATCAAACTGCCGACGATGAATCTGAGTTTCCAGGGCTCGGAAACTTCTGTCCGGAAATCGTCTGATCTTGGAAAAATTCTGAATCCTTCCGACAAAAATTCCATCCGGCGAGCCATGCTCAGCCATATCATTTTCTCCCCGCCCAAAGCCTTTGAACAGACCGGCAAGCAGTAGCTCTTTCCGCCGCCGCGAATTTCCGAACGAATCGCTTGCTGTTTCCGGAACATTCGATATACAAAGCAACCCAGTCGAACTGGGTATTTGAAACGATGAAATCTTGATGCGGAAAGAAACAGGGTGATTTCATGATAATGACTTACCGGATAGCATCCGCGCGGCTGATGCAATGCGCCGAGAATGAAGCGGATATTTTCGTTTACTGCCAGCCCACCGACCCCGAAAAGGAAGCTCTTCAAACGAAGTTCGATTTAGATCCTTTTGACGTAGAGGCAATCTATGACTCCGATGAAGTCCCGCGCGTAGAATATATGCAGGACGGCGGGCTGTTCATGATCTGGAAACGTCCCGACAACATCACCCGCGATGAAACGATTCAATTTGAGGTGTCATCACTCGGTATATTAATCAAAGACAACAAGGTCGTTTTTATCGTCCCCCAGGACGACCTCCCCATATCCGGACGGGAATTCAAGCAGATAGGCTCCGTCTGGGACTGCGTCCTGCGGGTGCTCCTGCATACCGTGCATCACTATCAGGGCCATCTTAAAGCCATCAAAATGATGTCGCAGGAACTGCAGGCGAAGATCATCAAATCCATGGAGAACAAATATCTCCTGCAGATGTTCGCGCTCGGAGAAAGCCTGATTTATTACCACAACGCGCTGGAAACAAATCTTGCGGTTCTGTCAAAAATCCATACCGCTTCCGGCAAACTGAAGCTCTCAACCGAACAGATCGAATTTCTTGATGATGTGATCATCGAAAACCAGCAGGCCAGCAAACAGGCGGGGATTTATTCGACCGTTCTGTCCGGACTCATGGATGCCCGCGGCACCATCGTCAGCAACAACATGAACGTATTGCTGAAAAATCTGACCCTTATCAACGTGGTATTTGTTCCGATCAACATTATCGCCAGCATGGGCGGAATGTCGGAATTCAGCGCAATGACCAAAAATATCAATCCGTGGATTTCCTATGGTCTGTTTTCGGTGGCCATGGTCGTCATCGGCTGGGGGTTGTGGTGGTGGCTGACGAAAGTTCTGGATCACCTTCAGAACCGCAGCAGCTAGAGCCGCGTTAGAAACGCTGCAGAATTTTTGAATTCCGCTCTAGATGTCCCATTTCACGGCACCAGATTCGGGCCGGCCGTTGCCCGCGCGAACGAGGAACCGGCGTACGGCACCGAAAACGGCAAACGGGATAATCAGGGCGTATGTCATGAAGCGCATGAAGCTGAAGTGATAAAGCGGTTCAGGAATCGCAGCATAGATATTCCAGAAAATAAGCAGGCCGCAAAGCCATACGCAGGTGAAGTTTGGAAACGCATCGCCGGAATGCATCAACTTAAGACCGGCGGTGCGTTTTTTGGTGAAGGGGAAAAACAGGTTGGTGCCCATGTACCCCATTTGATCTTCAATAATGTGCGCCGCATAAGCACCGAAAACGACGAGCCCCGCCTCCCACGTCCAGAGCGACGCCAGTCCCGCCAGCAACGAAGCGACGGTAAATGAATGCGACCAGCTGCGGTGCCACGGCAGAAAATCAATTTCTACTTCACCGGCCCCGTTGCGTTTAAAAAGGAATCCCGGGCCGTCGAAAATATCAACGGTGTACACCGGTTCATAACTCTGCCTGACCGGCGCAGAAAATTTCGCAACAGCGGCCGGACGACTCGCCGGCAGGGTGCCGGGCTGCGGCGCCTGCCCTGTGCTGACAACCGGCCCGAACTGTGCCCGCACTTCACCGGCATCGGGATCGATCCGGACGCGATACTGCCGCCAGTTATCGGCGCTCAGTTTAATCGTCGAAAGTTTCACGCGTACCGGCCCGCCGGTTGCGGCGGCCTCAGAAACAGCGGCGGCAACAGCGTCAGCGACCGGTTGCGGATCAAGTTTTTCCGGATCAGGATAAACGGAAACGTCATAGCGATAGAAGAAGCGGTAGAATTTAAAATCCAAGGTGTCCGGCAGAATTCCGGCTGCCGCGCCAAGGATGAAAAAAGCAGGATTGCCGTTCTGCGCGGCCTCAACCGCCCACGGGCAGAAAGAGGCCACGGTAGCTCCGGAAATAAAATGGGCAATTCCTTTCATGTCAGAGCAGTCCTAAAAAGGCGGCAACGGGTTCGCCGATACCGGACATGTTGCAGGCGATCGGCAGCAGCAGTACGCCGAGACAGTTCAGCCTGCGCGATCCGAAAAGAACGGGAATGAGACCGATACCCGTGCTTACAGTCATAATGAAAAGTCCCGGCCTGCCGGTGATTGAAAAGACAAGTGCAACAATGATGCCGAGCGAGAAGACCGAGATGTGGCGGTAGTCCACTTTCCCCATCAGCTTAAGCGTCCACCTGGTGAGCGGCGACAGCAGCAGAAAGGAAACCGCACCGGAAAGTGCGATGGAGCCGAGCGCGAGACAGTAGTCGCCCCGGGTGTGCGGCGTATAGAGTCCTTTAATAATCCATGCGCCGCCGCCACGCGTCAGATGAAGTCCCGGCACAAAGAAGAGCATCAGCGCGCCGACGTAGTAGACGACTTTGGAAACGCCTTGCGACATCATAAATACCCGCTCGTCGCGCTGCGCCGTGGCGTGCCCGGCGAGCAGTCCGCCGATACCGCCGGTGACGACCGGCAGGAAGGCGGCAAAGCCGCCGCCGATACCGCCCGCGATGCCGCTCCGCAGAAGCAGGTCACCGTTGATATTAAGTGTGTCGCGGATGTACTGCTTCGGAACTTCCGTCCCGCTGACGGCATTGAGCAGGCACCACGGAACGGCAAAGAGTCCGACAAAAGCAGGCATGATGTTCTGGAAAGCGTTATCAACGGAAACCGGCGGACGGTAGAGAAGCAGGAAGCCGAGCAGTCCGGAGAGAAAGAAAGTCAGCAGCCCTGCGCCGAGCGTTGACCAGGCGGCAAAAAATTTCCGCCAGCCTGCCGGGCCCCAGTTACCGTTCTTCGGCCACTCGGTCATCAGCATGAACAGGATGATGACCCAGAGAATCCAGTGCATGTGCGGAGTAAGCACATAGCGGACGATGGGCAGAAACTTCGGCGCAAACGGCCCGATCAGGAAGACGAGAATGAAAAGTCCGGCAAGGCTGCCCGCACCGATCATCATGGTGCCTTCGTAGCCGCGACCGGTCATCAGATATTTCTGGCCGGGCAGCACGGTAAAGACCGCGCTTTCATCCGGGGCTCCGAGCAGGACAGAAGGAATGGTGTTGAGTACCGACCAGCCGGTGACAAGTCCGAGCATGAACGGAATGTAAACTTCCGGCATGGCGGCAACACCGCTTCCCTGCAGGGAATAGAGAAACAGCGCCGCGAGACCCATGACGTTGTAAATGTGCAGCCCCGGCAGGATGGAGAGAAAACAGGCCAGAACGGTTCCGGCCAGCACCGCTGCCACCGCTGTAAAGATCATTGTCCCGACTCCGCGATGCGCAGATCGCCAGCCGACCGGACTTTGAGCTGCACCGTATCTTTATAAACATCCACCCCTCCGCGAACGCTGAGCCGTTTCCCGGGCAGAGGCAGCCTGTCTTCCAAATCCCGGAAAACATCTTCCCAGAAAACCACAGCCAGCTCGGCGCCGTTTTCTTCAAGTGTCAGAGTGTACGGCGCCCGGGAGCCGGGTCCAGGCACATCAATAATTTTGAGGATGCCGGAAACAGATATCTGCTCTCCTTTATGCGCGGCGGTAACATCAGCCAGCCGGATGCGCGGCGCCGGAGATGAAGCGGCGGCGGCCCGCTTGCGGTTGAGAACAAGCTGATCCGCCGACTGGATACGAAGCCGCGGTTCCTGATCGGCGGCAACACTGAGACTGCCGGCCACTTCGATCCGGTCCCCGCGTCGCGGAAGTTTTCCGGCAGCTTCAAGCGCCTGAGCCTGCGCTTTTCCGCCCATGACAGCGATTTCGCCGCTGCCGTCTTTTAAGTCGAATACGATGCCGCCGGACTGAAAAACGTAGGCGTCACGCGTAACTTCGCCGGAGATGCGGACATAAGCGAAGTTCATGGCCGGCGTGATGTCGCCGATCCGGACAAACGGCAGATCCCGGTTTACCGCGAACAGATAAAGCAGAATCAGTCCGGCGACAGCCAGCACCAGCGAGGCGTATTGAAGAACCCGTATTTTGAGAGGACGATCAACCTGCAATCCGCAAGCCGGATAAATTTCATTTTCGCTGGCCGAACTGTTCATCGCCTTCCTCCTGTCAGAAGGAAGAACGAAATCATTTCTCAGCCGGGATTTCCAGAACTTGTTTTCTTTTTAAAAGAAATCGTCCGGCGCAACAACCCCGGCAAGCCGTTTTAAAACGCGCCGAAGAAGATGGTGCTGAAGGTGGTGACCGGCGACGTTTCGCGCATATCGTCAATCGCGGCACGCAGTTCACCGAGCAGTTTCTGCGCTTCGGTATAAATCTGATCGTCGTTGACCAGCTTGCCGAGCGTTCCTTCACCTGAGCCGACTTTATCCGTGATGCTGCGGAGGTTGGCCATCGTGGTGCTGAGATCCTGGTAAAGCTGCTCGTCTTTGGACAGCAGTTTGCCGAGGGTTCCTTCCCCGTTCGCCAGCCGGCCGCTGACATCCTTCAGGCTGGCCATGGTTGATTGCAGGTCGGTATAAACCGTTTCATCATTAATCAGCTTGCCGATGGTTCCCTGCCCTTTGGCCAGCTTGTCGCTGACATCACGCAGATTGGCCAGAGATTCCTGCAGGTTATTATAAACCGCATCGTCATGGATCAGCTTGCCGAGAGTTCCTTCGCCCGCAGAAATCTTATCGGTCATTTGCCGGATACCGGCCACAGCCGCGCCAAGCTCTTCGAGAATGTCCGTCGGCTCCGTGCCGATAATGGGCGCATTTTCCGGAAGCAATGATGCGCTCATGGGGCCTTCATCGATTTTCAGCTGTTTCCCGCCGAGCATGGAGGAGGAAACCACTTCCACTTTATAGCCTTCACGGAGCTGTACCGGCACTTCAAGATCGGCACGAACAACCACATGGTGGTCTTCCAGCGCCGTCGTTTTTACAACCCCGACTTTCATACCGCGCAGAAAAACATTATCGCCGTCACGCAGGCCGCTGACTTCACTGAAGCGGACCGCCAGCGGGTATTTTTTCTGCAGGAAATTCTGCCGGCTCAGGATAATGGTGAACACACCCAGAGCGATGAGAATGATAAACATAAAGAAGCCGACAAGGACTTCGATGCTGAGTTCTTTGTTGTATTTGTCAGACATGTTGCTCCATTCCTTTCTCCCAGGCACCCCGGCGGGTAATATACTGGGACTCGAGGAAACGTTGAACGGTTTCGTTGGTTGATTGAATAAATTCGGCCGGCGTCGCGTTTTCAACAATTTCCCCGCCATCAATCATCATGATGCGGGTAGCGATTGCCAGCGCACTGTGCAAATCATGGGTTACGACGACACTGGTGATCCCAAGTTCTTTGCGCAGATTTTCGATCAGTTTATCGATCAGGCGGGATGTCACCGGATCAAGACCGGACGTCGGTTCGTCATAGAGAATGATTTCCGGATTCATGACGATGGCGCGGGCGAGGCCGACGCGTTTCTGCATGCCGCCGGAAAGATCGGCAGGAAATTTATCCATTGCGTCTTCCATATTGAGCAGACGCAGTTTTTCGCGAACAGTCCGATCAATCTCCTCTTCGCTCAGCTTCGTATGCTCGCGAAGCGGCAGTGCCACATTTTCGAAAACAGTAAGCCACTGAAGAAGCGCTGCGCCCTGGAACAGCACACCGAAGCGGCGGCGCATACGTTCCAGTTCGGTGCCGCGGGCTGCACTGATGATATCATCACCGATGCGCACCGTACCGCTGTCAGGAACCATCAGCTGCACCATATGTTTGAGCGTAACGCTTTTGCCGGCGCCGGAAAGCCCGACAATCACAAACGTTTCACCCTTCGGCACTTCAAAACTGACCTCATTGAGGACGGTTTTTCCGCCGAGCCGTTTGGTGACTTTGTCGAAAATAATCATATGTAAAACAGCCTCGTGATCATGTAGCCGATAATCAGGATCATCAGGAATGAAATGATAACGGTCTGCCGGGTGGCGCGCCCGACACCGACAGCGCCTTCCGTAGTGCTCAGCCCCTGATAGCAGGCGACGGTGGCAATGATGATACCGAAGACAAACGCTTTGAAAAGTCCGACATACAGGTCTTTGTTCTCGGCGTAGCGGGTGGCGTTATCGAGATAGGCCTGAAACGCCACGCCGAGCTGCGTCGAACCGACAATTCCGCCGCCGAGGATGCCGAGGATATTGGTGTAAACCGTCAGAATCGGCATCATCACAGCCAGCGCAACCAGCCTCGGCATCACCAGAAACCGGTTAGGATTGATCGACATGACTTCCAGCGCGGAAATTTCTTCGGAAACCGCCATGGTGCCGAGCTGTGCGGCAATCGCCGAACCGACGCTGGCTGCGATAATCAGACCGGTCATGAACGGGCCCATTTCGCGGATCATAACGATGGTGACTGCTGTGCCGATATTGACTTCCTGCCCGAAGCGGCGCAGTTCAAGGCCGGTCTGCAAGGCCAGAATCATGCCGGTAAAAAAGGCGACAACAGTAATGACGCCGAGGCTTTTAATGCCGGTGACATAAAGCTGCATGGCCGTTTCGCGGCGTGCACGCGGTTTCCAAAGCGTACGGATATAAAGCGTCGCAGAAAAAAGCATGATGAGCGCGTTGCCCATATCGTGACAGGCAACCAGAATGATCCGGCCCAGACGGCGGAACGACCGTACCGGCAGATCCAGATACCAATATATTTCTTTAAACGGCGCGATCATTCGCTATTCCCTAAATGTATGAAATAAAGCAGACGCAGCTCCTGCGATTCGTGATCCCTTTTATACGCCAGAAACCCTTTCAGTAAAGACCATTCCTTGCGCTCGACGGACGGCTCTTTTTCACTGTGCCAGGCAAACCACAGAATATCCTTACGGATGATTCCTTCCATATCTGTCCGTTTATACAGCGTCCAGAGAGGTGCCCAGTTGCGTTCGACCGGCGCGCTGTTTTTAAGCGGCCAGAGTTCCAGCATCCGGAAACGCGAAACGTCGCCTTCGCGCTGCCAGCTCATCAGCGGCCAGATTTTCCAGTAATTGGAAACGGTCGTCCGCTTTTCCGGCGAAACACCTTTTTCGCACTGAACGCTGTAATCCTGATAGAAAAACGGCAGCGCCATGCGGTGGGTTCTCAGCAGGCTGTCGCTGCCCGTTTTCTCTGACCAGAGCAGCGGCCAAAGCAGGAATGTACGCTGCGTCGGACCGGCGGCGTACCGGTCTTCACCCCAAAGCGGCCAGATATAAAACTTGCTGTGCGGTTTGCTGTCGGTCTTTTGAATAAAAGGCCACGGACAGAAAAGCCTGTCCTGCTTTTCTCCTTTCGTGAACCGGAAGAAAGGAGGAATGACCCAAAGCGTCTTCTCCTGCTCCAGCTTCGACCGGCCGCAAACCGGAAAAAGGATCCATGATTTTCCGGCATTGCCGGGATAAAAATATTCTGCCGACGTCCAGAACGGCCACAGCACAAAGCGCTTGTCATATTTCCCCTCGAGCACCGATTTTCCGTAAATCGGAAAAACGCGGTCGCGTTGAATTCCTTCGCCGCGCGTGTGGGAGTAGATCGGCCAAAATACGCTGGTCGTTTTTACGTCATTAATCCGGCTTTGTCCGTACACCGGAAAAAGTACGAACATGATTTCGTCACGCCCGAGGAATTCCTTAATCGTTCCGCCGAGCGGAAACAGCGCAAAGTATCCTTTGCCGTTTACGTCCCGGCCTTGAAAATAAACCGGCAGCAGCCAGTTGCGATCACGCGGGCTTGCGTCTTTTGCATCAAATTTATGGGTGAACCAGAAAATCAGTGCGCGCGAACTCTGCTCATCCTTGAAATCCTTGCGCGAATAAAGCGGCCAGAAGCAGTCACGGATTTGACCTTCTTTGACGACGGTATGCGAATAGAACGGACGAACCGCGAAGAAAGACCCCTGCTCCGTCGCCAGGTTGTCATAGAACGGAAACAGACTGCTTGCGGCGGCCGTGCCGTACAGCACCGCCGCCGTCAGAAAGATAAAACCTTTTAAAAACGTTCGTTTCATTCAGGCGGAGAAACTATCAGAGCCGGACAAAACCCGCAAAAGCTTTCTTCTCACTGCCCCTCGCCGGCCATTTTCAGCGCAGCGGCAACAAGCTTCTTTTGGTCCGCGCTTCAATCGTTTTCGGGGTCATATTGAACCCCTCTCAGATTTTTTGATACTGCAGTCACTTCTTCGGCAAGCCGGTCTCGCGCATGATAGCCGGCACCTGTTCTGCCGTCATATATTACCGTCTGTTCCGGAAAGCTTTGCCATGTTCAATTTCTTCGGTCAGCCGTCCAAAACCGCCGTTTCATCCACAATCCCCTGAAGCCACGCCGTCGTTCCGGCACATGCGTCTTCACTCAAATTCTGTATCGCGGCGATGTAATCCGCCTTGTCTGCCTTCTTGATTTCACTCATCAGCTGCGCATCAGCGCCGGTACGGGGCGGCTCTTTAAGCCTGACACAAATCTTTTTCCAACTTCTGGATAAATCTCCGACCTTTCCTACCAATTGCTCCAGCCTTTGAACCCGTTCCTTACGAATCAGATCGAGGTTGGCCAGCGCGCCTTCGTGGCAGGCGCGGTCAAATTCATCGCGGATGAAAAAAACGCGGACGTTTTCGTACCACGCCTTGAGCGCGCAGATATTTCCGATGTAGATCAGGTTGTTTTTGACGATGCGGTCAATGTTTTTGTAAACGCCGGTTTCGAACGGAACGGTTTTCTCCGCCGGTACGGCCGGAATGTGAAGCTGGTTTTCTTCAACCACGTCTTCGCGGCAGATGCCGCCGGCGGCAACGACGCTTCCGTACGCTATGCGCGCCGGACCGACCAGTCCGCCCTGCCCGCCGAGAAATATCGGCTTCTGATTAAGCAATACGCCGCGCGGCACATCGCCGACCAGCGAGGCGGTGGCCTTGTCCTGATGCGGCGTGAAGTTGAAATGAACGTACGAGGAGCCGACTTCGCTGTGGTTTTTTCGGCCGGTGCCGCCCGCCATCAGGATATCGCAGAAGTTGATGAGACTGCCGAGGGTTACGAACGGAAGCAGAACCGTCTGCTTGAGACCGACCGTGTGTGCGGCGTTCGCCTCTTCTTCAAAAATGGTTCCTTCGCGGACATGCGCGCCGCTGCCCATGCCGGCGCCATCGAGAAAAACCGCGCCCGAACAAAAGCCGCCCTTTAATTGAACATCGCGGCCGAGCTGGCAGTTTTCAATTGTAACGGGCGCTTCCGCACCAAGTACAGAGCCGGGTCCAATGGAAGTTTTTGCGCCGCGAATGCGACAGCCGGGATAAACCTCCGCGTCCGGCGCAATGCGCGCAGGGTTAACTTCGGGGCCTATAAAAACTCCTCTTCGGGAGAAGGCATCCGTCATTTAAGAAGGACTCCAATGGCCGTTCCGATCGCCGTGAAGATCAGCAAAGCAATAGGCGTTTTCATGGTGTAATCCAGCTCAAAAATCCGGATGGTGGTTTTGCCGCCGGTAAAAATGAAAAACAGCGCGCACAGTGCGATCAGAAACAAAGCCCAAAGCAATGATTTATTCATAAACTACTCTCCTGCGAATAAGATTTGCTGAAGCTACAGCGATTGAAAACGGGGATCAACCGTTTTTCCCGGCCTGGAAGAAAACTTACAGTCCGTCGCAGTCCGGCGTCTGCTCGAACGCGCTGTAAATCCACTCGAGAAACGATTCGAAGCGGGCATCTCCGTGCAAGGCAGCAAGATCGGGATCTTTCTTCATCCATTCGTAATCGTTGTAGCCCAGTTCGACCGCACGGTTCAGTGCGTCAAACGCATCATCGGCCCGGTCGGAAAGAGCCAGACTGCACGCCAGGTTGTACCAGACCAGCGGATCTTCGGCGCATAGACGGCTGAGACGTTCATCCATGCGCAAGCCATCGGCATAGGAACCGGTCCGGGTGTAAAGATCGGCTAACGCGCGCAATACATCGGTATCTTCAGGCAGCCGCCGGGCGATGGCCTGTAGAAATTCAAGTTCCTGTTTATTCTCGCGGAGGGTTTCCGGCTGCTGGTCGGTCGGTATCACGTTCTGAAAATCCACTATTTGCGTTTGGCGATGGGAGTAACTTTGCGCAGGTTCGGGCCGGTGTAGATCTGCCGCGGACGGGCAATGCGCGCATCGCTGTCGTTTTGCATCTCCAGCCATTGGGCAATCCAGCCCGGCAGGCGGCCGATGGCGAACATGACGGTAAACATATTGGTTGGAATACCCATTTCGCGATAGGTCAGTCCGGTATAAAAGTCCACGTTGGGATAGAGATTGCGCTCCTGGAAATAGGAGTCAGCCAGTGCCTTCTCCTCGAGTTCCATGGCGATATCCATCAAAGGATCTCTTGTATGCGTTGCCGCGATCACCTTTTTGCACAGCTCTTTAGCAATCTTGGCGCGCGGATCGTAGGATTTATAAACGCGATGTCCAAAGCCCATCAGCCGGAACGGGCTGCGAGGGTTCTTGGCGCGCTCGATCACTTTGTCAACATCCCCGCCGTCCCGGTGGATTTCTTCCAGCATTTCAATCACATGCTGATTGGCACCGCCGTGCTTCGGTCCCCACAGCGCGCAAATACCTGCTGCAATCGATGCATACAGATTGATTCCGGAGCTTCCTACACTGCGCACAACAGAAGTGGAGCAGTTCTGTTCGTGGTCGGCATGGATAATGAGCAGCTTATTGAGCGCATCGGCCATAACCGGATCGATCGGCTCGCCGCGAACGGGCGAACTGAACATCATGTTCAGAAAATTTTCGCAGTACTTCAGATCGTACCGCGGATAAACAGCCGGCTCGCCGATGGACTTCTTATAAGAAAAAGCGGCGATCGTGCGCAGCTTTGAAATCAGCCGCGTGACCGTCATATCCACGTCTTCTTTGAGGTCGCCGCGCAGTTCTGGATAGAAGGAAGAAAGCGAAACCGCCATGGCGGAGAGAATCGCCATCGGATGCGAATGCTCAGGATAATTGCTGAAAAATTCCCGCATATCTTCGTGAATCATAGAATGGCTGTTCAGAAGGGTCGCATAGTTTTCCCGCTGCGCATGAGTCGGCAGCGAACCGTGGACCAGCAGATAGGCCACTTCGATGAACTCACATTTCTCCGCCAAATCCGCGACATCATAACCGCGGTAGCGCAGAATGCCTTTTTCACCGTCAATAAACGTGATATCGCTGGCGCAGCAGCCGGTATTGCCATAGCCCGGGTCGTAGGTGATTGCGCCGGTTTCTTTACGCAATTTGCCGATATCAATCGCCCGCTCGCCTTCGGAGCCCTCATAAACGGGGCAGACCACGGTACGGTCATCGATATGTATTTCAGCCTGTCCAACTTTATCTAGTTTCATAGTCAACCTCTCTGATTACAGGGGCCGAGGAGTGTATTTGCCACCGAGGGCCTTTTTCAAGCAAAAAGCCCGCTCATTGGAAGCCTATTCTACAAACAACCCCGTTCCGCGAGTCTCTTTAATCGGCTTCGCCGCCGGCAATTTTTCCAGATTCGCCGGACAGGCTGCTCCGCACATCAATTCCTCCTCCCGGAAAGTCCAAAAATCGAAATGAAGCCTGCCTGAAAAAGCCACGGAAACAAAATTTAAAACAACAAGCCGATCTGCCTATGACCGGCGAATTTTGCATAGAAAAGGGTTGCACCATGGAGCCTTTTCCTGTTTCATCCCCGCTTCGACGAACCAATTGAGGAATGTGATTTATGGCAAAAACGAGCAGTATCGTTAAAAATGAAAAGCGTATGAAGCTGGCAAAGAAGCACTTCGCCAAGCGCATGGAGCTTAAGGAAATCATTCACAACCCGAAAACTTCCATGGAAGACCGCATGGCCGCATTCGACAAGCTGCGCAAACTGCCGCGCAACGCCAACCCGATTCGCGTACAAAGCCGCTGCCGTGTGACCGGTCGCCCGCGCGCCGTCTACAAAAAATTCGGCCTCTCGCGCATCACCCTGCGCGAAATGGCATCCAACGGGCTCATCCCCGGCATGACCAAAGCCAGCTGGTAACCCCTGCTTTTTGGTTCCGTCCAAGACACTCTCCGTTTGCGGAGAGTGTTTTTTTTATTCTGACGCGATCATTCAGAACCTACCCGCCAGACAGCATTCCGTTACGTATCTGCCTGCACAAAAAAACCGGCCCAGTGGGCCGGCTTACCGAAAACAGGCTTTTCGTTTCGTTTAGGCTTTTGTCACCAGACCGTCGCGGATCGCCTTGGTTGAAACCCAAACGCGACGCACGGTGCCGTTTTCATCTTTAATCCGGACGTGCTGAAGATTCGCTTTGAATTTGCGCTTCGTGGCGCTGGTCACGTGCAGACCGATACCGCCCTTACACTTCCTCAAACCTTTACGGACAATCCGGCGGCCTGAAATCGTTCCCTTACCTGTCATTGCACATTTAGCCATAATTCTTCCTCACAAACTCAAAAATTTAACTCAAAGAGTGGCGTAATCTACGGACTGGCCGGCCCATTGGCAAGCGCAATATCACACCAATTCAGAAAAGACCGCGTCGCTCACAAACAGAGCCTCTTCGGAAAGCCGGACGTGCCGCCCGCTGATCACCAGCAGGCCTTCTTTTTCCAATGCCAGAAAGGTTTTCTTCTTATTTTCAAACAGATCAACAGACACCTCGACGCCTGCCAAACGCCGGAGCCCCATCACCAGCGTCTCGCGTTCCTTCGCCTCCGGATCGAGGATCTCCTCGAATTCACGCCGCGGCCCGCCTGCGCAGTAATCCTCAACATCAGAAACATTCGCCCGGCGCATTCCCCGCCAGTGGGAATGCGCCGCCGGACCCAGTCCGATGTATTCTCCACCGCTCCAGTAGAGCAGATTATGCCGGCACTCGAATCCAGGCTTCGCGAAGTTTGAAATTTCATAATGAATAAAGCCGGCTGCCGCCAGCTGCCGGCGGATCAGATCGTACATGTCCCGCTCAATCCCCTCGTCCAGCCGTTCCGGATCGCGGACGGCGAGCGGAGTGCCCTCCTCATACATCAGGTTGTAAATTGAAATATGCTCAGGTTCGAGCGCCAGCGCACGTTCAATATCCGCCTCCAGCATTTGGATTGTCTGACCCGGAACTCCGAACATCAGATCCAGTCCGATATTTTTAAAACCTGCCGTCTGCGCCAGCCGGAAAGCGGCCTCCGCCTCTTCCGCAGTATGAATCCGCCCCAGCATTTCCAGACATTTGGAATTAAACGACTGCACGCCGATGGAAAGCCGGTTCACGCCGTTTTTTATGAGCAGCTCCAGCTTCTTCCGGTCAACGGTTCCCGGATTGGCTTCACACGAGAATTCTACCGGACTGAACTTCCTTAGCATGGCAAGGAAAGATCCCAGTGTTTTCAAATCCAGCGCCGTTGGCGTTCCGCCTCCGATAAAAACGGTCTCCGGCGAAAAATCAGCTGGCAGGCTGTTCAGCTCCTTTCCCAGCGCCTGGAAAAATCCGGCCACGTTTTTCCAAGGTTTAGCAAAAGAATAAAATGCGCAGTAGGAACACTTGCGCTCACAGAACGGAATATGAATGTACAGACCTGCCATGATTGCCGATTGTAGATTGCCGACTTAGGATTTACACTCCCGCACGTGAAAAAAATCAGACTCGATCAACTGCTGGTGGAAAAAGGACTCGCCGAAAGCCGCGAAAAGGCCCGACGGCTGATTGTCGCCGGACAGGTTCTGGTTGACGGCCAGCCCTCTCCAAAACCGGGCCAGACGTTGTCGCCGGACCGCGAAATTGTTCTGAAAGAAGTCGAACGGTTTGTCAGCCGCGGCGGAGAGAAACTCGAAGGTGCGATGGAGGCCTTCAAACTCGATCTGGCCGGCAAAGTCTGCATCGACATCGGTTCTTCTACCGGGGGCTTCACCGACTGCATGCTTCAGCACGGCGCGACGAAGGTTTACGCCGTGGATGTAGGCAAAGGCCAACTCCACTGGAAACTGCGCGAAGACCCTCGTGTTACGGTCATGGAAGGCGTGAACGCCCGCTACCTGACTCCTGCAGACCTGCCCGAAGCGGCAGACTTCGCTTCCATTGACACCTCATTTATCTCACTCACTAATATCCTGCCCGCCGTCAAAGGCTTGCTGAAACCCGGCGGAGAAATTGTTTCGCTTATCAAACCGCAGTTTGAGGCGGGCAAAGAAGAAGTGGATAAAGGGCGCGGCGTCATAACCGATCCGGAAATTCACGAAGCAGTAATTGCCAAAATCCGTACATTCGGAACTGAAACGCTCAAGCTTGAATGGCTGGGGCTGGCGACATCGCCGCTCAAAGGACCCAAAGGCAATGTCGAATTCCTCGCCCATTGGAGAGCATGAAAGCAGAACCCACGATCACATCCGGGAGATCAGAATAGTTTTCAGTTCGTCGGCGCGGGTGCCGCCGGAACGTGCGTAGCGGTTCACTCAGAAGCTCTTCAGCAGATAGACCCAGCAGGGAATGGTCAGCACACTCAGCGCTGTACCGACCACCAGCAGCGCGGCCGCGAATGATTTTTCGATGCCGAATTTGCAGCTGATGATGTAACAGGCCACCGCGCCGGGCGTCGCCGACAGAATCACCGCCGAACCCAGCGATACGGCATCGGCGGAGGGACAGAACCGGCGGATCAGCAGCAGCGTCAGCAGCGGCAGCAGAATCAGTTTGCACCCGACCGTCCAGCTCAGCGCGACCAGATGTCCGCGCGCCTGCTCCCAGCGGAGCGAAGCACCAATCGAGAGCAGCCCGAGCGGCAGCCCCATCGAGCCGACCAGCTGGAAAAACGAACCGAGCAGCGTGGCGGCCGAAAGCACCGGCACGGGAAGGTTCAGCGCGCCATCCGCCGAGCGGAACAGCCCCGCCGACAGCGCCACCAGAATCCCGGCCACCGCCGCCAGCAGCACCGGATTCAGCAGCGCCGTGCGAATCCGCGAGCCGATTTTTAAATCGCCGGAACCCGCGCCGTAGAAACCGAGCAGCGAGTAGCCGAAGATGATAAAGAACGGCACCACGCAGGCGTTATAGACCGCCGCTTTGGCCAGCCCCTCGGCGCCGAACGCGTTGGTGCAGAGCGGCAGACCGAGATAGGTGGCGTTCGCCCAGAACGTTCCGAAGACAAACGCCGCGGCGAATCCGCCTTTAAAGCGGCTCAGCTTGGCAATCAGCATGGTCACCGCAATCACCAGAATCAGCGCCAGCAGCGGCATCAGAATCAGCGCCGGATCGAGAAACCCTTCGAACCGCTGACGGGCCACCGTCGTGAAGATCAGCGCCGGCAGGGAAAAATAATAGACCAGCCAGTTGATAAAATTGCA
Source organism: Pontiellaceae bacterium (assembly GCA_035404105.1). Taxonomy (GTDB): domain Bacteria; phylum Verrucomicrobiota; class Kiritimatiellia; order Kiritimatiellales; family Tichowtungiaceae; genus Tichowtungia. The sequence continues at coordinate 18,942 of DAONGM010000001.1, forward strand.
ATGGCCGTCATCCAGACGGCCATTGCGCTGAAGCAGTTTGCCCAGCCCGAGAACGGCGAACACCGGAACACAAATCACCAACACGTCCAGCATCCGCGCAAGATTCATCGGGCTCACTCCTTAGCGGCGCGCCATGTTGCAGGCGCGGGCGTAGAGGCTGATCACATCCTGCGTGCGGTGGATGATGATTTCTTCCACGTCGTTGCGGATGAGGCCTTCGCTGACGGCGCGGTACTGGCCCGGCATGTACTGGCTGAGCAGGGACAGCGGCACCGGATGCGCCTTGAGGTTGGCCACCAGCTGAGCTTTGGCCGCCGTGATGCGCGGGTTGGGCCAGTAGTAGCGCGAGCGGTCGGAGAAGCTGTACTTGCGTTTGTACGCCTGCTCGGTCGCGTTGCCCGGATAATATTTGGCCCAGTATTTCGTGTCTTCGACCATGACGGCGTCGATGACTTCGCGCAGGCGCGAGGTTTGCAGGCCTTTCGGCGCGAGCAGTTCTTCTTCGATCTGCGCGAGCGCAAACAGCGCTTCGCGGTAGCCGAAGGTGACCCACGGGCCGACTTTGAGAATGCAGAAATGATCTTCAACCAGCTGCGTCAGTCCGGTTTCGGACTGGTAGTCGGTGGAGTGCGCTTCGTAGACGAAACGATCGAACTGCATGATTTTTTCGCTGAGGCCGCGGGCCTTGCTGCGCTGGTAGTGGAAAACCTGGTCGTCGCCGAATTCCACTCCGGGCTGTACGACAACGCCGCACACGCGGTTCCAGGCTTCGGTCAGTCCGGCCTTTTCGAAGGCGGCGCGGGTGACTTCGATCGTCTGCACGGCATCCGCCGGGGAAGTCGGCGTGACGGTTTCTTCGGCTTCCTGCGCGCCGCCGGGAATCGGGACTTCGGTGCCGATGATGTAAACCGGCTTCGGCTGTCCGGCGCAGTATTTGGCGTGGGTTTCTTCAGCGGTTTTGCAAAGCGCGGCGGCGCGCTCCGCGACGATTTCGTTGGCGAGCGCTTTATGGCGGTCGCCCTGGTCGTCGGCGAGAAACATCGAAGCGTCCAGATGGATTTTCTGGTAACCGGCTTTGACATATTCGCGGATCAGGTCGTGCGCTTTAGCCATCGCCGACGCAGCCGGCTCTTTCTGCCAGGCGTTGGGACCGAGGTGGTCGCCGCCGAGCAGAAGGTTTTGGGCGTCGAAGCCGACGGAAGCGGCGATGCCGCGCACGTAGGCGACGAAGTCCGCCGGCTTCATGCCGGTGTAGCCGCCGAACTGGTCCACCTGATTCGAGGTGGACTCGATCAGCAGGATCGAGCCGTCTTTTTTCGCCTGCAGCATGGATGCCTGCAGAACGGTTTCCTGCGCGGAGCAGATGGAGTAGATGCCGGTGGCTTTGCCGGCGCGGTTGTCCTGGAGAATCTGTACAAATTTTTCGATAGCGCTCATCGGATTTTCTTTCGGTTAGAAGTGGATCATGACCTTGGCCCACAGCTCTTTGTTGGTGTAAATGACGTCGTAGGCCTGCTGAATTTTTTCAATCGGGAAGGTGTGCGTCTGCAGCGCATCCACCTTGATCAGACCGGCGGACATCATCCACGCGGCGGTGGACCACTCGGTGCCGGGGAACGGCGCGGAATAATTCATCCACGAACCGACGACATGGAGTTCTTTGCGGCTGATCTGCTCGAACTGCGGACCGGTGAAGGTGATCGGTGCGTGCGCCGTACCGACCAGCAGCACGGTTCCGCCGCCGCGGGCAATCGCCATCGCGGAAATCTTGGCCGGACCGGCGCCGGACGATTCGAACACGACGTGCGCGCCGTCTTTGAGTTCGCGGGCGCAGACGTTTTCGAGCGATTCTTTGATCGGGTTGCACAGAATGTTCGCGCCCATGCTCTTCGCCATCTCGAGTTTGCCTTCCGAAATGTCGGAAGCCACGATGTTGCGGCAGCCCATGGCTTTGAAAATCTGAATCGCCAGCAGGCCGATGGTTCCGGCACCGGTGACGACGACATCTTTGCCGAGCAGGTTGCCGAGGCGCAGAATCGGGTGCAGACAGACGGTGATCGGCTCAATGAAGGCCGCCTGGTCATAGGTCAGGTCGCCGATCGCGACGAGGTTGCGGGCCGGTACGCGCAGGAATTCGCCGAACGCGCCCTGCACGCGGGAGCCGATGAAACTGTAGCCTTTGCAGAGCGAGAAGTTGCCCTGGGCGCAGTGCGCGCACTGATGACACGGCATGAGCGGCGCAGCGGATACGCGGTCGCCGGCTTTCCACTCCTTGACGTTCGCGCCGACTTCGACGATCTGTCCGGCGAATTCGTGGCCGAGAACGACTTCGTCCCAGCGCGGATTTTCTTCCTGAATCCGGACGATGTCGGATCCGCAGATTCCGCAGGATTTAACCGCCACCAGCACTTCATCCGCCAGCGGGGCCGGTTTGGCCATTTCAATCACTTCAACTTTTTTCTGTCCTTTGCGTAATGCAGCTCTCACAGGGGTTCCTCCGTTACTTTTTAAATTTCCGTTCAATGGCGGCGAGCCGGTCGTATTCGCCTTTGATGTTTTCGTAGAGCGAGCGGAAGACGCCGTACATTTCGGTGTAGTAGGCGTGATTCTCCTCATCCGGTACAAAACTTTCGCGAATCGCAATTTTAGCGATGCCTTCATCAAAGGTTTTAATAGCACCGACGCCGTAAGCGGCGGCAATCGCCACGCCGAGCGGCGGCAGATCCACCGCACCGGGGATGTCGATCGGCTTGCCGATGACGTCCGAAAAAATCTGTACCCAAGCCGCAGAGTTGGCACTGCCGCCGGTGATTTTGACGTTTTCAATGGCGACGCCTTCATCCTGCACCAGGCTAAGAACATGGCGCGAGCCGTAGGTGGTGCCTTCCATGAAGGCGCGTACCAGATCCTGACGGTTGGTGGTCGGCTTCAGGCCGATCAATACGCCGGTGGTGTGGTCGTTCCAGATCGGGCAGCGCTGGCCAACCATGTAGGGAAGAAAAATGACCGAGCTTTTCGCACAGACTGATGTATCGGCCAGCGCATCTATCTCGGCGTAATTTTCAACTTCAAGCAGCTCTTTGAACCATTTGAGCCCGGCGCCGCCGAAGTCTACGCCGCCGGCGGTAATCCATGTGCCGGGGACAATGTGCGGATAAATGTGCAGGTTGCGGTTGTATTTCGGCACGCTTAAACAAACGTTGTTGGTGGTGACGGTTCCGCCCGAAATAAAGACCTCGCCGCCTTTGGAAACGCCCGCGCCGAGTCCGGCGGCGACGTTATCCATCGAGCCGGCGATGACCGGCGTACCGGCAACCAGCCCGGTTTTCGCGGCAGCTTCGGCGGTGACTTTACCGACGACATCCGTGCAGTTGAAAATCGGCGGCAGCTTGGCGCGGTCAATGCCGCAGGCATTGATGAGCTCATCTGAATACTGTCCGGTTGCGGTGTTGCAAAGCTGAGAGAGTCCGGCTTCGGAAATATCCATCGAGTATTTGCCGGTCAGGCAGTAAACGAGATAGCCGTTTGCGTGCAGGAACATGTGGGTCTTTTTGTAGACTTCCGGCTCGTTCTCTTTGATCCACATGATTTTCGGCGCGATGTTTCCGGCGTCGCTGACGTTGCCGTTGATTTCCCACAGCTCTTTGCCGAGGTTTTTGGCAATCCAGTCGGACTGTTTTCCGGAGCGGCGATCCATCCAGATCAGACCGGGACGCAGCGGGTCGCCGGCTTTATCCACCGGCAGAACAGTAGTCGAGAACGCATCAATACCGACCGCGATGATTTTAGCCGGATCGACCGCGCTCTGCTTCAGCACCGCCTTCGTGTTTTCGCGCAACGCTTCCCACCACTGGTAAGCGGGCTGTTCGGCCCAGCCGGCGTGCGGATAACTGGTTTTGTACTCCCGTCTGGCGGTGGTCACAATGTTGAAATCGGTATCGAACAGCACGGCCTTGCAGCTCGTGGTTCCCAGATCGATGCTAAGAATATATTCAGCCATGTATTTACTCCTCTACGTTAAGCCCGAGAAACAGCGGCGGCGCTGCCGCCCAGAAAAATTGATTCCACCCGGTGTGGCGCGCCGTACTGCGTATAGCTCACCTTCCAGATTTCGCCGTTTTTCGCAATCGTCTGCGGATACTCCGGCAGCGTCTGCTCCAGCGTCGCGCGGATCAGCCGCATCGTGACGGCATGAGTGACAAACAAAATCGACGAGCCGGTCATCGATTCCAGATCGAGAAAGAACGGCCGCAACCGGTCGGCGATCATCTGATAGGACTCTCCGCCGCCAGCCGGAACCCACGTCCAGCGCTGGGCGCGGTCATGCATGTAATCGGGCCGCGTATCGAGTTCCGCATAGGTCAGCCCGGAGAATATGCCCAGATGCTGTTCCGTCAGCCGCTCGTCGGTCTGCACCGTCAGCCCGCAGGCCTCGGCAAACGGCCGGGCCGTCTGCCGGGCGCGGATCAACGGCGATGAAACGATCCGGTCAACAGAAGCGACTGCCGCGAATTCGCGGGCAATCGCTTCGGCATCCCGGAGCCCTTCTTCCGTCAGGGGAAAATCAAGCCGCGAAGCCAGAATATCCTTCAGGTTCGCCTCACTCCGGGCGTGACGCATGAAATACAGTGTTTTGATAGCCGCCAATACTCCGCTTTAGGCCAGCGGAGTAACTCCTTTTTTCAGAATAATGTTGCCGTACTTCGCGGTCGTTCCGGTCATGACCACCGCGAAGGCGTTCTTGGCGCGGTCATAGAAATCGAACCGGCCGATGCGCACCGGCGCCGGGGCTTCCGGCGCGTGTTTGCGGATAGCGGCCATATAGGATTTCTCGACTTTCGGGTCGAGCTTATCCCCTTCCACGGCCGCCATCATGATCAGCGGGTCGGCATAGCTGTCGAGTTCGAACAGCGGGATGATACCTTCCAGCAGAGCCGGAATCTGCAGGCCGTCCCCGCGAAGCACCTTCTTGCCGAAGGTGTTTCCCGGGAAATGCGCATCGGCGAGAATGAGTTCATCGCCGTGGCCCATTTCGGCCATGATTTTCAACAGCTCGGGACAAATGATCGGGTCGATTCCTTTTAACATAAGAATCCTCGTAAGTTATTTACGGGTGAGCTCCGAGGCGGGGCGGAAGATCTTGAACGTCAGATAGCCGTACAGCGCCGTCACCACAAAACTGATCAGCGGCAGAACGAACGACATGCTGACGCTGGTCAGCTTGACAAAGCCCAGATCAAAGTCCGGATGGTCGATAATGCCGCCCATCACCAGCGGCATCCAGGCGCCGCCGACGATGGCGAACACCAGACCGGCCGAGGCCAGCTTGGCTTCCTGCCCCATGCCGTCGAGCGCAATACCGTAAATGGTCGGGAACATCAGCGACATGCAGCCGGAGACGCCGATCAGGCAGAGCAGGCCGGTGTAGTTCTGAAGGAAGATTACGCCGAGCATCAGGCCGATCGCCACCACGGAGAGCGTCATCAGCAGGTGTCCCGGGCTGAAGTATTTCAGCAGGAAAGTGCAGATGAAGCGGCTGATCAGGAACAGCGCCATCGCGGCGATGTTGTAGTTCTGCGCAACATCCATGCTCATGCCGACGTTGGTCATGGCGTAGTGGATGACATAGGTCCAGCAGGTGATCTGCGCGGCAACATAAAACATCTGGGCGATTACGCCGGACCACCAGCGCGGAATGC
>DAONGM010000001.1:24740-35453 GCA_035404105.1 Pontiellaceae bacterium
AATCCCTGCTTTATATGAGAACCGGCGAATAAACAGTGCAGCCGGAATCGCCATGGTGGCATAACCGCCGTAAAAGGCGCCCTGCACCCAGCTGCTCTGGGCATTGGTCAGGCCGGGAAACACTTCCTTGAAAGCGCGCACCAGCGGATTGGTAATGTCGTTTGCAAAACCCCACAAGGCAAACAGACTGGTTACAAGAATAAATGAGCCCAGCAGCGCTTTCGACACCACGGGCACTTTTTGATCTGTATCATGCATACGTCTTCTCCTGTTTTCTAATCCCGCCTGTATACAAAAAGGAACCCGGCGTGTGCCGGGTTCCCTGTTCAACTTATTTCGCAATGGTTCCGTCGAGATCCCAAAGATCTTCCCAGGTCTGGCCGTCTTTCCACAGGAACACCTGCCCTTTAATCAGGCGGCAGTTCTTGTCGATCTTGGCCAGCTCGGCCATTTCGGCGCCAGTGACGGTCATATATTCCGGCAGCGCGCAACGCAGGTTGCTGCGGTATTCGGCTTCGAATACGGAGAACGGAATCGGAACCTGACCGCGCTGTACGGCCCACTTGATGCAAACGACGGCCGGGTGTACACCCAGACGCGCGGCAATTTTCTTAATTACCGGGTCTTCGATATCCACAGTATCGGTCGCGGTTTTGTCGCGGTCCGGACGGGTCGGGGAACCGATCGGGCAGAAGCCGATGGGCTGGATGCCGTTGGCGACCATGAAGTCGAACAGTTCCGGCTGCTGGAAGTGCGGGTGCAGCTCCATTTCGTTGACGACCGGTTTAATTTTGCAGTCACGCAGCAGAAGTTTCATCTTGGCGATGGTCATGTTGGACGTACCGATGCTCTTGACAAGCCCCATCTCGACCAGCTGTTCCATCTGCGCCCAGGTCTTCATGTAGTTTTCATGAATGTACGGCTTGGCGTCCGGGCTGCGGGAATCCACGGTGCAGCCGATAGGGTGGAAGTTCGGGAACGGCCAGTGCACCAGATAGAGGTCAAGATAGTCCAGCCCGAGATCTTTGAGCGACTGCTTGCAGGATTTGATGACATTGCCTTCGCCGTGCATGTCGTTCCAGACTTTGGAGGTGATGTAGAGTTCTTCGCGCGGAACGCCGCCATCCATAATGATTTTCAGCGATGCGCCGATTTCTTTTTCGTTGCCGTACACCGAAGCGCAGTCAAATGCGCGCTGTCCGTATTCGGCGGCGCCGATTACCGCATTCGCAACCTGCACCGGGGTAAAGCGGTCGGAACCGAAAGTACCCATGCCGATCGCCGGCATTGATGTACCGTTATTCAGCTTTTTTTTCGGAATGGAATTGGGATCCACTGCGTCTTTGGCAACGGTGAACTTTGTTTTTTTGACATCTGTCATGACCACGCTCCTATGTTTAAGTACTCAGGAAAAGCCGCATCATACACACCAACCGGACGAAACGGAAATAGACACTCTTGACATTTAAATGGATATTATTGACCTGCCAACCCCGCCCTGATAAAAGTGCGGCCCATGGAAAAAGAACCCTCCTTTATCTCCACACAGGTTTCAGCCGGCGACTACTACTATCTCAACCTGTCCCCCGGAAAAGATGTCAAAGCCGCCATCGTGTGCGGAGGCAGAGAACAGTGCGCCCCCGACTATCAGGTCGATCGTGACGGATTCAAATTCTGCTCAATTGAATTCGTCTCTGCCGGCAAAGGCATTCTTACCCTGCAGGAAGAAACCTACCCGCTTCAGCCGGGCGCCGTTTTTTTCTACGGACCCGGCATCCCCCACCGGATCAAAACCGATCCGCAGGCCCCGCTCGTCAAACACTTCATCGACTTCACCGGGCAGGAACTGAAGACGCTGGTCGAGCGCACCCGTTTTTTTCAACGTCCGCTCTACGCCACGCACCCCATCAAAATCCTTAGTGTATTCGAAAATCTGCTGCAGACCGGACGAACCGACAGCCGTCATCAGAAAGCGCTCTGCCTCCTGCTCCTTAAACAACTGATTTTGCACATCGACGACAGCAGCATGCCGCACCAGGAAGTCCTTTCGCCGGCCTGGCAGACCTATCTGCGCTGCCGCGGGCTCCTCGAACAAAACTTCCGCCGGCTCAAAAACATTGAACAGGCGGCGGCCGCCTGCCGGCTCGACAAAGCCTACCTGTGCCGTCTTTTCCAGCGCTATGCCAGCGAAACGCCGCTGCAGCTGCTGACCCGGCTCAAAATGAACCGTGCAGCCGAACTCCTGTCAGGACGGACAATGCTCATCAAGCAGATTGCACAGGAAAGCGGATATTCCGACCCCTATCATTTCTCGCGGGTTTTCAAACGCGCCTACGGCATCCCGCCGGAGAGCTTCCAGCAGACAGTACGACGACAGATGTAGGCGGACTGAACGCCAGGATCCGATTCAGCGAAACTCGCCAAAGCCGCGCGGCATATTTTTCAGATACTGCCCAAGGAGCGTATGCAGCTCCGATGCGGTCGCTTTATACTCAGGATTGCTGAACAGATTGCGCTGTTCAAACACATCGTCTTTCAGGTTGTAAAGCTGGTCGGAATCAAAGTAGTTCGGAAAGTCCTGATCGGCATTAAAGCGGACTCCCAGCCCGCTGGAGGGATCCGTAGCACGTCCTGACCAGTCGACGTGACGCCGGCGCCCTTCCTTTTCGGCCGCAAGGCGGTCCTCCTCCATTTTAGCGACAACTTCCGGCGGAGGACGGTTCGCGATATATTTCCAATCTTTGGTTATCACAGCGCGGCTGTAAGCTGTCTCCAGAAAAAGACTGTCGCGCCATGCCGGAGGAATCTTTCCTTCCAGAATAGAAACCAGACTTTTCCCGTCAACAGTTTCATTGTCTGCCGGACGGACCCCTGCAATCTCCAGCAAGGTGGGACGGATGTCGATGTTCGCAACAATCCGTTCCTCAACCGACCCGGCAGGCGTGTGACGCGGCCAGAGAATAATGGCGGGTACGCGATGCCCCTCATAAGCAGTCAGCTTCCCGCGGGACTGGTTGTCGGAAATAAACAGAACGATTGTGTTCCCGGACAGCTTTGCTTCATCAAGCTTGTTGAGAATGGCACCCAGACTGTCGTCAATCCATGTAGCCATTGCATTTTGAGGCGGCAGACCGGCAGCCTCAACCCGTGCGCGGACACTGTCGCGCGAAGGCATGCCTCGCGGAGGCGAGGACAACATTCCGGCGGGCGTAGCGCGCCAGTCTTTTGACATCCAGTCTTCGGTATAGGATCCATGCGGCAGTGTAATCGCGAAGTAGAGGAAAAAAGGGCGGTCTTTGTTGGCGTCAATGAAATCGAGCGCTCCTTCCGTCTCCCATTCCAGGTTGTGCACCTTCATGTGCAGGGGAATCGGCAGTTCGCCATAATTCGCAAAGTAGAGCCGGTCTACCACATCAAACCCGGACGTCGTCAGCACTTTTTTGCTCATGATTTCATAGATGCGTTTCACTTCCGTCTGCACGGCAGGATCGCCATAGTCGGCAGTCAGAGGGAAATAGGTGCCCACCATCTGATGCGGGAGCACCTGCTTGCGGTTTTCCTGCCGCGTCCGGTAGCTGTCAAACCCGGCGCCGAAATCAATCCCTTCCAATTCATATGAACTCAGATGCCACTTCCCAACCAGGCCGGTTACATAGCCTGCAGATTTCAAACTCCTTGCCAGATTGCTTTCATCCGGATCCATAAAGGAGTTCCAGCCGATCAGCGGAGTTGTTCCCGGAGGAGTCTCCCGCAGCAGCTGCGGCGAGCGCGATGCATACCGTCCGGTCAGCATGGAATAGCGGCTTGGAGTACAGATTGAAGAGGTGACATAGAACCGGTTAAATTTCATGCCGCCGGCGGCCAGCCGGTCAATGTTCGGGGTCAGCATGGTCGGGTTTTTATAATAATACATCTCGCCCTGAACAAGGAACTGCCCGTTTTCATTAGCCGTAACCGGCGAAAGCTCCTTCAGATTTCCGGTGTTTTTTGCGCCTGTATAGCACGGAAATTCCGAGTCGGCATAGGCAGAGATCTGATCAAAATCCAGATCATCCACGTACATCAGAATAATGTTCGGTTTCTGTTCTTCTGCAAACAGACTCATGGCCAAAGCACAGGAACTGCCGATAACTGCGGTCCTCAGGTTTTTCATTGATCGTCCTTTATTTCTTCAGCCTGAGTCATCCCATGTCTTTCGACTCCGGCACATTTGGCAATATCACCATACTTGGTATCCTACGGCTCGCGGAGCGTCGCGCAACTCCAAAGTAACAGCCGCCCTCAGTCTTCCGGCTTGTTTCTGTTTCCAATAAAGTGAAAAGTCCGGCCGTTCTGAAACCAATCAAAGGAGCCGAGAATTATGAAAAAGCTGTTTATGGTGATGAGCTGGATGCTGCTGGCCGGAACCGCGGCCCGGGCGGAAGAGACCGCGAACGGAGCATTTCAACCGACGTGGGAGTCGCTGCAGAATTATCAGTGTCCCGACTGGTTTAAGGATGCCAAGTTCGGCATCTGGGCGCACTGGGGACCGCAGTGCGAGCCGGGCAAGGGCGACGCGCGCAATATGTATGTCGAAGGACACCCCTCGTATAAGGGCCACCTCGAAAAGTACGGGCACCCGTCGGAGTTCGGCTTCAAGGATGTCTGCAACGTCTGGAAGGCGGATCAGTTTGATCCGGAACGGCTGATCGGTCTCTATAAGCGGGCGGGCGCCCAGTATTTTGTGATGATGGGCAACCACCACGATAATTTTGACAACTGGAATTCGAAGTACCAGCCGTGGAATTCCGTGAACATCGGCCCGAAGAAGGATCTGGTCGGCCTGTGGGAACAGTCCGCCCGCAAGGCCGGGCTGCGGTTCGGCGTGAGCATTCACGCGGCGCGGACCTGGGAGTGGTATGAGGTGTCGCAGCTGAGCGACAAGAGCGGACCGAAGGCCGGCGTGCCGTATGACGGCAATCTCACCGCCGCCGACGGCAAGGGCAAGTGGTGGGAAGGCCTCGACCCGCAGGACCTCTACGCCCAGCGGCACAAACCCAGCAGCGATCCGGCGGACCGCAACAACACCAACCGCATTCCGGGCGAACCGCCGAGCAAGGCCTACTGCGATAAATTCTATAACCGCGTGATCGACCTGATTGATTCCTATAAGCCGGATCTGCTCTATTTCGACGACACCGGGATGCCGTTGCAAAAAGAGGGCGCCGCCTACGGCCTGGGCATCGCCGCGCATCTATACAACGTCAGCATGCAGTCTCATGCGGGCCGCAACGAAGCCGTCATGAACGGCAAAAAGCTCAACGCCCTGCAGCGGAAGTGCCTGGTGCTGGATATCGAGCGCGGCAAATCGGACCGCATCGATCCGCTGGTCTGGCAGACCGACACCTGCATCGGCAAATGGCATTACCGCGATTCCATATTTGAAAACCATCAGTACAAGAAGCCGGCGGAGGTCATCCACATGCTCGCCGACATCGTCAGCAAAAACGGCAATCTGCTGCTGAGCATTCCGGTGCGCGGCAACGGCACCCTCGACGCGGACGAAGAGGCGCTGCTGGAAGAGCTCGCCGCCTGGATGCCGGTCAACGGCGAGGCGATTTTCGGCACGCGGCCCTGGACGGTTTGCGGCGAAGGCCCCTCGATGTTTGTGCAAGCCGAAGCCAGCAAAACGGGCGGAGTCAAAGATGTCGGCCAGCCGTACACGGCAGAAGATCTGCGCTTCACCACCAAAGGCGGCTGCCTGTATGTGATCTGTCTGGGCGTTCCGGAAAAACCGGTAACCATTCAATCGCTGGCGCAGGCCAAGGTCGGCGCCGTAACGTTGCTGGGCAGCGGCGAAAAGCTGAGCTGGACGCAGGGACCCGGCGGCCTGGTGATTCAACCGGCCAAAGCCTGGCCCAGCCGGCATGCCGTCTCCTTCAAAATCCAACTGCTGTAATCCTATGAGCCGGAACCGGGAAATTGAGCGCGAACAGATCGTCCACGGAAACCGCTGGGGCACGTTTCACGACGGATATTTTTCCAACGCGGACGTCGCCCGGCCCTTGCTGGAGCAGGTGATCCGCTGCGCCGGACTCTCCGGCGCCGCGACGGTGGTGGATCTGGGCGGCGGAACCGGCACGCTGAGCCGGCTGCTGACGGAACAGTTCGCGCCGCTGCCGTTCCGGCTGGTGACGATGGACGGTTCGTCCGAACAGCTCAAAACCGCGCAGGCCGCCGGGGTGACGACGCATCAGGGCTCGATCGAAACGTTCCGCCGGGCGGATTTGAACCCGGACGGCGGGCCGCTGCTGTATATGATGCGCTCCGTGCTGCACTATCTGGGGCGCGAGGCGCTCTCCGGCGCGCTGGAGCACATCCGCCGGCAGACCGGGCCGGATGAATACTTCGTTCACCAGACCGCCTGCTTCAGCTCCCAGGAAGAGGCCGATTGTTTAAACGAGCTCTACGCCAGAATGCGCACGGAGAAGTGGTATCCGGCAGAAAACCGGCTGACCGAACTGCTGCAGCAGACCGGCTGGAGCGTTGAAGCGATCCTGCCGGCTCCGGCGCTGGCGCTGACCGCCGAAGATCTGAGCCTGCGCTATGCGCTGTCGGCACAGGACCGGCTTGAAATCCGCGACCGCATCTGCGCCGCACATCCCGCCTGCGGCCACCTGTTCCAGCCGGACGCAACCGGCTTTACCGCCTACCTGCCCTACCGGATTTTCATCTGCCGGAACCGGGCCGCTTCTCGATAAGCAGCCCGGCCGGTTCTCTTATTTCGATTCCACGATCTGCACATCCAGCTCGGCGATGGAGGCCATGATCCGCCCGTCCATTCCGCTCAACGCAACCAGCTTGAGATAGCGGCAGGTCGCCGGGGCGGCCAGACGGATCACCTGGCGGTCGCCGGTATTTTTAAACGAGCCCTTGGCCGCCGGAGCGCCCCAGTTCTTGCCGTCGTTACTCAGATAGAGCTCATAGTCTTTGATGCGCTGAACGTTGCGGGAGCCTTGCGGCGGCAGGCAGGAGACCTCGCTCAGCGTGAGCGGCTGCCCGAAATCCACCGACAGCCAGTGCGGATACGGCATCGGACCTCTCGACCAGATCGAAGACCAGCTCGTCTCCGGATTTCCGTCGACGGCATACGAGGTCGTGCCGAGATCGCGCTGGAAGCTGCTGGCGGTGAGGGTCCAGCCGCGCCGGTAATCCAGCGCTTTCAGGGAAATCTGCGCTTCGTACGGCGTCAGCTTTTCCGCCGTCGCGCGGACGGAGATCTTAGCCGCATGGGTGACCGCAAACGGTGCGGTGTAAGGCTGCCAGGCCGCACCGTCCACCGCATACTCCATCTTCGCGCCCGCCGTCGCGCAGGTCAGCGTCACATCGCCGCTGGGCGCCTGCTCCACCAGAACCGGCTTGACCCGGTCCGCCGGAGCCGGCTGGCGGCCGGCCTGCGGCAGCGCAGCGCCCGCCGGAAGCATCCGCAGCACATAGCTGAACGAGATCGGGGTGGACATGACCACGCAATCCGCCGCCGGGCGGGGACCGCAGCTGCCCGAGCCCACGCCGGTGGTCTTGACCGCCAGCACGAGGACGCTCGCCTTGCTCGGCGGCAGATCGACGCTGTAGGCGGCAGGATCCATCTGTTCGTCGGTATAGGGCAGCGCACTGGCCTGCAGCACTTCGCCGGACTCGGCCTGCGCCAGCAGACCGGGCAGTCCTTTGCCGCTGACTGCCGCCCAGCGAACATCTTCATGGTTGCCGCATTCCATCGGTTTGGAATACGGCGTCATGTTCTCGCGCACGCTGCTGGAATAAAGACCCACGTCGGAACCGCGCTTGCGGTCGGCATAGTTTTCCATCGGGCCGCGCCCCAAATAGGTGAACTGATCCAGCTGCTGATTGAGCTGCAGCCGCACGCCCATTCGCGCCAGCGCAATCACTTTGCCCTGCGGCACCACGCTGTTATCCACCGCAATCGAGCCGTCGCCGTAAATGGTGTAGGCCGCACTGTGGCTGACCATAAAGTTCGCCGCGCCCTGCATTTCAGTCGAAACGATCACGCGCACCGCCGACGGAGCGACCTGCTGCGCAGAGAAGCTCACCAGCTTCACCGAGGCTTTCTGCAGGCCGTAGCGCTGCCAGTCGGCGACCGCCCACTTGTCATCAATCTGATGCGCCGCGCGCCAGAGGTGCAGCGCCGGGCCGCCATTGGCAGCCAGCAGGTTGACACCGTCGCGCTCCATCGCCCGGATGGCGCCGGTCGTCTTGTCGAACCGGACAGCGAAGCCGGCGCCGGTGACGGCGAGTTCCGCGCCCTTGTCCTGCAGAGCCACCGGCTTCAGCGCGGCCGGATCCGCCGCCGGAGCCGGCGCAGCGACCGGCAGTTTGAACTGCTGCCAGGCGATTTCGTGTCCGGCTTTGGCCCACTGCTCATCGCGCGCCAGCTTGAAGGAGAGGCGCAGGAAATACTCAACGCCCGGCTTCGCGGAAATCACCGGCAGCGGCAGCGTGACGGTCTGCTCCGTACCGGGAGCAATCGGCAGTTTCGGCAGCGCACCGCGGGCGATTTCCTGGCCGTCGCCCGTCACCGTCCACTCGGCATTGAAGCGGTCGAGCGGCAGGAAGGAGTACTTGTTGCGGATTTTCACTTTGCCGGCGGCGAGATCGTCTTCGCCGATCCCGATACACTGATACACCTTCTTCATTTCGGGATAGTGCGGCTTGGGCGAGCGGTCGGCGAAAATCACCCCTTTATGAATGAAATAGTTATTGTTCGGCACGTCGCCGAAGCCGCCGCCGTAGGCCAGAAACACGCGGTTGGTATCGCGCCGGTTCCACAGACCCTGGTCCTGCCACTCCCAGATCGCACCGCCCATGATCGTCGGATATTTATCAAAGACGTCGTTGTATTCCCCCAGCGCGCCCATCGAGTTGTTCATGGCATGGGCGTATTCGCAGAGGAAAAACGGCTTGGTATAGCTCGGATTGAGCGCCGCTTTTTCGGTCTCGGCAATCGTCGGATACATCCGCGAATCCACGTCGGCCGGGTTGGCCGGTCCGATCGCGAAGCCTTCATAATGGGTCGGGCGCGAGGTGTCGATCGCCTTGACCGCCTTGAGTGCCGACAGGAAGCTGGGTCCCGGGCCCGATTCGTTGCCCAGCGACCACATCACGACGGAGGCATAATTTTTCAGGTTCTCCACGTTGGCGATATTGCGGTCGACATGCGCCGCTTCGGCGTCTTTGCGCCGGGAGAGCGATTCTTCCCGGAATCCATACCCGTGCGTTTCCACATTCGCCTCGGCGCAGACATACAGACCGTACTCGTCGCACAGCTCGTACCAGCGCAGATCGTCGGTGTAGTGACTGGTGCGCACGAAGTTGCAGTTCCCCTGCTTCATCAGCTCGATGTCGCGGATCATGCTGGCTTCGCTGATCGTGTGGCCGGTGTTCGGATCCATCTCGTGGCGGTTCACCCCTTTAAGTTTTACCGGCACGCCGTTGATCTGATAGACGCGGTTCTTGATCTCAACCTTGCGGAAGCCGGTGCGGGTCGACAGAATCTCGGTCTGATTGCCGAGCGTCAGCACCGTCGTGTAGAGGTTGGGCGTTTCCGCCGTCCATTTCGCCGGATTGGCGACCTTCAGCTGCATCGAAACCGGGGCTTCTGCGCCCGCCGCCAGCGCGGGCACTTCGCCCGCCGCCTGCGCGACGATCTTGCCGGCTGCATCATACACCGCGGCCGTCAGCGTCCGGGCCTCCGCCGCCTGATCGGCGTAATTCTTCACCTTGGCCGTCACCGCCAGCGTGGCATCCTGATACTGGGCGTCGAGGTCCGGCAGCGCGAAGAAGTCGCGGATGTGCACCTGCGGCGAGCTCCAGAGGTAGCAGTCGCGGAAGATGCCCGAGAGCCGCCACATATCCTGGTCTTCGAACCAGGTGCCGGAACTGAAGCGGTAGACCTCCACCGCGATCATGTTGCGGCCCGGCTTGACGAACGGCGTCACATCAAACTCCGCCGTGTTGCGACTGTTGACGCTGTAGCCGACCTTCTGGCCGTTGATCCAGACAAAGAACGCGCTGTCCACGCCGCTGAAGGCCAGAAAGACGCGGCGGCCCGACCAGTCGGCCGGCAGATCAAAGTCGCGGCGGTAGCTGCCGACGGGATTGCGCTCGAGGTACGCCGTAAAATCCTTCGGCGGCTCGGTCATCACGCGCGGAAAATCCATTTTGAGGATGTAGCCGGAGTTCCGGTAATACGGCGTGCCGTAGCCCAGCACCTGCCAGCAGGACGGAACCGTAATATCCTTCCATCCGCTCACATCGAATGACGGCTCGGAAAACGTCAGCGGACGCTCGTCGGGGTGCTTGACCCAGTTGAACTTCCAGGTGCCGTTGAGCAACCGGCAGAAGGGCGACTCCAGCCGCTTGCCGGCCAGCGCCTGCTCCAGCGTCGCATACGGCATCAGCGTCGCGTGATACGGCAGCTTATTCACACCGAGACATTCGGGGTTTTCAATCTCCGGCGGCAGCGCCGCCTTTGCGTTCAAACCTACAGACAGCAACAGACACAAGATCAGCAGTTTCTTCACAGGGGCTCCTTCGTTCAGACGCATAAAACCGGTTCGGTTAACGACCCGCCGGGTAATCCGTATTTTAAAATTCCCGCAGAAGCTATAGTATCCGGCGGTGGAAATGCAATTTGTTAGCGATTCAAAAACCGGCCGG
>DAONGM010000001.1:35553-36710 GCA_035404105.1 Pontiellaceae bacterium
CGACAGTTTACGGATAAACTTCTCCGGCTTCATCTGTTGATCCGTTTTGGCGTCAAATTATGCTTTCCTCTAATGAAAATACTGCTTCCGCCGGTCAGGATCCCGGTGTATCGCAAGATCCGGGCGCAAGGTCGGACGGAGGCGGATCATTTGAGGTTATGTAAAGGAAAAGAAATCATGAATTATGTGAAACAGCTTTTGGAAATGCCGAAAAATAAAAACTTTTTTATCGGCTTCGACAGTGACGGTTGTGTGTTTGATACGATGGAGTTGAAACATAAAGAGTGTTTCTGTCCGGCATTTATTAAACATCTCAAACTGCAACCGGTCAGCAAAGCGGCCCGGGAAGTCTGGGATTTTGTAAACCTGTACAGCAAAACGCGCGGATGTAACCGGTTTTTTGCGGTACTTTATGCCTGCGACCTGCTGAAAGAGCGGGAAGATATCCGGGTGCGCGGTTTTAAAGTTCCTGAATTCAACGAACTTCGTGAGTGGGTCCGGCGGGAAACCAAGCTGGGCAATCCGGCGCTGGAGCTGGAGTGTAAAAAGACCGGAAGCGAAGAACTGAAAATTGCGCTGGAGTGGAGCAAAGAAGTGAACGCCCGCGTGGAAGATATGGTTTCCGGAATATCGCCGTTTCCATTTGTAATGGATGTGCTGCGTCAAGGATCCCGGCAGGCCGACATGATTGTTGTTTCCCAAACTCCGCTGGACGCTCTGACCCGCGAATGGAAAGAGAATAAGATGGACGGCTATATCGGAATGATCGCCGGACAGGAGCACGGAACCAAGGCCGAGCACATTCGCTTTGCGACGGAAGGCAAAGGATACGCACCGGAAAACATACTCATGGTGGGCGACGCTCCCGGTGACTATCAAGCCGCACAGAAAAATAACGCATTGTATTTTCCCATTGTGCCGGGCCGGGAAGATGTTTCATGGAAGCGTTTGGCTCAGGAAGGCCTGGATCGATTCTTCAACGGAACGTTTGCCGGGGCTTACCAGCAAGGGCTTGTAGATGAGTTCAATGCGGCTTTGCCGGAACATCCTTCGTGGAATTGAACCGTCCGGCCGAAATAAGTTTCTGAAACAACGTCGGCAGACCGACACGAAGAAAGGGAGAAATAAAATTCTCCCTTTCTTCGTGTCCGGAAAAC
>DAONGM010000002.1:0-5993 GCA_035404105.1 Pontiellaceae bacterium
TACAGTTTGATGATCTGGTCAATGCGGTTTATTCCGACGCAGAGCAGGGTCGCGGACTGTTTTCTCTGGCGGATATCCGCAAGGTATTTACGCATGTAGGAGCCGACCGCCGCAGAACTTAGTACGCCGGTGAGCGAATCAATGGCCGAGCGCTTATCTTCGTGAGCAAGCGCGACGGCTTCTCCTTCCGGTTTCCGGTTTTCATTGTCGGCCGGCCACGGCGCCAGGCAGAACGGGAGCTGATTTTCAAAGCTGCCGGTTTCAAGTGCTTGCGTTGCGGTGTCGATGATCTGCTGAGTGCTGAGACCGTGCGCCGGAAAACTGCTGACTCCGGCTCGAAAAGTTTTTACGGAAGGTACGCTTCCGATGTTTTTTTTCAGATCCAGCGTAATGCGTTGTGCCATCTCAGGCACGGTGGACTCGTCCGTGTCGATGATGGCGGCTACGCAATCGTCGCGGAACAGGCAGACTTTGTCGTGGGCGTCCCGGACGATTTTTTTTAGAACGCCGAGCATTTCTTCCTGAACACGCCGTTTGTCCGGTGTTTCGGCAACGAACTGGACAACAAAGACGCCGAAGCCGGACGATACCCTGTTGATTTTGCTTAGATAGCGGGTGACCTGAACGAAGAAGAAATCGTTACAGTCTTCCACGGTGGTTAGAGCCTCTTCGCTGAGCTGGAGCATCCGGTGAAAGCGGTAGGTGCTGCTGATTAGAGTGATGACGGCAAACGAAATGCCTATTACGAGCAACAGCTGCCCGGCCTGAGCCAAGGGCAGCTGCGCTACCGGTGAAAACTGTAGAATGGAACTCAACATGTAGGGGTCGCTTCAGAGAAGCGCGGCAGCGTGCTAGTAATACAGCACGAATTCGCCGCGACGGTTAGCCGCCCAGGCCGCTTCGTCGTGTCCCGGATTAACCGGTTTTTCTTCGCCGTAGCTCTTGGTCTGAATACGGTCGGCACCGATGCCGAGACCGGCGAGATAGGCGCGGACGGCCTGCGCGCGGCGTTCGCCCAGCGTGAGGTTGTATTCATTGCTGCCGCGTTCGTCACAGTTTCCTTCGATAATCACTGCGACAGAGTCATTCTGTTTGAGGTGCTGAGCAACGGTTTCGATTTTTGAGCGTTCGCTGTCGGCTACCTGTGCGCTGTCATAGTCGAAATAAACCGGGGCGAACATGCCGGGATGTTCGGTTCCGCCTGTGAAGCGGTCGCCCATTCCCAGAGATCCGTTGGCACCGTTACCGTAAAGTCCGTCTGATCCGTAGACGCCGGCCGGATTTTTCTTCAGGCTTTTGCAGCCGGTGAGAGTGGAGACGGCCAGCAACAGAGACATACCAATAACAAAAGAAGCACTTTTCTTCATGACAACGAGACCTCGCATTTACTTGTTTTTACTGCGGCGAGCAGGCCGGTGAATACCAGCCTCCGCTACCTTGGAGTAAAGCTACCGGACGGTCGCTTACCGTGTCAAGGAGGTAGATGGACGATTGGTAATTGACTGAGCGGGCCGCGACAATGTGGCGTCCGTCCGGCGCCCATGAAGGGTCTTCATAGTCAGCGCCGTCACTGACCAGATAGCTGGTCTGTCCGGAAGAGGGCTGAATGACGGCAATCGCATAGTGGCCGCCGGTCCGGCTGGCGCAGGCGATCAGACCGTTAGGTCCCCAGTCCGGCGCAATGTTTTCAGTCCCGCGGCTGCTGATGCGCCTGGGTGTGCCGCCTTCTCTTGAGATGATGTAGAGCTGCGGTTTGCCTGTACCGCTCTGGTCGGAGGCATAAACCAGCCGGCTTCCGTCCGGCGACCAGTCCGGGCTGGCTTCAGCCGCCCGGGGGGTGTTTGTCAGGCGCGTCAGTTTTCCGCTGCGGATATTTTTGATGTAGAGCTCCGGATTGCCGTCTTTGGACAGAATGAGGGCAAGGTCTTTGCCGTCCGGCGAGATCGATGAGCCGGTATTCAGTCCGCCGTAACTGGCCAGTGCTTCGCGCCGGCTCTTATTCAGGTCGATCCGGCAGATATCCGGGAAATTCCGCATATACGAGGTGTAAATAATGGTGTTTCCATCCGGACCCCAATCGGGGGCAATGGCGATATGCCCTTCACCGGTGAGCTGGCGCAGGCCGCCGCCGTCTCCGTCGCACAGATAGAGTTCTTTTTTGCCCGTGCGGTTTCCGACCAGCACAATGCGCATGGAGGCGAATCCTTTATGTCCGGTAACGGCCTCGACAATGTCGTCTGCCATACGATGGGCGATCGCGCGGGGCTGTCCGTTATAGTTTTTGGAAAACAGCATGGCTTGATCGTTCAGCCGGAAAACCTGGCCGCCGGCTTTCAGTTCGCCGCCGGATGGCGCCGCTGTTCCGTTCAGCCGGAGTTCGCCGCCGCCGCGCACCGGATCAAACCATCCGGAAAGCCGCAGGTCTTTTTCCAGAGTCTGGGAAAACGTCTGTGATGCGGAATCACCCGCTGTGCGCAGGCCGGATAAATCAATGGTGATTTTACGGTCCGCTGACTTTACGACACGAACCTGAGCCTGACTGAAGGAGGCAGAGATCACAATGGAGAGAGTAAACAGAATGAGTTTTTTCATAGCTCTACTCATTAGCGGAATCTTTCGGCCAGTGAAAGCTGTTATTTCCGGCAACCGCTGTTAACAGGCCGGATACGGCAGCGTTGATGAAGTCTGCTTGCGTCCACGTTCTAGTCCGACAGGACGAACTCTACGGTGATGTTGAGATCCGGGAGATCGGCAGGCGGCGGGGGCAGCCGGGTGGTTGCGTTTAACGCATTCTGCACCGATTGATCAAGCTGTGCATTTCCGGAACGGCGGGAGATGGATTTAAATGAAACCGTTCCGTCGCGTTCCACCCGGATGGAGGCCGTTACGGGAATGCCTTTCGGTGCGCCGGACGGCTGCGGCCAAACTGAATACATCCGCTGCTTAATGCTGTCGTAGTAGCCCGCAAACGGACTGTACATCCCGCCGCCGGAACCTGAACCCGTTCCTGATGCCGCTGTTCCTGAGCCCGTCCCGAAGCTGGATGCTGAGCCGGATCCGGCTGACGAGCTGTTCAGAGCCGACTTAATTCCGGAAAAATCAAGTTGCGGACGTTTCGACGTACTTGTTTTGGCGGACGGTGCGGTAACCGGCCTGCCGCCCTGCCGTACTTCTTTCAACCGTTCTTCGAGAGTTTTTGCCTTGGGCGGAGCATTGGTGGCGGCCGCTTTTTTCGGTTCAACCTTTTTAGGCGGGGCGTTGGTCTCGACTTTTTTTGGCGGCGTATTGGTGACGGCCGGCCTGGGCGTCAGTTTCTTTTCAGTTTTTTTTTCCGGTTTCGGCTCGGGTTTCGGCACCGGTTTGGATTCCGGTTTAAGTTCCGGTGCGGGGGACTCGTCAGATTCAGGCTCGGGAGCCGAAGCCGGAGCCGGTGCGCCGGCGAGGTCGACAAACGTAATGACTTCCTTCGGTTTCGGTGCGCATCCGCGCAGAACCGGCAAAAAAAAAGCAGTCAGCAGAACGACTCCATGCACGATGGAAACCCGTCCGAATGTTTTTTTTGCCAGGGAGTTTTTCACGGTTATATGCGGATTATTCGCCCTGAGTCACCAGTCCCATGGTCTTGATTTTCGCGTCTTTCAAAACCTGTATAACTTCCACCACTTTCCCGTAATCCAGTTTCTCGTCGGCGCGCACATAGACGGGAACCTCCGGTTCGGTTGTACCGATCACTTTCATTTTTTCGCCCAGCCGCTGCAGAGACATCGGTGCGCTGTCGAGCGTCAGGCCGTCTTTGATCGACAGTTCAATGGTGTGGTGTTTTTTTGTTAAATCCATCGCGCCGGCTTTTGCGTTCGGCAGGTTGACCGGCAGGTTCTGTTCGATGATGGGCATGGTGATGATAAAGGCGAACAGCAGAAGCACGATGATATCCATCAGGGAGGTGATGTTAATCTCGTTGCTTTCGCGGAGCGCGATCAGGCTGGACCTTCTTCTTCTTCTCACGACCGGCTCCTTTATTTGCGGTTCAGCATGAATTCCTGCTGAATGCGCCCTGTGAATTCCTGTGCAAAGTTATCCATCTGCACGGCAAGATAGCGGATGCGGGTGGATAGCAGGGTGTATCCGATGGTTGCGGGCAGCGCCACCAGCAGTCCGGCTACGGTACACAGCAGTGCGCCGGAGATGCCGGGAGCCACGGCGGAAAGCGTGGCCGATCCGGCGGTCGCCATTCCGCTGAAGGTGCCCATGACACCCCAGACGGTTCCCAGCAGCCCGAGGAACGGGCCGACGCTGACAACGGTGCCCAAAAGACCCATAAGGCTTTCCAGCTCCAGCGCTTTATCGGCAAGCGCGCAGTCCACCGCGGAACGTATGGCATCCATTTGTGAGCTGTCCAGTTTACGTGTCTCGGCTGTATCCGTCTTGCCTGCGAATAAATCCTCCGGACGTTCGATGCCGTCGGCCTTCAGTTCCGCACGAAGAGCCTGGCATCCGGCATCATACATTGCACTGAGCGGCGTGTCCGGTGCATGGTGCCGTTTAATAAAGAGGTTGGTCACATAGGATTCTCCGCGGAAGGTTTTCAGAAAACGGTTGCTGGCCAGCCGTGCGGCGCGCAGCTGTGCGAATTTTGTCAGCATTACCGTCCAGGCGCCGATTGAAATGAACACCAGCACAAGAACGATCACTTTTCCATTCAACTCGCTTTGACGAAAAGCCAGGCCGATGTTGGCCGTCATCAGGGGGAGCAGCAGTCCATTCATAATTTGTTATCTCCATTTCTACGTATTCGGAAAAATTGGTTCGTATTCTCCAATGTTTGGAAAAACAGTACAGTTTTTTTTCCAAACATCGTAAAAATCAACTATGCTCCGCCGCATGAAAAAAATCCTGTCCGCCATCCCGGCCCTTCTTCCATTGCTGATTTCACTGCTTTTAACCGGTGCCGCGCCGGCGCATCAGCCGGAGGTCCGTGCGATCTGGGTGACGCGTTTCGACTATAAAACGCCGGCTGACGTCGATGCGGTTGTCGCCAACTGCGTCCGCACCGGGTTTACCGACATCTTTTTCCAGATCCGCGGCAACGGAACCGTGTTTTATCCCAGCCGGACGGAACCCTGGGCGTTTGAGCTGACAGGTGATAACGCCTCGTTTACCGGACGGAACCCCGGCTGGGATCCGCTGCTGGTCGCGGCGACCAGCGCTAAAAAGCGCGGGATCCGCCTGCATGCCTACATGAACGTTCTTCCCGGCTGGCGGGGCCTGCAGGAGCCGCCGCGCTCCGCCGGCCAGAACTGGACGGCGCATCCGGAGTGGTTCATGGTCGATGCGTTAGGTCAGCGCATGCGTCCGACGAGCGGCTGGTATGCGTTTTTAAATCCGGCGCTTCCCGAAGTGCGGCAGCATCTGACGCAGCTGGCGGACGAGCTGGCGCGCTACGATATTGCCGGGCTGCACCTCGACTACATCCGCTTTCCTCACGACTATAAAGATGTGGCACCCCAGCTTTATCCGCGAGCCTCGGCGGCGGAGATCGCCAAACGGTCTGATTTTTCCTATGACCGGTTTTCATCCGCGCAGGTTCAGCAGCGGTACAAAGGCAACTGGAATGCGTTCCGCCGTGACGCTGTTTCTCAGGTTGTCGCCGAACTCAACAAGACCTTTAAAACCCGGCGCGGTCCGCAATGCATCGTTTCGTCCAGCGTGCTGGCGGATTTTGACAAGGGGTACGGCACTGCGTTTCAGGACAGCCGCCGCTGGGCCAGAGAACAGATGGTGGACTGGCTGGTGCCGATGAATTACAACGCGCCGCTTTTTGATGAACGGCTTGGTAAAATCCGCAGCTCGCTGGGCCGCAGCGCCACAGCCTCGCAGCTGGTGGTCGGAATTGACTGCAAAGCCGATCTGTCCGAAATCCGCCGCGAGATTGCTTCTGTGAAAAAAGCGGGCTGCCGCGGCTACGCGCTGTTTGCCTATTCCTACCTTTTCGA
>DAONGM010000002.1:6093-30018 GCA_035404105.1 Pontiellaceae bacterium
TTCGGTTTTTCAGCCGGTTTTTTCTGTTCCTTGAGAGCCTGCTGTTCAACCGTGGCGCTGTCTGCTTTGTAGAATTTATTCAGCTTGTCAGCGGCATCATTCATTTTCCGTTCATCGCCTTTAATGCGGTAGGCCTGAAAGAGACTCATCCAGATGCGGCCGCTGTGAGGAGTGATGCCGACCGCTTTCTCCATGTACTCAATTCCTTTGGAGAGCTGTCTCTGATAAACCAGACTTTGCCCGAGACCCATCCAGGCGCCGGCCATCAACGGACTGTTTTTAATCAGGGCGGTGTAAACGGCGTCCGCTTCCAGCGGGCGGCGGAGAGCCAGATAAATGCCGCCGGCTCCGATCAGCCGGGAAGGATTGCCGGACTTGAAAAATCCTTTGTTCTGACTGAGATAGTCACGGCGCGATTTTTCAAGTACGGCCAAGCCGTCTTTCTGGATCGCCGAATCATGGATGAGTGCGGCGTATTCAGGAAGATCCCGCACGAGGATGACTGTCGAGCCGTCAAAATAGGTCAGTTTCCAGGCTGTGGAAGCGATAAGCCGGGCGACAAGATCCCCGGCATCCGGCCAGCATCCGTTAAGAACAATAGCGTGCGGGTTCCAGTTCGACAGAATGGTTTTCCAGGCTTCCGGCTGGCCGAGCAGCGCGCGATTCAGAGTCTGGTTGAAGCCGGTTCCGTAGAATGATATGCGGGTATCGCAGAAAATTTTGCGCCCCGGGTTTTGCAGGGCGATGTATCCGCCGTCATGTGCGATATTCATGATATTTTTTGGAAAATCGCTGCGGGACAGGACTCGGGCTGCGGCGACCGGAAAAGCGCCTTCTTCGACGCCCAGACCGAAATGAGAAGCGCTGCCGATATTGATGTAGGCGCGGTTCGTGACCAGCGAGACGATTGAAGAAATCATCAGAATCAGGGCAACGGCCGAAAGCAGGTTGTGAAGCATCCCTTCACTGGCTTTGAACATGGTGGTGAGTGTACGGACGAGATATTCGCTGACCGCATTGAAGCTCAGCACCATAAAGGGGAACGCAAGGAAAGCAAACAGACCCAGCGAGCCGATCGATCGTACAGTCAGAAATGCACCGACCAGCGCCAGCATGGTGAGCATGGCCGGCAGCCGCTTTTGCAGCGTAATCAGTCCGCCTGCGCCCAGTATCAGTGCGAAGACGGTCAGGTTGCTGATATAACCCTGCGGGAAGAAGCAGCTGAAGAGAGAAATCCACTCCAGTCCGTCTGTGCCGGTCAGCAGAACCCAGTTGGCGAAAATGTGGCGGTGCAGATTAATCAGGTTGGGATTGATTAAGGTTGCCGCCAGTGCAACTGCGGACAGTCCGAAAAGTTTGGCGGTCAGCGGGGTTATCATGGCGGAACGCGAGGGCTGCCGGGTTCCCTGCCAGTTTTCGAAGGCGAAAAACAGAATCAGTACCGGACCGAAGAGGAAAGAAGGGTGCATGTTGGTCCACAGCACCTGAAAGATCAGCAGGAGAGCGGCCAGCAGGTTGAAGTTCTTGATGCGGTAAAGGCACGTCAGGAACAGCGCCGTGAAAAGCATGAAAAATACGGTCGGATCCGGGTTGAATACCGGGAATATCAGTCGCGCGCAAAGCAGCAGCGCCAGCCCCTGGCTGAGCGGGCCGCCCCATTCTTTGCTGAAGCGGAACATCATGATGAACGCCGCCAGTACCGCCAGAATGTGAACCACCGTAACCAGCGGGGCGCCGCCGAGCGACCAGAGCAGATAGACCAGGCTGTTATAGAGCGGATTCATGTTGATCCACTGCTGGCCGGCCATGGTGTAGGAGAGCGTATCGGCGTTGGCGCTGCCGGCCTGTCCCAGTGCGATGTGGGTGAAAATTTCGGGGCTGCTGATGGTGCGCATGCCGGTGAGGGCGAGAAGGATGAAGCCGAGAAGAACCAGAACAAGGCCGAGTGATTTTTTGTTACTCATAAAGCAATAACCCCCTGTTTGAAATGCAGGGTCGAATTTTAGGGACTCAAGCATTTTTTACAAGCAGGAATCCTGAGAGAGGCTAAAAGAGATTCATTTGCGAATCGTCGGTCTTCTTCCGACGGGTGCGGTGCTGTGCCAGCTTCGGAGTTCCTTCGGCTTCGAACTCGCCTTCTTCAAGGTTATGCAGAATCTCAGCGGCCCGTTCCAGTACGGAGGCCGGCAGTCCCGCCAGCCGCGCGACGTGGATGCCGTAACTCTTATCCGCCGCGCCGGGAACAATTTTGCGCAGGAACGTGATTTGGTCTCCGCGCTCCTTGACCAGCACATTGGCGTTCTGCACCCCCGGCATGGTCAGGCTCAGATCCGTCAGCTCGTGGTAATGGGTGGCAAACAGCGTCTTGGCGCGCACGGCCGGATTCGTACAGAGAAACTCAGCCACCGACCACGCGATGCTGATTCCGTCGAACGTACTGGTTCCCCGGCCGATTTCATCAAGGACGATCAGACTCTTCGGTGTCGCATTATTCAGAATGTTGGCTGTTTCCTGCATTTCCACCATAAACGTGCTGCGTCCGCGCGCCAGGTCGTCGCTGGCGCCGACGCGGGTGAAAACGCGATCAACCAGCCCGATCCGCGCTTCCGACGCCGGAACGAACGAGCCGATATGCGCCATAATCGTGATCAGCGCCACCTGCCGGATATAGGTTGATTTACCCGCCATGTTCGGGCCGGTAATGACAATCAGCTGGTGGTCGGTGCAGTTGAGCGTCGTGTCATTCGGCACAAACCGCTCGGCATCCGGCATCTGTTCGACCACCGCGTGGCGGCCGTCGCAGATGATGAGTTCGTCGCCGGCACTCATTGCGGGCCGCACATAGCGGCGGGTCAGCGCATTTTCGGCAAAAGAGGCCAGGACGTCGACTTCGGCAGCGGCGCGGGCATTGCGCTGGATCTCGTCAATATGCTTTACGACCTCATCGCGGATCTGCGTGAACAGTTCGAACTCCAGCGCTACGGCCCGCTCCTGCGCGCCGAGGATTTTATTTTCATATTCCTTCAGCTCCGGCGTAACGAACCGTTCGGCATTCGTCATTGTCTGCTTGCGCGTATAATGCGAGGGAACCATCGAAAGATTGCTGTTGGTGATTTCGATGAAATAGCCGAACACCTGATTGAAGCGCACCTTCAGCGACTTGATGCCGGTGCGCTCCTGCTCCGCCGTCTGAAATTCCGCCAGCCACTGCTTGCCTTTGCCGGCCGCGTCGCGCAGTTCGTCCAGCTCTGCCGAAAAACCGCGCCGGATCATTCCGCCGTCTTTGGTTGAAACAGCAGGCTCGTCGTCGACCGCCTCATTAATCATCTTTCCGATACCCGGGAGTTCGGTCAGTGATTTTTCCAGCGCCTGAAAATTTCCGCTGGCCGCCAGCAGTTCTTTAAGCTTCGGCAGCTGATCGAGCGATTCGCCGACCGCACGCAGATCGCGCGCGTTGCCGCCGCCCGAACCAAGCCGCGACATAATCCGTTCCAGGTCGCGCATTTCGCCGAGCAGTTCGCGGACGTGCGCCAGCAGTGTACGATTGGCTGTGAACGCTTCAACCGCGTCGAGCCGCGCATTGATCTCCGAAAGATCGCGGAGCGGACGGACGATCCAGTCGCGCAGCATTCGCGCGCCCATCGCCGTGCGCGTCGTATCCAGCACCGAAAGCAGCGTGGATTTCGGCCCCTGCCGCGCCGGATTGAGCGGCGCGACCAGCTCCAGATTCATCACCGTCGTCTCATCCAGCAGCAGGTAATCATCCGGATTCTTCACCTGAATGCGCCGGACGTGCGCGAGGTTCCGGCGCAGCCCGGTATTCACATAATAAAGCACCGCACCCGCCGCGCGCAGGCCGAGCGGCGAATTCTCGCAACCGAACCCCTTCAGTGAATGCACCTTGAAATGGCGCAGAAGAACGTCCTCAGCGCTCTTGAACTCAAACGTCCAATCCTCGCCGACAGTTTTAAGCGTCCGGCCGACGACCGCCAGAATTTCAGCATCATCCGCCGCCGCTTCGGCGACGATGCATTCCTGCGGCGCGTAGCGCGCGAGGTTTCCGGAGAGCGCACCTGCGCTGGCCGACTCTTCAATCCAGAACGCGCCGGTGGACAGGTCGAGCATCGCCAGGCCGAACCGGCCGTTTTCGCGGACGAGACCGGCGAGATAATTGTTTTTCGTGCGGTCGAGCGCCGTTTCGTCCAGCACCGTGCCGGGCGTCACCACGCGGGTGATTTCGCGCTTCACGATACCTTTAGCGGCGGCAGGATCTTCGACCTGTTCGCAGATGGCGACCTTCTTGCCGGCTTCGATCAATTGCGCCAGATAACCCTCGGCGGCATGATACGGAATTCCGCACATCGGAATGTCATGGCGCCGGGTCAGCGTAATATCGAGAATGCGCGCCGCCTCCTTGGCGTCCTCCATGAACATTTCATAGAAATCGCCGAGGCGGAAGAAAAGCAGGGTGTTCTCCGGAAGTTCACGGCGGATGCGCCGGTACTGATCCATCATCGGTGTGCTTTTCTCTGCCATAGTCCGCACACGCTAACAAAGCACCTTTCCAATGTCTGGGATTTTCCGCTCAAAATTACGCGTGGTAATCCTGAATCGGGCGGACAGTCCAGTCGTTGCCGTCAATTGCTTTGATGGCGCCGAGTGTGGCGCGGGCGCCGGACTCGGTGGTGACGATCGGAATGTTCCGCAGAATGCACTCGGAACGGATTTTGATTTCATCCATGCGCGAAACGGGGCCGCTGGGCGTGTTGATCACCATGGCGATTTTTCCGTCCTGCATGAAGTCGATGATGTTCGGGTGCTGTCCGCTGGCGAGTTTACAGGTTTCGGTGACTTTCAAACCGGCCGCGCACAACGCTTTGGCGGTACCTTCGGTGGCGGTCAGCGTGAAGCCGAGATCAACGAGCGCTTTGCCGATTTCGACCATCCAGCCTTTATCGCGGTCGGTGGCGCTGAGGAATACGCAGCCTTTGGCCGGCAGCATCTGGCCGGCGGCGATCTGTGATTTCCAGTAGGCCATTTCAAACGTCTTATCAATGCCCATGACTTCGCCGGTCGATTTCATTTCCGGGCCGAGGATCGGGTCGACGCCCGCAAACCGGTTGAACGGGAAGACGGCTTCTTTAACAGCATACCAGCTCAGTTTCGGGCGGAAGCCGACGAGGCCGAGTTCTTTCAGCGTTTTG
Source organism: Pontiellaceae bacterium (assembly GCA_035404105.1). Classification (GTDB taxonomy): domain Bacteria; phylum Verrucomicrobiota; class Kiritimatiellia; order Kiritimatiellales; family Tichowtungiaceae; genus Tichowtungia. The sequence goes on from DAONGM010000002.1 coordinate 11,298, forward strand.
CCGACGGCGATTTCCGTGGCGATCTTCGCCATCGGCACGCCAGTCGCCTTCGAAACATACGGCACCGTGCGCGAGGCGCGCGGATTGACTTCGATCACGTAGATGTCGCTGCCTTTGACCGCCATCTGCGCGTTCATCAGCCCCTTCACATTCAGTTCGAGCGCCATGCGGGTGCAGGCCGCTTCGATTTCGAGGACGATCTTCGGATCGAGCGAGTAGGGCGGGATCGAGCAGGCGCTGTCGCCGGAATGAATCCCGGCGGCCTCGACGTGCTGCATGACGCCGCCGACATAAACGTCTTTGCCGTCGCAGACGAGATCTACGTCGATTTCGATAGCGTTTTCGAGGAAGCGGTCGATCAGCACCGGATGGCCCGGGCTGGCGTTGAACGCCGCGTGAGTGAACGGAACAAATTCGGTTTCGTCGTAGGCCACCATCATCGCGCGTCCGCCGAGCACAAACGACGGGCGGATCATAACCGGGAAGCCGATGCGGTGCGCGATCTTCAGCGCGTCATCCATCGTCTTGGCGGTGCCGCTTTCCGGCTGCTTGAGTCCGAGCTTGATGATCATCTGGCGGAAGAGTTCGCGGTCTTCAGCCATGGCGATGCTCTTCGGCGAGGTGCCGAGAATCGGCACGCCGGCGGCGAGCAGGCGGTCGGCCAGGTTCAGCGGCGTCTGTCCGCCCATCTGAACGATCATGCCGATGGGCTGTTCCTGTTCGTAGATGTTCATCACATCTTCGAAGGTGAGCGGCTCGAAGTAGAGTTTGTCGGACGTATCGTAGTCGGTCGAAACGGTTTCCGGGTTGGAGTTGACCATGATGGCTTCGTAGCCCATTTCGCGCAGCGCTTTGACGGTATGCACGCAGGAGTAGTCGAACTCAATTCCCTGTCCGATACGGTTCGGGCCGGAGCCGAGAACGATAATGCTCTTTCTTCCGGTTTTGCGGATTTCGTTGAGATCGCCGTAACTGGAATAAAAATACGGCGTGGCGGCTTCGAATTCGCCTGCGCAGGTATCCACCAGACGGTAAACCGGAATGACGCCGGCTTTTTTGCGCTCTTCCCGGAACGCCAGCGGATCCTGCCCGCGCAGTACGGCGATCTGGGCGTCGGAGAAACCGTTGAGTTTGATTTTCCGGAGCAGATCCGCGTCGAGCGGCTTGTCTTTCGGCGCATCGAGAATTTCGCGCTCCATTTCGACGATCTGCAGAATGTTATCGATAAACCACGGATCAATCTTGGTGATCTCGGCGATCTTCTGAACCGAGTAACCCTGCTTGAGGGCGACTTTGATGGCGATACAGCGCTCGGTCTTTGTGCGGGTCAGCCACTCGTCAAGCCGCGCCAGCGGTACTTTGGCTTCGGCCTTCAGGTCGAGACCATCCACGCCGATTTCCAGCGAACGGAACGCTTTCTGGAGTGCTTCTTTAAAGTTGCGGCCGATCGCCATCGTTTCGCCGACAGACTTCATGCTGACGCCGAGATGCGCATCCGCCGACGGGAATTTTTCGAATGCGAAGCGCGGCATTTTGACGACGCAGTAGTCGATGGACGGTTCAAAACAGGCGGGCGTTTCTTTGGTGATATCGTTCGGCAGTTCATCGAGCGTGTAGCCGACGGCGAGCTTGGCGGCGAGTTTGGCGATCGGGAAGCCGGTGGCTTTGGACGCCAGCGCCGACGAACGCGATACGCGCGGATTCATTTCGATCACGGCCATGCGGCCGGTTTCCGGATGAATGCAGAACTGCACGTTCGAACCGCCGGTTTCCACGCCGATGGCGCGCATGATCTTGATCGATGCATTGCGCATAGCCTGATATTCACGGTCCGTCAGCGTCTGGGTCGGCGCAACGGTGATGCTGTCGCCGGTATGAATCCCCATCGGATCCATGTTTTCGATCGAGCAGATGATGACGGCGTTATCCTTCTTGTCGCGCATGACCTCCATCTCGAATTCTTTCCAGCCGTAGACGGATTCTTCGAGCAGCACTTCGCTGCTGAGGCTGGCTTCGAGCCCGCGTCTGGCGATCTGCAGCAGCTCTTCCATGTTATTGGCGATCCCGCCGCCGGTGCCGCCGAGCGTAAAGCTGGGGCGCACGATGATCGGGAACGGCAGCTCTTCTTTGGCGACGCGGGTCGCTTCTTCAAGATTATGCACGTGGAAACTCTTGAGCGTTTCGATGCCGGCTTCCTTCATCACCGACTTGAAAATATCGCGCTCTTCGCCGCGCATAATGGCGTCGTAGTTGGCACCGATCATCTCGACGTTGTATTTCTGCAGCACGCCGCTTCGATACAGCTTCATAGCGGTGTTGAGCGCGGTCTGTCCGCCGAGCGTCGGCAGTAAGGCGTCGGGCCGTTCTTTGATGATGATCTTTTCGACCGTTTCGGGCGTGATCGGCTCGATATAGGTCGCATCCGCCGTGGCCGGGTCGGTCATGATGGTGGCCGGATTGGAGTTGATCAGCGTGACGCGGTAGCCTTCTTCGCGAAGCGCTTTGCACGCCTGCGTTCCGGAATAGTCAAACTCGCAGGCCTGGCCGATTACGATCGGGCCGGAGCCGATGATCAGGATGTGGTGGATGTCAGTTCTTTTTGGCATAGTGTCTTTCAAACTTGAAACTTGAAACCTGAAACCTGAAATGACGCGATCAGCTTTTGCTGTTTTTTGACATGGTGACAAAAATCGCGATCAGTTCATCAGTCTCCTTTTTCAGAGCTTCGATTGTTTCTGTAGTTAAATTGCATCCTTTTTCTAAAACTTCCAGCCACAGAAGCGTTTCATCCGCTTCCTGGGTGCAGAGTTCAATTTTTGAAATGAAGTCCGCTTTACTTCGGGCCCGCGCCGCCTCCCGGAAGTTCGCGGCGACCGATGTGCCGGACCGGATCATCTGCTTGCCCGCGATTTGAACCTCGTACCGGTCTTGCTTTGGAAGAGCGGAGTACAGTTTGACAATGGCAATCGCGAACGCTGTGGTGCGTTCCTTCAAATCACATCTGTCAAATTCACTTCCCATTTTCAGGTTTCAAATTTCAAGGTTCAGGTTTCCGCTTTACTCCCATTCGATGGTGGAAGGCGGTTTGGACGAAATGTCGTAGCAGACGCGGTTGACACCTTTGACTTCATTAATGATGCGGTTCGAAATGCTGTCGAGGACTTCGTAGGGCAGTTTGTACCAGTCGGCGGTCATCCCGTCGAGGCTCTGCACGGCGCGCACGGCGACGACGTTTTCGTAGGTGCGGTCGTCGCCCATGACGCCGACGGTCTGGATCGGCAGCAGCACGGCAAAGTACTGCCAGACGTCGAGATGGTTTTCCATTTTCAGGATTTCTTCGCGGACGCGCAGGTCGGCGAGCTGGAGCAGGTCGATGCGGTCTTTTGTGATTTCGCCGAGAATGCGTACGGCCAGGCCGGGGCCGGGGAAGGGCTGGCGGTCAACGACGTAGCTCGGCAGGCCGAGTTCGCGGCCGACGGCGCGCACTTCGTCTTTGAATAGTTCCCGGAGCGGTTCGATGAGATCGAACTTCAAGTCGGCGGGCAGTCCGCCGACGTTGTGGTGGCTCTTGATGGTGGCCGACGGGCCGCCGATCGGCGAAACGCTCTCGATGACGTCGGGATAAAGTGTGCCCTGTGCGAGATATTTTACTTTGCCGCTCAGGCTGCGCGCTTTTTCGGCGAAGACGTCGATGAAGGTTTTGCCGATGATTTTACGTTTTTTCTCCGGATCGCTGACGCCGGCCAGCGCGTTGAGGAAAATGTCCTGAGCATGCGCTGTGTGCAGATCGATACCGAAGGCGTTGCCGAAGAGCTCTTCAACTTCACGCGCTTCGTTGTAGCGGAGCAGTCCGTTGTCGACGAAGACGCAGTGAAGCTGCGGGCCGATGGCTTTATGGAGCAGGGCGGCCACGACGGAGGAATCCACGCCGCCGCTCAGTCCGAGCAGGACGTGGTCGCTGCCGACTTTGGCGCGGATGGCGGCAATGTTGTCTTCGATGAATTTGCTCATCTTCCAGTCGCCGGAGCAGCCGCAGACTTTATAGGCGAAGTTGCCGAGCATCTGTGCGCCCTGCGGCGTGTGGACGACTTCGGGATGGAACTGGACGCCGTAGATTTTCTTCGCGGCGTTCTGCATGGCGGCGTACGGGCAGTTGTCGCTTGTGGCGACAGCTTCGAATCCGGCGGGCAGGGCTTCAACTTTATCGCCGTGACTCATCCAGACCTGAAGATTTTTTTCCAGTCCCTGGAAAATCGGGCACTCTTTGGTGACTTGCATCGTCGCTTTGCCGTACTCGCGCTTGGTGCCGCGGTGTACTTTGCCGCCGAGCGTCTGGGACGTGAGCTGCATGCCGTAGCAGATCCCGAGGATCGGAATGTTCAGGTCGAAAATCGCCGGGTCGCACAGCGGCGAGCCCTGATCGGTGACGCTGGCGGGGCCGCCGGAAAGGATGATGCCTTTCGGTGCGCGTCCGGCGAGGTCGGCGGCTTTGGTGTCAAAGCGGATGATTTCGCAATATACCTTCTGCTCGCGGATGCGGCGGGCAATCAGCTGGGTGACCTGCGAGCCGTAATCTAAAATGGCAATCCATTCACTGTGTTTCATCTCAACCCCGTTTCCTGCGTGTAAGGCGTCCTGCGGCAAATCCGGCAAACAGCGAGACGGCCGTCATAATGATCAGCGGCATGCTGACTTTCCATAGAAGGACGTGAAAAGAAACTGTCGCCGTATTCTGCAGAATGACAATCATCAGCAGGACGCCGAGCGTCAGCAGTATTATGTTTTTAAGATCTTTCATCAGCGTTTTTTATACTGCTCCATCAGTGCGATAAACTCTTCGAAGAGGTAATAGGGGTCGTGCGGGCCGGGGCAGGCTTCGGGATGGTACTGCACACAGAACACCGGCAGCGTTTTGTGCCGCAGGCCGGCGACGGTGTTGTCGTTGAGGTTGATGTGGCTGACTTCGGCGATTTCCGGATCAACGGTGGCCGGATCGACGCAGAAACCGTGGTTGTGCGAAGCGATTTCCACTTTCCGGGTCCGCAAATCTTGAATCGGCTGGTTGGCGCCGCGGTGACCGAACTTCAGTTTATAGGTTTTCGCGCCGAACGCCTGTCCCAGCATCTGGTGGCCGAAGCAGATGCCGAAGGTCGGCAGTTTGGATTCAATCAGTTCTTTCACGGTGGCGACAATCTGCGGAACACCGGCCGGGTCGCCCGGGCCGTTAGAAAGGAAAAGACCGTCCGGCTTGCAGGCCAGAATTTCTTTGGCCGACGAGGTGTTCGGGAATACATGACATTCGCAGCCGAGCTCGTTGAAAATGCGCAGCTGGTTGGTTTTGATACCGCAGTCGATGACCGCCACGCGGAAACGGGCGTTCGGTTTGCCGCCTTCCGGGAAAATATAAGGTTTCTGTGCGCTGACTTCGGTTGAAAGGTCGCGGCCAACCAGTCCGGCGGACTCTTTGGCTTTTTTGACCAGACTGGCGCAATCGAGGTCTTCGGTTGAAATGACGCATTTCATGGCGCCCTTGTCGCGGATGTGGATGGTGATGGCACGTGTATCCACCTGATCCACGCCGACCACGCCGGCTTTTTCGAGATATTCGGGAAGGCTCATGGTTGAGCGCCAGTTGCTTTGAATCCGGCTGCACTCGCTGATGACCAGTCCCTTCGCGAAAACTGCGCGCGATTCGACATCTTCGGGGTTTACGCCGTAATTGCCGATCAACGGGTAGGTCATGGTGACGATCTGGCCGTTATAGGAGGGGTCGGTCAGAATCTCCTGATAGCCGGTCATCGAGGTGTTGAACACCAGCTCGCCGTAGAATTCTCCGGCGCCGGCAAAGGCCCGGCCGGTGAAGCAGGTGCCGTCTTCAAGTGCAATGATTGCTTTTTTCATTTTATGTCCGCTGAAAAAGTCCCGTGATTCCGCCAAAATTCCGGACATAATCACAATCCACACCGAGGCTTGCAACCCTTTTCCTGCGCAGGAGGGGAGGTATTTTTAGTACGCTTGACTTGTGCGGGTTCCGCCGCATACACTATCCCCCGCTTTTATAGAAAAATGTGTAATTAACCGGAGCAGACTGAATGAGCAAAGCCAAAACCGAAACCAAACCGGCCGCCGAAAAAAACAAGGCGCGGGAAGTCCTTTTCTTCGAACTCGAATATGTCGCCGTTAACGGTCGCCAGATCATGTTTGACGCGCTCAAACAGGTGCTGAAAAGCAAAGATATCGAGGTTACCCCGGCGCTGTTCGCCCGTTGCGGCCTTACTCCGCGCCCCGGCAAAGCCATTCAGGCCATGATTGAAGCTTCCGGCCGCAACCTGACCACCGGCGACCAGCTGACCGAGCAGGCGGAAACCCTGATGGTTAAAGCCTTTGCGGATAAAGCGGTGCTCAATAAGGATCTTCCGGCGCTCATCAAGGCTGCGCAGGAACGCAATATCCAGGTTGTTGCTCTTTCGGCCTGGCCGGAACCGGCCGCCAAGGAACTGATGAAAAAGACCGGACTCGACACACTGGGCGTTGACCTGGTGGCGATGGACAGCGCCGACCCGATTTTCCCGCGTGCCGACCACTGGCTGCGTATTCTCAAACAGCGCGGACAGGAAAATATTCCGCTGATCGCGATTGTTGCCTCGCGTGCCGCCTGCAAAGGCGCGCTGACAGCCGGAGCCACAGCGATTGCTCTGCCGGACGCCTACACCGCGTTTGAAGATTTTACCGGTGCCAAGGTTGTACTCGACACGCTGGGCGATCTGTCAGCTAAAGAACTGCTTGAGCTGGTCAGCCGCCGGTAACACGGACATCCTTTTCGCAGCACAAAGGCTGAACCATCGTGTTCAGCCTTTTTTATTGGAGAGCCATGAAAGAAACGTCCATAGACCGTTTGCTGGGCATTATGCGCAAGTTGCGTGCGCCGGACGGCTGCCCGTGGGACCGCGAGCAGACGCTCGATTCGCTCAAGTCCAATCTCATCGAAGAAAGCTATGAAGTGATCGACGCCATCGAAAGCGGCGATCGCGCCGAGCTGCGCGGTGAGCTGGGCGATTTACTTCTACAGGTCGTTTTTCAGGCGCAGATATGCGAAGAATCCGGAGACTTCAGTTTTGACGACGTCGTCAACGGCATTGCCGATAAACTCATCCGGCGGCATCCGCACGTTTTCGGCGATGTGAAAGCCGGCACGTCCGGCGAAGTGCTCCGCAACTGGGAGAAAATCAAGAAAACCGAAAAGGATGCGGAAACGCCGCGCTCGCTGGTGGAAGGTATTCCGCGCCATCTGCCGGCGCTGGCCAAAGCCCATCTGGTGCAAAAGCGCGTTGCGCGTGCAGGCTTCGAGTGGGACGAGATCGGCGGCGTCATTGCCAAACTTGAAGAGGAGCTGGCCGAAGTTAAAGAAGCGATGGCGCAGAAAAACGCAGCCGCCATCCGCGAGGAACTCGGCGACCTGCTTTTTTCGACGGTCAATCTCAGCCGCTATCTCGGACACGAATCCGAAGATCTGCTCAACGAGAACATTGCCAAATTCATGCGCCGTTTCCGGAGTCTGGAAAACCGTCTGCACGCCGAAGGCCGTGAGATTGAAAAGTGCTCGCTGGAAGAGCTTGATGCGGTCTGGAATGCGGTTAAAGCGGACGAAAAAGAAAACCGCAATAAACAGGAATTGTAATCAGCGGCGAATCTGGCAGTATGCGCCGCATGAGCGTTACAACCCCACCCGGCGCGAAGAAAAAAATCCTTATTGTCGATGACCATGCATTTGTCCGCCAAGGTCTGCGCGACTTTATTGAGCGTGAATCTGATTTGGCAGTTTGCGGCGAGGCCGTCAGCCGGGCCGAAGCCCTGCAGCGTTGTACGGCGGCGACTCCCCATCTGGTTCTGATCGATCTGTCGCTGGGCGGCGAATCAGGTCTTGATCTGGTAAAAGACATTGCCGCCCAGCTTCCTGATATAAAGACATTGGTCCTTTCTATGCAGGACGAGATGCTCTATGCGGAGCGGGTTCTGCGCGCCGGAGCAGTCGGATATGTCAGTAAAAGCGTGCATCCCGACCGGCTGGTTGAGGCCGTTCGCTGCGTACTTGGCGGCGGCGTCTATGCCAGCGAAGAGGTCAAGCAGAAGATCATGCAAACCGTCCGGCGGGTCGATGCCGGCTGCGATTCAATCACTAAACTCAGTGATCGCGAACTGGCGGTCTTTGAGCAGATCGGAAAAGGCCAAAGCACGGCGGAGATCGCCGAGGCGATGCATCTGAGCGTCAAAACCGTCGAAACCTATCGGGCCCGCATCAAGGCAAAACTTGGTGTGCATGGCTCAACCGAACTGGTTCAGCGGGCGGTTCAGTGGATTTTTGACAAAAAGGTGTGATCCTTTTTGCTGCTTTGTAGGCTGAACCCTCACGATAATTTCAGGCTAACGCCTGACATGCGGCATCCCACAAAAAGAGTAATCTCTCTGCCGTGTAACAGTTTATGGAGAAATATACTTTGAAGGCATTCTGGTTCTGGATTTCAGTTGTTACGGTTGCATTGGTGATTTTTATCGGGTTGTGCCGGCTGGATGGGCGTCCGGACGCGACCCTTCATGGTGCCGCAGCGGCAGAAAATCTCAAACTGATCCAAAAACAGCTGGCCGCCGGAGCTGACATCAATGCGCTTGATAACGACGGTCTTTCACCGCTGATGTATGCGGTTAAAAGCGGGAACCCGGCGGCCGTGGATTTACTGCTGAATTCCGGGGCTGATGTGAACCTGCCCGGGCCGCAGGGCAACACAGCAGTCCATTTTGCCGCAATGCAGAGCAATCCGCGGCTGGTCGAACGGCTGATTGCGGCCGGCGCGAATCTTCAGGTGCTCAATGCCGATCAAGCCACGCCGCTTTGTCTGGCTGTGCGGGCCAACAGTTTGGCGGTTGAGCCGCTGGTTGCTGCCGGAGCACTTACAAACGGAACTGTTTGTGCCGGCCAAGACTATTTTCTGTGCGCCGCCCGCTCCGGTAATTTGAAAATGATCAACATTCTGATTGAGCGCGGCGCAGACGTGAATGTTTGTGCATCGAACGGCGCGACTGCGCTGCATTACGCCGTCAACAGAGGGCACGCAGAGATGGTGCACCTGCTGCTCGAACACGGCGCGAATATTGATGTAAAAGACCGGTATGAATGGACTCCTTTACACCATGCCGTTCGCAGTGATCAGGTCGCGATAGTCCGTATGCTGCTTGAACATGGAGCGAATACGGAACTGCGCGGTTATCGGGGGCGCACTCCGCTGCTGATGGCTGCGCAGCTCGGACGTACCGGCATTTTTGAAGTTCTTGCGCGGGGCGGTGCCGATATCAATGCGAAGTCGCCGGAAAAAGAAACGGCAGAGCAGCTCGCCAGAGACAATCGCAATCCGGACATCCTGACTTTTTTGGAGGAGTACCGCCGCGAACTCAAGGAGCGCCGTCCGGGTTCTCCGGTTCAATAGCAACCTGATCGCCGCGGGCGGAAAGCGTTTGACCTCGCATTTGAAACTCCGCACAATCCGCGCCCGATGACACAGGAAAAAACCACCGTAACCGAACACCGGATCTTTCAGGGCGACTACCGCCTGCTCAGACTTTCCGCTCCCGCCGTCGGGCCGCTTGTACAGCCGGGGCAGTTTGTCCACGTGCGCGTACCGCGACTGGCTGACGCCGTTCTCCGCCGTCCCTTCAGCGTATTCAAGGCCGATTCTGAAGGCATCGCGATACTTTATAAATCCGTGGGCAAAGGCACTGCCGCCATGTGCTCAGTGCGCGAAGGCGAGGAAGTCGATCTTCTTGGTCCGCTGGGCACCGGGTTTCCGATGATCGGGGAAACCACAAAAACGCCGGTGCTGGTCGCCGGCGGCTACGGCAACGCAGCTCTTTATCTTCAGGCCGCCAAACTCCCGGTCAAAGGCGTCGCCTTCTTCGGCGGACGCAGTGCAATGGATATCCTCTGTGTCAACGAATTCAAAGAGCTCGGCTGGGATGTGCGTGTTACCACCGACGACGGTTCTCTCGGACAAAAAGGCCTTGTCACCGCCGCGCTCGATCCGTGGATTGCGGAACAGAAGAATTTGAAAACCGTGGAGCTTTTTGCCTGCGGTCCGAACGCCATGCTTAAAGCAGTCGGCGACCGCGCCATCCGGCACGGCGTCACCGCGTGGCTGTCCATGGATCGCAATATGGCCTGCGGCGTCGGCGCCTGTCTGACCTGCGTCATTAAACGCAAAACCGCCGAAGAGTGGGAATGGGCGCGCTGCTGCAAAGACGGCCCCGTTTTCGAAGCACGGGAGATTCTCTGGGAGGGGTAGAAGGGAGCGTGGTGCTGGGAGCGAGGAGGAGGTTCATATGGCGCAATTTAGATTCCAAAACCTCGAAATATGGCAACGTGCTATTGAGATCGCCGATCAGCTCTTGAATATTGCCGATGAGATGGATGTTCGCAAATTTTACCGGGTTTCCGATCAGTTGCGCGGTGCGGCTCTTAGTATCTCAAACAATATTTCCGAAGGTGCCGGAGCGGCTTCAAAGAAAGAATTTGCTCAGTTTTTAAATTTTGCCAAACGATCCTGTTTTGAAAACGCCAACATGATGATTCTTTTTGAAAAGAGAGGTTTGATCAGTTCAGAGTTGCGAGATCGCCAACTAGCAGAACTTGAAACGGAGAGCAGAATGATAGAGTCCTTTAGAAAAAGCCTGATGAGAGGATCTGCGCAATGACATCTTATGTTGCCCCGCCCCCCGCTCCCCGCTCCCTGCCGGAGCAGCCGGATATGGCTGTTCGCATCGGTTCGCTGGAAATGAAAAATCCGGTGACGGTTGCCTCCGGAACCTTCGGCTACGGGCCGGAGTATGCCGACCTGGTTGATCTGGACCGACTCGGCGCTATTACCGTTAAAGGCATCTGTACGGAGCCGCACATCGGCAATTCCACGCCGCGCACATTCGAAACCTCCGGCGGCATGCTCAACGCCATCGGCCTGCCGGGTCCCGGCGCGCAGGGATTCATCAAAAAATATCTGCCGTTTTTCGATAACTACCGGGTGCCGCTCATCGTCAACATCTGGGGAAAAACCGTCGAAGACTACAGCCGCGTCGCAGAGATTTTCAATGAGCAGGCGCGGATCAGTGCGCTCGAAGTCAACGTTTCCTGCCCGAACGTCAAAGAGGGCGGGGCGCTTTACGGAACGGATGTGAATCTGTTCCGGACGGTGGTTGATGCTGTTCGCGCCAGAACGCAGAAGCCTCTCATTATCAAGCTGGCGCCGAATGTCGCGGACATTAAAGCCTTCGCCCGTGCCGCTGAAGAGTGCGGCGCCGATGCGGTCTCGATCATGAATTCCTATCCTGCGATGGCGATCAATATCGAGACGCGCAAGCCTCAGCTGGCCAACCGTACCGGCGGGCTTTCCGGGCCGGCGATTAAGCCGATCGCGATCAAACTGGTCTGGGAAGCCGCCAAAGTCATTAAGATTCCGATCATCGGGATGGGCGGAATTTACAGCCCTGAAGACGCACTTGAATTTGTCATTGCCGGAGCAACCGCGGTTGCTGTCGGCACCGCCAGCTTCACGGATCCTTCCACCGCTGTGCGCGTGATTGAAGGAATGGAAACATGGATGGCCGCCAAAGGCATCGGTTCGATCGCGGAACTCAAAGGCACGGTTCAGGCATGATGCGCCGCTGGATCATCTATGCGCTGGCCGCACTGCTCGCGCTTTCGGTGTTCGGCTGGATTTTTTATATACCGTCTGAAGCTCTTTGCGCACTCAAACCGGTTCCCGCACATGCGCAGCTGATTTACCGCGGCGAGACGCCCGGACAGTTTCTTTCGTTTTTTCCGCTGCTTGGCAGAACCGGCAGCGATGATCCCGGCCGGTGGAGGAAAAGTTTCCAAATGCTGGAAAACAGTCCGCTGACCGTAGCGACTGTTCCGCTCGGCGGACGTGACCGGCGAGATTCCTGGATCGCTGTCAGCACGATCGGTCCGCGTGCATTTCTTCTCCGCTGGCAGCTGGCTCTTTTCCCGCCTGAAGGCATAAAGACGGCGCGCTCCTATGGCGCATGGCCGGTTTGGCAGTACAGCGATCCGTCGCTTCCTCCGTGGATGCGCGTCCGTTTTTCCATCACGGAAGGACTGCTGATTTGTTCGATCTCTGATGACAGCCATGATATTTATTACCTGCTTGATACATTAGACGGCCGCCGCCCTTCGGCGGAGAGAAAGGAACGCTGATGAAAATGAAAACCGGTTTTTTTGCTCTGAGTGCTTTGATGCTTTTCGCTGCGGGCTGTAAAACCACGGAAACGAAACCGGTTCCGTGGAAGAAACAGTCGGCCTACCTTGCCAAAGTGCGCGACCCGCGTGTTTGCGGATTCGACATCTATCAGACCCCCAAAGGAATCGAATATCGCGGCGGGAGCCGGGTGCATGCCAATCAGGGGGCCGTGCTGCCGATGAAAGCTGAAGAACCGTCCCGTCCGGTGGTGATGATGAGCGGGAAGTTCGGGCTGGCAACGCCGGTACTGCTTGATTTCAGCACACCGCTCAGCTGGCTTGAGTTTGATTTAGCCGGAGATCTTGGCGCAACACCGGTCAGCGAACGTGACGCGCAGCTGGTCAAAATGCCCGGCGACGAGTTTGCAAGCTGTGTTTCGGCGGTGCCTGCAATGAAGTTTAAATCTCTCCTGATTGAATTTCCTCTGGTGCACACGCGCATGGCGACCGGCCCGCTCGGCCAGCCGGCCCGCGGTATTGAAAAGCCCGAACTCAAAGGGGTTGTCGGATGGGAGCAGCTTAGGAAATTTGAACAGATTCAGCTGGATTACAGCAAAAAGCAGGTGCTGCTCTCGACGGCAAAAAATATTTACTCGCCGGATCCGGCTGATGTTATTGCCCGCATTCCGCTGGTCAAATATGTCGGCGCCTGTACGGTGCGCGGTGCAGTTAACGGCAAGGAAAGACTCATCCTGATCGATCCGGCCGGCGACTTTGAGGTTGCGACAGACGATGCTTCGCCGGTGGCATCCATGCAGCTGGATGCCGATATTCTTTTTTCCGCTCCGGCGGTTGTCAAATCTTCCGGCGGCACACGGATCGGTGCGCAGCTGTTGAGTAAATACCGGATCACCATCTGCCCGCAGGCCGGATTTATTTATTTTGAAAAGCCGGACGCCGGTAAGACCGAATAGCCGAAGCTATTCGGTCTTGAGCAGCTCCTGTACAGAAGCGAGCAGGGTGGTTAAAGAAACCGGCTTTTCAAAAACCCGGCAGGCGCCGAATTTTCTGGCGTGCGGCAGGAAGTTGATCGGTACGTCGCGCATTCCGCCGGAAATGGCGATAATCGGCAGGCCGGGTTGGGTTTCCTGTACGGCCTGAATGACTTCAAGGCCGTCCATTTCCGGCATCATGATGTCGGTGATGATCAGATCGACCTTTTGCTGTTTCAGCAGATTCATGCCTTCGAGTCCTTCAGAGGCGCAGAAAACGGTGAACCCGTTACTTTCAAGAAACTGCTTAAACATCTGCTGAACGGACAGATCGTCTTCAATGATCAGGAGGTTTCCCATAGCGGTACTCTTTCGTTTAAGGCTGCAGTTTGACAATTCCTTACTTTTTCGCTTCCGTCAAGATGTCGTGAACCATGGCCAGCAGTGCGGTGACGGTGAAAGGCTTCTGCAGGAAGTGATATCCTTTAGAATCCAGGTTGTCCCACCGTTCACGCTGATTCTGGTAGCCGCTGTAAAGCAGGACGGGGAATCCGGGTTTTTTCTTCCGGAGGTTGTCGGCCAGTTCAACTCCGTTGCCGTCAGGAAGGACGATGTCACTGAAAAGCAGATCGAACCGGCCCCGTTCCTGTTCAAAGATCCGCTCCGCCTCTTTGAGGTTTCCGGCGGAAAAGGTCTGATATTCTGCATTCTGCAGAAGACGGAGAACCATATCCCGCATCGCGGGATCGTCTTCGACCAGCAGGATGCGCTGATCCGTTGATCCGTCCGGCGAAACATGACTGTCTGCCGACAAGGCGCCGGGTTCACAGGCCGGCAGGTAAATTTTGAAAACAGTTCCCCGGCCTTCTTCGCTCTCCACCTGGATCCAGCCTTTGCTTTGTTTGACGATGCCGTAGATAACGGAGAGTCCCAGACCGGTTCCTTTGCCGACACCTTTGGTTGTAAAGAACGGTTCGAAAAGATGGTCTTTCACTTCGGGGCTTAATCCCGTGCCGGTATCTGCGATGGATAAGCAGATGAAGTTTCCCTGCCGTGCATCGGGATGTGCCGGAACATTCTGTTCTGTGAATAGAATATTTTCGGTGCTGATGGTCAGGAGTCCGCCGTCCGGCATGGCGTCGCGCGCGTTGACGGCCAGATTTAAAATAATCTGCGTTATATGTCCGTGATCGGCATATACCGGGTGCAGATCCGGTGTCAGCTTCAGAGAGCATCTGACTTTTTCTCCGAGCAGCAGCTGAAGCAGAACTTCCGTGTCCTGAAGGGTTGAGTTGAGCTGCAACAGTTTCTTTTCAGCAGGCTGTTTGCGGCTGAAGGCCAGCAGCTGCCGCGTCAGTTCAGCCGCCCGTTTCGCCGCTTTCTGGATTTCATCAACATTCCGGTACTCAACGGTGTCAGATGCCAGCCGGGTTAAGAGAATTTCGCTGAAGCCCAGAATCGCCTGAAGGATATTGTTAAAGTCGTGGGCAATTCCGCCGGCCAGCTGGCCCACAGCTTCCATTTTCTGCGCCTGCCGGTACTGTTCTTCTTTGCCCAGTTCTTCGGTGATATCGCGTTTAACGGCGACATAGCCGGTGATGTTTCCCGAGGAATCACGGACCGGAGATACGGTTGCTTCTTCGGTGTAGAGTTTTCCGTTTTTCCGTTTGTTAATAAACCGGCCTTCCCAGTTTCTGCCGGATCCAATGGTTTTCCAGAGGTTGGAATAAAACACGGCATCGTGCTGTCCGCTTTTGAGAATACGCGGATTTTTCCCGATCGCTTCCTGCCGGGAGAACCCGGAGATGGTTTCGAACGCCGGATTGACATACTGAATGATCCCGTCGGGACCGGTAATCATGACCGCTTCCGGCGACTGTCCGATGGCGGTGGAGAGCCGCTGCAGTTCGGCTTCCCGCCGTTTCCGGTCGCTGATGTCATGGACGAAAGCACAGATGCATTCCAGACTGCCGAACGTGATAAATCCGGCGTGGATCTCTACCGGGAAAGTCTGTCCGGTTTTTGTTTTGTGGCAGGCCTCAAAGACCAGCGATTCTTTTTCCTTCAGTTTTTCCCAGAACGTCGGCCATTTTTCCTGAGGGAATCCCGGATTAATATCTTTTACGGACAGTTGGAGCAGTTCGTCCCGGGTGTATTCAAGCGAACGGCAGGCGGCTTCGTTGACGTAAAAAAACCGTTCGGCTGAATCGACCCAGAATACAGCATCGCCGGAGTGATCGAGAGAAAACTGTGTCAATCGCAGCCGCGTCTGACTCTCTTCCAGCTGGTTTTTTGCCTCGATGGCATCTTCCATCATATTTAAGGCGGCGAGGCGGGAATCGTTCAGTGTGCGGTTTGCCAGCTCCAGTTCAGCCGTCCGTCTTTTTATCGTCCGGTTCAGGGCGAAAATAATTCCGCCGCCGGCCATTGCGGGCAGCGCGAAGAAGGCCAGAAATGCCATCAGGATTTTTTTTGTCTGCTCCCGCCGGGAATCCGGTTCCAGTACGCCCATCCACTTGTTGTAGATATTCCGGTATTCGCCGCTTTCTTTAAGCCGGGCCAGTCCGTCATTCAGCAGGTTGATCAGCTCTGTGTTCCCGGCCGCCGTCGTGTAGCAGTATTCTGTTTCGGTCAGGCGTTTTTCAACGGCATGCAGATTTTTCCAGCCGTTTTTTTCCGCTTCCTGAACGCCCTGCCAGTACGGGAGAAGGGCATAGTCGGCTTTGTTTTCGATCAGCAGGTGAAGGGCATCTTCCGGCCTTTCAGTGATAACCAGCGAGTTGCTCAGGCCCTGACGCAGGGCGTAGTCGTACATGACGCTGGCATTGCGGACGGCGATACGGTATTTGCTCAAATCCCCGAACCGCCGGTAGGGCGGCGCATCATTCCGGGCGAAAATCGCCTGATACATGGTTGAAAACGGCGTCGAAAAGCTGAATTGCCGGCCTCTTGACGGAGTGTACTGCATACTGGACACATCCAGCTCTCCGTGTTCCAGTTTCCGGACGGTTTCGGACCACGGGGCCAGTTCGATGGCGATGTTCACGCCGAGTTCGCGGGCGATCGCCCGGGTCAGTTCCACTGTAAATCCGGCGGGCCGCCCCTTTTCGTCGAGAAACTCATACGGCGGGAAATCCAGATTACCGCCGTAAATGATGGTGCGGGCCAGAGCGAGTGTGCGTTCGTCCCTTCCGAGCCACTTCTGCTGAAGCTGCCGGGCCGTACCGTTTGCTGTTATCAGGGCCAGGCCTTCGTTCAGCACCGACAGCAGTTTTTTGTTTCCGGATTTTACAGCAAAACAGAAATCCTGTCTGAACTCCTGGTTCGGCTTTCCGGTAATCCGGACATTGGTGATATTCAGCTTCTTGAGGAGCGTAATGCCCATTAATTTCTGTGCGACAACGGCATCCGCCCGGCCGTCGGACAGCATCCGGAATGCTTCTTCGAAATCCGGCGTGGTCAGGATGTGTTCTGAAAGATTCGCGCGGCGGATATATTCCTCCGCATTGTCGCCCCGCATGACGGCGATACGTTTGTCTTTCAAATCATCCATCGTATGGATGCCGGTGCTGTCATCGCGCACAAACAGCGCGCCGTGCAGCGTGAGGTAGGGGATGGTGAAATCAAAAACCGCCTCGCGTTCCGGTGTGCGTCCGGCCAGAGGCAGAACATCGATCTTTCCATCGGCCAGCTGCTGTTTAATGTCCTGCCAGGAACCGGAATCAATAACAACGTTCCGGCCCATTTCTTTCAGCGCCGCCCGCAGCATTTCAACAGCGAATCCGTCGGCGTGTCCGTCGGAATTGACAACCGACAGCGGCGGATAATTCGGTTCGGCGGCAGAACGGATGTCCGTCTCCGCCCGGCAGAGCGGTGCCGCGCAGACAAGAAGCAGTGAGAAAAACCGGTTAATTTGCATGAGAGGTAAACCTTTTAAACAGCTGTTTGAAAAAACCGTTGCGTTCCGGTCCGGGCGGGACGGAGGGTTCCGGCTTGGCGGATGCGACCGGATAGGGGGCGGGCCGGTTCAACTGGGTGCTCAGGGCATTGATTTCCTTTTTAAGCGCAACCATGCGCACTTCCCGGTCAATAGCGGCACGGTTGAAACGCTCGAGCTCACTCAGGCGCTCATTCAAATCCGCTTCGGCGTGTTTTTGTTTCGTGATATCCGTGAACACAACGGCGAAGCGACCCGGTGCCGGGCAGAATGCTTTTACATCAAAAAACCGGTTCAGATCTTTCGAATAATCCTGGAATTCAGCGGCTACGCCGGTTTTCACCACCTTGCTGTACTGTTCAATCCAGCGCAGTTCCGTGCCGGGCAGAACTTCTTTAACCGTTCTTCCGATGATCCGGTCAGCGCTCAGGCCGGTCAGCCTTTCAAAAGCGGGGTTGACGACCAGAAAGCGGTAATCCTGCGGAGCGCCCAGTCTGTCATAGATCATTTCGTGCAGCGCGAAGCCTGCGGTCATGTTTTCGAAAAGCTGCCGGTAGCGCAGCTCGCTTTCCTCAATCACTTTCTGTACAGAGCGTTCCCGGGTCTGATCCCGGAAGACCAGCACGATGCCGGTGATTTCGCCTTTTTCATTTTTTACCGGCGCGCCGCTGTCGGCAATCGGAATTTCGCGGCCGTCCCGGCAAAGCAGCACAGTATGGCTGGTCAGGGCGACGATTTTTCCTTCGGCCAGAACTTTGGCCGCCGGGCTCTCAACGGGATTCCGTGTCGTTTCATTAATGATCCGGAAAACCGTTGCCAGCGGCCGGCCGACGGCTTCGCTTTCTTTCCAGCCGGTCAGTGCTTCTGCCGCGGAATTCATTCCGGCGATACGTTCGGTTACGTCTGTAGAGATCACCGCGTCTCCGATGGAGCTGAATGTGGTGCGGTATTTTTCTTCACTGGCGCGCAGAGCCTGTTCGTCCTGTTTGCGCCGGGAAATGTCCAGCGCTGTGAAGGTGATGCCTTTTTGCAGATCGGCCGGGTCGATCGGCGCGGAAGTGAGCAGTATATCCGTCACGGTTCCGTCGCGGTTCTTCCACCGGGTTTCAATCGTACTGCTGCCGGTTTTACTGATCTGTTCCGACCGTTCGCGGTCGACCCGTTCATATTCTTCCTGCGAGGTGTAAAGCAGAAGGGCGTCGCTGCCAAGCAGTTCGGACCGGGCGTAGCCGGTCATGGTGCAGACCTGATCATTCACCTCCATGAGAACGCGGTCAACGGCCAGTCCGATGCCGACCGGTGCGGACCGGAAGAGGCTTGCGATTTTTCGGCGGCTGCGGTCCAGTTCATCCGTTCGCTCCTGTACCAGCCGTTCGAGAATCAAGTGGCGGTTGGCGAGCATATGAACCAGTCCGCAAAGCAGCACTGTGAGAAGAATGCCGGCAGCGGCGGCATTTCTGCCGCTGCTTAACGGATGTGCGTCCAGCCATTTTTTCTCGGGAAGAATCAGCAGCGAATAGGTTTTGCCGAAGGCAAACAGCGGAACGGTTTCAT
>DAONGM010000002.1:30118-31298 GCA_035404105.1 Pontiellaceae bacterium
TGATCCGGCAGTGCAATGAGTTTTCCCGGATCGGTGGCGGTTTCAAGACCCGTTCTCAGCGTTTCCTGAACAGCGGCCCGGCAAAGGGGATCCGATCCTATGTCATATCCGTATGCTTTTTCAGTATGGCCTGACGGTTCAATGTAGAAAACAGGATAGAACAGCGGTCGGCCGGCTGCTGCAATGGCGTTTCCTTGCTCATCCTGCTGCCAAATACGGAAACCGTTAAGTCCGTCTTTGCGGGCCGCCGCCGTAAACGGTTCGGCTTCACCTGCCGGAACCTCGGGGATCCAGATGCAGGCCAGTGCCGGCGTGTCTGTGGTCAGCCGCCGCTCGAACTGTTGAAATTCTTCGCGGGTAACCAGTTCGCTCGACTCAAAGAATTGCGACACCGCCTGCAACTCGTTGTGGAACCTGAGAAACGTTTCGTTGAAAATGGCGGCCTGCGCCCGCGCCAGAGTGACGAAGGTTTCTTTCCGCGCTCTTTTCTCCGCATTATTCAGAAGTACAGACACGGTTAATGTCAGCATCAGCATAAACACCGCGCACAGACTGGATTCGATATGCCGCAGATGCCCGGCCGGGGCGGGCGAATGGTTTGTGCGCCATTTTATAAGCAAACGACCGGCCAGCAGTATCGACAAGAGTCCCGCTGCAATCAGGATCGGGATCCATTGCGCTTTACGAATGGCGGCGCGCCACGCGGAGGCTTCCACATCAATTCCCGCCACCAGCAGCGTTTCTCCGGTCTGGGGATCGGTTACCGGAAAGGTAGCGGTTACAAACGTTCCGTATTCATCGCGGGCGGGCCCCTGGATCTGCGGTTCACCGGTACGGAAAATCTCAAAGTCCTTTTCAGTCGGAGTTTGATATACCGTGCCGGGCGGCGAAGCATACCGGTCGTCCGGCGGCAGACTTTCCGGGCCGAAAACAATTTTTCCGTTGCGCAGCGCCATCGTATAAAGACTGCGCAGCCCGGAGGCTTCCGCCACGGCGCGTAAGTGACCGCGCAGGCGCAGGAATTCAGGCCTGTTCAGGTCGGAAGAGGAGAAAGAAAGCGAACGGATATCATCCGGGTCGATGGCGAGGGCAATGGCGGCGGCGCAGTTTACCAGATCCCGGCGCATTTGCAGATCGGTCTGCCGGCCGGCGTACCGCGCCGCGCTGATACCGGCAATCA
>DAONGM010000003.1:0-11907 GCA_035404105.1 Pontiellaceae bacterium
CGTCTGGCGGCGGAATGCGGTCTGACTTCTTCGCGGGAGCTTGCGCTGGCTCTTTCCAATCTGCTGCACATACCGTTGGTCGAAATTCCGGAAGAATGTCACATCGAGCGTTCCGTCATCCGGCTGGTTCCGGAAGCAACCGCCCGCCGGTACACGTTGATTCCGTTTGAGAAGGAAAACGAAAGTTCCCTAAAAGTCATCATGGCCAATCCGCTGGATCTGGATGCCGTGGATACCGTCCGTTCGCAAACCAAGCTGGAAATCCATCAGGTGGTCGGCGTCGAAGAGGATATCCTGGCGCTGATTGCCCGCTCCTACAAAGAAGAAGCGTACATCGAAGAAGGACTTCAGGACATTGTTTCACTGGAGGATGTCGATCTTGAAGTTGAAATTGACGATCAGGTGAACGTCGAGCTGGATCAGCTCAAGGACAAGGCCAATGACGTGCCGGTGATCCGGTTCGTCAATCTGCTGCTGCTCGAAGCAATCCGCGACCGGGCCAGCGATATTCATTTTGAACCCGCAGAGAAATATGTCGCCGTGCGGTTCCGGGTCGACGGCGTGCTGCGCGAAGTCACGCCTCCACCGCGGGCGATCTATGCCGCCATCGCCACCCGGATCAAAATTCTGTCGGAACTGGATATTGCAGAACACCGTCTGCCGCAGGACGGCCGGTTCAAATTCAAGGTTCACGACCGCGTAATTGATGTGCGCGTATCGGTCCTGCCGGTGGCGCACGGCGAAAAAATTGTACTGCGGATTCTGGACCGGGCCTCGCTGCTGGTGGATATGAAAGATGTCGGGTTTGATCCTCCGATGCTGAAGGAGTTCCGCAGAATCCTCGGCCTTCCGAACGGGATTATTCTGCTGACCGGGCCGACCGGAAGCGGAAAAACAACCACGCTCTACAGCGCGCTCAGCTTTTTAAAAAACCCCGAAGTCAACATTCAGACCGTCGAGGATCCGATTGAATACCTGATCGACGGAATTAATCAGACGCATATTCATCCGAAAATCGGACTCGATTTTGCGAACTGTCTGCGGTCCATCCTGCGTCAGGATCCGGACATCATTATGATCGGTGAAATCCGCGATCTGGAAACCGCGCAGATTGCAACCCGCTCTTCGCTGACCGGCCATCTCGTTTTGAGCACACTGCATACAAACGACGCGCCCTCCTCCTTCAGCCGGCTCAAAGACATCGGGGTGCCCGCCTATCTGATTTCAGCAACCGTGAAGCTGGTCATCGCTCAGCGGCTGGTCCGGATGATCTGCCCGCGTTGCAAAGAGGAATATCTGCCGCCGCCCGAAGACATACAACTGGCCGAACAGCTTTGCCCCGGCGCTGCAAAGTGGACGTTCTTCCGGGGCAGCGGCTGCCCGGACTGCCAGCAGACCGGTTTTCTGGGCCGGACGGGCATTTTCGAGTTTCTGGAAGTTTCGGACCCGCTGCGGGAAATGATCGTTGAACATTGCAGCGATACGGTCCTGCGCAAAGCCGCGCTTGAAAGCGGCATGGAATCGCTGGCCCATAACGGGATGATGAAGGTTAAAAACGGAATCACCACATTGGACGAAGTGTTGCGGGCAACACAGTTTTGAAGAGAGGTGACAAATGAACAAATTCAATTACACAGCCAAAAATACAGCGGGGGATCTGATTCGTGACATGATTGAAGCCGAGTCGCGGCAGAGCGCTTTGACCACCCTGCGGCAGAAGGGATTAACCGTTGTCAGCCTGACCGATGTTGAACCGGTTCTGCCGGTATCGGCGGAAACGGCTAAATCAAAAGACGTCGGCGGACAACTCTTCCGGCGCAGATCGAAAGAACAGTCCGGAGACTTGCAGCTCGCGCCGAAAAAAAATCCGGGATCGAAGAAGATCCATTTAACTGATATGGCGGTGTTCTGCCGCCAGCTGGCCATCTCCGTAAACTCGGGATTGCCATTGCGCGAAGCCTTGGAAGGTATTCACGAAGACATGGATCAGCCTGCGCTGAAAGCGGTTCTGGCGAACATTATTAAAAAACTGTACGACGGGATTCCATTTTCGAGCGCCGTGGCCGCGCATCCGAAAGTTTTTTCGCCGGTGTTTATCGGCATGGTTCAGGCGGCGGAACAGTCCGGTACGCTGGGAGAAACTCTGAACCGCCTGGCCGGATATATCGAATCAAGCGACAAGCTGCGCCGCAAAATTAAAAGCCTGATGGCCTATCCGATCTTTGTGGCGGCTTTTTTCATCATCATCTGTCTGGTCATGGTGGTAGCGATTATCCCGCGCTTCCAGGATATCTTTAACGATCTGCACGCCAAGCTGCCAGCGCTGACCCGGGGAGTGTTCGGTCTTAATAACTTTATCCTGCAGAACGTTCCGCTCATTTTGGCGTTCGCGGTGCTGCTCACAGTCGTTTTTATATTCTGCCGCCGGATACCGTCGGTCCGGCTGTGGCTGGACCGAACCAAGTTGAAGATGCCGATTACCGGAGTCTGTCTGAAACGCTATATTCTCGCCCGCATCTGCCGGTGTACCGCCATCATGCTGAAGAGCGGCGTACCGATCTCGACCACCCTGAGAATTGTTTCCGCCATCGGTGATAATTTAATAATCGAACAGGCGATTGTTCAGGGACAGGCGCAAATCATCTCGGGATCAAACATTGCGGATGGTTTCAAAAAAACCGGCATATTCCCTTCATTGCTGATTCGCATGCTTCGGGTCGGCGAAAGCGCCGGCAGACTTCCCGACGTTCTGGACCGGGTTGCAGATGCCTATGAGGATCAGGTTGAAGCCTCGATTGTTACAGCAACGGCTCTGCTGGAGCCGGTCATTATAAGCGTTTTCGGGCTGATGGTGCTGGTACTGGTACTCAGCATTTATCTGCCGGTGTTCACCGTATCTACACATATTCGATAAAAAGCACAGCCACAGCGCAGCCCGGACGGACGGGTTCACGGAAACAAACCGGAAAACAGGAAAGGAAGAGAAGCCATGAGAACAAAGAATAAAAAATCAGGGTTCACCCTGGTCGAGTTAATGGTTGTTGCTGCCATTATTGCCATTCTGGCAGCCATCATCATCCCTCTGATGGCAAATAACCGCGAACGCGCGATTGCCACCGAAGGACAGAACATCTGCAGTACAGTCGCAACAGCGGCGAAGGTTTACTATGCCGAAAAAGGAACCTGGCCGTCATTTGCCCAGCTGCCGCAGATTGTTCGCAATGAAGTCGGTAACGCTAAATACTTCGTCGGAAGCGGTGTGACCATTGGCGGAACCTATGACGCTTACACCATTACTGCCACAGCGGCGGCCAACGCCGGCGGTCTCAGCGGAAAAACGCTGACCTTGAATCAGGCCGGCACGTGGGGCGGTACGATGGTCGGAACCGGATCGGGACAGGTGGATATTCAGTAAACTGAACACGGCGTAAATCCGCCGGCTCTGCGGTCGCTGTGCGGCCGCAGAGTCTAAAGAGAGCGGAGATCGTTATGAAAGCACGGCTGAAACGGCTGTTCGGATGCGAAGAAGATGTGATCGGTCTGGATATTAACTATGGACGGGTTGTTGCGGCGCATTTTTCCAATGCCGGCAGCGGCTTCCAGATGGATCGTCTGGCTGCGGGAGAATTCCCGGTCGAGTTCACGGATCAGCAACTGGCCAAGTGGCTCCGGGTGTTCTGGAAAAAAGAAAAACTGCCGGGCCGCACGGTTCGTACATGCTTGCACAGCCGATCGCTGATTGTCCGTTATTTTAACTATAAAAACCTTACGACCGACGAACTGGCTCAGACCTTGCGGCTGGAAGCCGAGGAGGCTTTGCAGAAGCCCGCCAATGAACTGTGTTTTGACTGGCATGTAAATCCTGTGGAAACCGCCCGGAAATCTGTCGAATTATCAGGGTTTCTGGCAGCCGTTCCCCGGAAAACGATAACCCGGCATCTTAATCTTATGCGGGCCGCCGGTTTGTATTCAATCCATGTGGAGATCGGCTGTTCGGCTCTTTATAACTTTTATACACGCCTCCGCGACGAAACCGATACGTCGCCGGTCTGTTTAATTAATCTGGCGGACCGGACCGCGGATATCATCATGCTGTCGAACAGCGGAATCTATCCGCGCACGCTTTTTTCCGCCAATGACAGCTGGGATAAAAACCTCGGCTACCTGATGGAAAATATTCAAAACGCCCTGCTCTATTATCATCTCAAAACCAATCAGCATCCGATGGAAAAAATCGTGCTCATCGGACGGATTCCGGATAAAGAAAATTTTTCCAGGACGCTGGCAAAGAACACCGCGCTTCCGGTGAATATTCTGAATCCGGGAGCTGATCCCCGGATCGCCGTGGACCGTCTGAATCTTTCGATTCCTGAAACTTTTAATGTAGCGACAGGAATCGGTCTGGCTTTGGGAGGACTCTGCGATGAAACAGTTTGAAATCAATTTGGCCCGCACCCTCATAATGCCCGTCGCAAAGCGGCGGCTGATTTATCGCGGTATGCTGATCTATCTGCTGGTGTCCGCAGGAATACTTACATTCTCCTGCTGGAAAGCCTGCTCGGATATTCAAGAGGCGTTGAACTATCTTCATCGCAACCGCGCCATCCAGGGGCAGTTTCACAGTTTATATCCCGGATCCGGTTCGATGGCGCAATACGCCGACCGTCTGCAAAAACAGGTTGCGGAGCGCACCCGGCAGGCGACTGCAATCAAAGAGGCTTTACCGGCTGACATTCACACGGTACTGCCCCTGCTGAAGGTTCTCGTCAGTCAGACCGATGGAAGCACCCTGCACCGGCTTACGTTTATCCAGAAGAATGACAGCCGTCCGGCATTTGAATTCAGCGTTTCCATACCGACCAACGGGCGGAAAAGTCCCGGTGCCGGGTTCCTGCAAACCTGGCAGAAAAACCCCGAACTGGCGCAATGCTTCGCGTCTATCACGCCCGCAACAACGAGCCGGGGAAAGTCCGGAAACGAAGATGTATTTATCATGAATTACAAAGTTTCATTTAAGGAGTAAACAGATGGATACGGCCTGCTTCTTAAGAAAACCGAGTGTGCTGGCTCTGTGGCTGATCGCCCCGCTCGCTTTGACAGCGGTCGCCGGTCTGGTTTCCCGCAGCATTCTGGAACATGCACGCAGCACCTATGCTCAAAGCAAAGCGCTTGAGCATCTGATTCCGGAATTGAGCAAGGGGCTTTCGGAATTCGCCCTGTTCGCCGCAACGTACCGGATTGAATCCGATGCCGCACAGTTTGAAGACCGGCACATCGCCCTGCTGAATGCGGCGGCTGAACATATTGATTTCAACATCACGGCCATCAACATCACTCAGGACCCTCCGGATAAAGCCCCGGAAGGAACCGTCCGGATCAATATTCTGATAAAAGGCACCGGATCCGGAAACGGGATTTACGCCTTTCTGAATAACGTTCATGTGCGCGATCCGTTCGCCTATGAAAAACGGGTTCAAATCATGCCCGACGGTACGGACAGCGGCGGATTTGCGCTTGAGGCAGAGTTAAGCGTAATTCAAATTGCGCAGAAAGGAGCCGCACAATGAAGGCTCCGTCCAGAACTGCGATCATCCTTTCTTCCCTTCTGACAGGACTTCTGCTTTCCGCGGTCTTTTTCTGGCGGTCTGAAACCAACAGTCGCAGGTACGCCGGAAATAACGGGTACTTCGAACAGAAATATCAGCTTCCCGTCAAAACGCTCCGGCTTGCGCAGGATGCAGTGAAAGAGAGCTTTCACAACAACGGCACCGGACTTGTGGAAATAAAAAATCCGGCGCCGGTCAGTGCAGCAAAAGAAGCCGGACTGCAACAGGCGGCTCAACCGTCTGAATTTTCGGGGCCTGTTAAACTTCAGGGCATTTCCTGGGCGCAGGAAAAACCGGTCGCCATGATCAGCGGCAGGGTCTATCAGACGGGCGACCGTTTCGGAGACTGCACGGTACAGGAAATACGGACGCGAAGCATCCTGCTGCGCGACGCAGGCGGAACGGATATTGAAATCAAGCTGATGGAGAAAAATCCATGAGAACAGAATTATTCCGCAGAAAAAAAAGGGACGGCATGACCCTGATCGAAATCATCCTTGCCCTGGCCGTGCTGGCGGTTATGGCGCTGGCTGCGCTGATCTCGTTTTCATATGCACGCTACCTGGCCGTCACCAGCGATCTCGAGCAGTCCGCCATACATGCCGGAACATCCGATATCGAACGGCGGCTGTACAATCCGGCCAGCCCTGCCCCGCAGGGTATTTCAAAAACGGCAGGCTGGACCATTGAAACCACGGACATCACAACCGGCATCACAACCAATACCGAGTATTACGGCACGGATGCCTACCACTATCTGGTCATCTCCAACACCGTCACCTACCGCGACGGAAAAACCGTAGAGTTTGTCACCTACCGTTCGCTGGAAGTTCCAAGCAGTGAGAGGTAATCGCATGAAAACAGACAGACAAAAAGGCGTTACACTGATCGAGCTGATGGTGACAATCGCCGCAGCCTCAATCCTGATGCTGATGGTTGCCCTCATTCTGATGATGGCCTTTCAGTCCTGGCGAATTAACAATGCCTACGCCGATCTTCGGCGCGATGCGGCTTTAGCATTCGTCAGAATGGTCAAAGATGTCCGTGAGGCCGATTATACCGGCCTGACCGCCGGAAATCCGCTGACCCTGCCGAGCGCAGTCACCAATAAAACCGTACTCTATGCCCAGCCAACGGGCGGAAAAACATTGCTCTACAGTGACGGCAGCGGGAGCAGCATTATCATTCCTGATAACGTGCGGGTCTTCACCTCGGTGAAACAGGACGACGGCGTTCTGCTCTCGCTGGAACTGGCCAATACAAACTTCAATATCGCCATCACCAATGAAGTGTTTGTTAATACAAGGAACTGATCATGAAAACGTTTGCTTCATCGAAAAAAAACGGAGCGGTTCTTGTCGCCGTTATGGTAGTTCTGCTGGCGGTCACATTAATGGTAGCCGCCCTGCTCCAGCTGGGCGCTTTCGGCCAGATTGAAACCGTTCAGCAGTTACGGTCGGCGCAGGCCCACTGGCTGGCCGAAGCCGGACTGGAACGGGCCTTGAGCCGTGTCATGGCCAGCAGAGACTACCGCGCGATACTTCCTGACAGCTTCAGTAACGACGAAACGCTGCTGAACGGCTTCGGAGGTTATGACGTCGAGATCAGCAAAGTGTACAGCAACGCCCTGCTCGACACCTATATCATCACCTCGACCGGCAGAGTCTCGAACGACGCGGTTTCTGCGACCGGCGTTGTCCGGCTCCGCATGGTCGCCGGACCCGGCGGGCAGCAGGCGCTCATGGGACTGGACGGGAGTCAAAGCACGATCGCGGCCAATGTAACCGTAAACGGAACCATTTATCAGGATGGCGTGCTGCATATTGCCAACGGGGCGTCAACTGAGCTGAACGACATCATTGACGCGACCGGCGGCATTACCGGAAATACCGGCGAAGCAACGCCGGGCGACCTTCCCGACCCGATTCCGGGGCCGCGGATTGAAGCCTCCC
Source organism: Pontiellaceae bacterium (assembly GCA_035404105.1). GTDB lineage: Bacteria > Verrucomicrobiota > Kiritimatiellia > Kiritimatiellales > Tichowtungiaceae > Tichowtungia. Next base: position 7,559 of record DAONGM010000003.1, read on the forward strand.
GTTTAACGGCCTATGCCAATATGCTGGGCTATGCCGCCTCAACCAATGCCGGCGCTTATCCTTCCGGCAGTGCCATAAGTCTGGGCGGAGGCACCAATTATTACAACGGGTCTGCAACCATCGATAAAAACGTGACCGGCCCCGGAACCATTGTTGTAGCCAGCAATCTTACGGTTGCCGCAGATATTCCTGCCAACGTAAACCTGATCGCCGGCGGAATTGTCACGCTGGGAAATAAGTCGGCACTGTACGGCAACAACATTGTATTCACTTATCGTGACATTGATATTTCCGGCGGCAATTTCTACGGAAGCTTTGTCAGTCTCCTCTCGATGGGCGGCATATGGATATCCGCAGGCATCGATAACTTTAAAGGCATACTCTATGCCGACGGGCTTTACCGCAGTCCGGCACAGGACGGAAAATCGTACGGAATCATCTTCAAAAGCGGTACGCAGACGATTCGCGGAACAGTCATTGCATGGGAAGGTTTTTATATGGGATCGAACGCAACAATCACCTATGATCCCACCGTATTCGCAAATCCGAACCCGATTAATTACGGCAACACATTGGCCATTCAGAAGAAAACCTGGGAAGAAGCGCCGTACAACTGAAGAATTCATGCGGGAGGCATATTATGGCTCACATACTGGTCGTTGATGATGAAGAAGGGATCACCATGGTCATCAAAGAAATGCTGGTCCGGCTGAAATACGATGTACTCACCGCCAAAAACGGTAAAGAGGCTCTCGAAAAACTGAAGCTGGGTCCGGTTGAACTGCTTATCACCGACATCGTCATGCCGGACATGGACGGGCTTGAATTGATCGAAGAAGTCCAGCGGACACTTCCCAAAGTAAAAATCATCGCCATATCAGGCGGCGGAAATAAATTTTATCCCGGAGATTATCTGAACCGTGCAAAAGAGCTCGGTGCGGTGTACTGTCTCCCGAAACCTTTCATGCTCAATGAACTGGCCGCTGTCGTTGCCAAGGCGCTGTCCAGCGGCCAGCCGGCAAACTCCAACCGGCCGGATTAACGTCCGCCGGACGGAAGGTTCGCGGAAACCGGCAGACTGATCAGCTTCACCTCCGGATTGCGTTCGCAGAAAAACTTCAGAATCCATTCGGAGTCAAACAGAACCACTTTCCGGTCCAGCGAATCGAATGCCATGCGGCAGCTGGGCGGCAGCATGGATTCCGTAACCACCGACTTCTCACCGCCGGATTCGTCCACCCAGCGGAAAAATTTATACGGCGCCGGCTCCAGCCGTGCCGTCGCGCCATATTCATTTTCAAGCCGGTATTTGAACACCTCGAACTGCAATACACCGACCGCGCCCAGCAGCGGCACATTCTGCGCAGGATCTTTATAATGGAAAGACTGCAACGCGCCTTCCTGAAGCAGGTGCTTTACTCCGGCCTGAAACCGTTTGTATTGCGCAGAAACAGGATTATAGAGCATCGCGAAACACTCCGGCGCAAACTGCGGCATTTCATGGTAAATAATCGACGGGTCTTCCGTCAGCGTATCGCCGATACCGAACTCCGAGTGGCCGACGAGGCCGATCACATCGCCGGGATAAGCGACATCCACCGTTTCGCGGTCGCGGGCGAAAACACGGTGTGAACTGGAAAGCCGCACCAGTTCGCCGGTGCGGGAATGGGTCACACGCATATCGCGGGTGAAACAGCCGGAACAGATACGCAGAAAAGCAATCTGGTCGCGGTGGTTCGGATCCATGTTTGACTGAATTTTAAAAATAAACCCGGAAAACTTCGGATTCTCCGGCAGGACCTTTACATCGCCCGAAAAGCGCGGCTGCGGCGCAGGCGCATAATCCACAATCGCGTCCAGCATCAGCTGAACCCCGAAATTATTAATCGCACTGCCGAAAAATACCGGACTGAGGTCTCCCGCCTGAACTTCCGGCAGGTCGAACACCTCGCCGGCAGTATCGAGCATCTCCAGCTCGTTAATCAGTTCCTGATAAACTTCCGCAGGCATCCGGTCGCGCACCTGCGAATCGGTCACCGAATGCAGCGCCACCGGCGCGCGGAAAGCTCCGTGCGCGGTGCGTTCAAAAAAGTGAGCCTGTTTCGCCTGCCGGTCATAGACACCCTGAAAATCAGAACCGTTGCCCAGCGGCCAGTTCATCGCGCAGACACGCAGTTGCAGCGTCTGCTCCAGCTCATCCATCAGCGACAGCGCGTTGCGCGACGGCCGGTCGAGCTTGTTCATAAACGTAAAAATCGGAATGCCGCGCATCCGGCAGATTTCAAACAGCTTGCGTGTCTGGCTTTCAATCCCCTTCGCCGCATCAATCACCATCACCACCGAATCCACCGCCATCAGAACGCGGTAGGTATCTTCGGAGAAATCGCGGTGACCGGGTGTATCCAGCAGATTCACACAGCACCCGCGGTATTCAAACTGGAGCACGGTGGACGTGACTGAAATGCCGCGCTGGCGTTCCAGTTCCATCCAGTCGGAAGTCGTCGCCCGCTGACTCTTGCGCGCCGTCACCGAACCGGCCAGCTGGAGTGCGCCGCCGTAAAGCAGCAGCTTTTCGGTCAGCGTCGTTTTACCGGCGTCCGGGTGCGAAATAATCGCAATCGTCCGGCGCTTGGCGATTTCCTGTTCAAAACTCATAGCAGACATCCGGGGTAAAAAAAGAGCGGAGACTCTAGGCCGCGACCCGCCGCCAGCGCAATCCGATTCTGTCATTTTCAACACCGGTTTACATCGGCGGTGCCGGTAAAATTTACAGCCTAACAGTTTGACGTTTAGCCAAACGGCTAAGTATAAAGACGGCATGAACAAGCCCCTGAGCGCCCTGAAATCCCTTTCCGACCGCAACCGCCTGCGGGTGGTCGCGTCGCTGATGCATCACGACGAACTCTGCGCCTGCCAGATTATCGAACTGCTCAAAGTCACCGGCGCCACGGCATCGCGTCACATGGATCTGCTGATCCGCGCCGGGCTGGTGCAGAGCCGCAAGGCCGGACGCTGGGTCCACTACCGGCTGGCTGCGGATTTCCCTGCTCCGCTGCGCCAGTGGCTGGAGACCGAGCTGAATGCGGACGGAACGCGCAAAGCCGACCGGCGTGCGCTGGAAAAAATCATCGCAGGCAAACCCGGAGGTCGGGATGAGTAAGCCGACGAATACCTATATCTGGCGCGGCGCGGCGGGCCTAGCGCTCTGGTGGCTGGTCTATCGCCATCTCGCGGCGGCGGCGGCCTGGCTCACCTATACGCTGCTCGGCCTGAAGTCCGGCTCGCATCTGGCCTCCGCGGTGGAGTTTTTTATCTTCGAAGTCCCGAAGGTGCTGATGCTGCTCACGCTGGTCGTGTTCGGCGTCGGGATTGTGCGCTCATTTTTCACTCCGGAGCGGACGCGCCGGATGCTGGCCGGTAAGCGCGAGTTCACCGGCAATGTGCTGGCCGCGCTGCTGGGCATTGTCACGCCGTTCTGCTCCTGCTCGGCCGTGCCGCTGTTCATCGGCTTTGTCACGACCGGGGTCCCGCTGGGCGTGACGCTCTCCTTTCTGATTTCGGCGCCGATGGTGAATGAGATTGCGCTGGTGCTGCTGTTCGGACTGTTCGGCTGGAAAGTCGCGGCGATCTATCTGGTGACGGGCGTGGTTATCGCGATTGCGGCCGGATGGGTCATCGGTCGGCTGCGGATGGAGAAGCACGTCGAAGCGTGGGTTTACCAGACACAGACCGGCGACGGCGCGCCGGACGAAGAACTGGACTGGCCGGCGCGTATTCGGTTCGGCCTCGACGCGGTGAAAGATATTGTGGGCCGGGTCTGGCTGTATGTGCTGATCGGTATCGGCGTGGGGGCCGGCATTCACGGTTATGTGCCGGAAAACTTTATGGCCTCCATCATGGGCAGAACGTGGTGGTCGGTGCCGGTGGCCGTGCTGCTCGGCGTACCGATGTATTCCAATGCCGCCGGAATCATTCCAATTGTTCAGGCGCTGCTCGGCAAGGGCGCAGCGCTCGGCACCGTGCTGGCCTTTATGATGGCCGTCATCGGGCTCTCGCTGCCGGAAGCGATCATCCTGCGCAAGGTGCTGAAGCCGCTCCTGCTGACGGTTTTCTTTGCCGTGGTGGCGGCCGGCATCATGCTCGTCGGTTATTTATTCAATCTCATCATGTAAGCGAAGGAGACTGGTTATGAAGATTCAGATTCTGGGAACGGGCTGTACGAAATGTAAAAAACTCGCGCAGCATGCCGAAGAGGCCGTGAATGCGCTGGGCCTCGACGCCGAGATCGAGAAGGTCACGCAGCTCAGTGACATCATGAAGTTCGGCGTCATGATCACTCCGGCGCTGGC
>DAONGM010000003.1:12007-14592 GCA_035404105.1 Pontiellaceae bacterium
CTGTCCGCCGCCGGAGCTCAATGCCCGGCCCGTAGTGTCTGCCGAAACTCCGGCGCAAAAACCCCTGCCCCGTCTCGTTGATCTGGGCTCCGGGAGCTGTGTTCCCTGTAAACTGATGACGCCGATTCTGGAGGAACTGAAAACGACCTGCGCCGGGAAGCTGGAGGTTGTGTTTATTGACGTCCGGGACAACCCGCAGGCCGGGCAGCAGTACGGCATCCGCACAATCCCGACCCAGATTTTTTATGACGCCGCCGGCAAAGAGCTTTTCCGGCACGAAGGGTTCTTTGCCAAGGACGAAATCCTCGCCAAGTGGAAAGAGCTGGGAGTTCAGCTGTGACTGAATTGTTTACCGCGCTGACCCGCGCACTGGACGGCGAGCCGCTGATGGCGCTGAGCGCCGCGCTGGTCTGGGGCGTTCTGAGCATTCTCCTCAGCCCCTGCCATCTGGCGAGTATTCCGCTGATTGTCGGCTTCATCGACGAACAGGGCCGAATCTCGACCCGGCGCGCTTTCGGAATTTCCCTGCTGTTCGCCACCGGCATTCTGATTACGATCGCCATGATCGGCGGACTGACCGCCGCCGCCGGGCGGATTCTCGGCGATCTCGGGCCGTACGCGAACTATTTCATCGCGCTGATTTTCTTTGCCGTCGGCCTGCACCTGCTCGGCGTGATTCCAATGCCTGGCAACGGGCCGGGCCAGGTCAACATGAAGCGGCGCGGTGCGCTGGCCGCGCTGATTCTCGGACTGGTGTTCGGCCTCGCGCTGGGCCCCTGCACATTCGCTTTTATGGCGCCGCTGCTCGGAGTCGTTTTCAAAACCGGCGCCGGCCGGCCGGTTTATGCGGGCAGTCTGCTGCTGCTCTACGGCATCGGTCACTGCGCCGTCATCGTACTGGCCGGAACTTTCACCGAAGTCGTTCAGCACTATCTGAACTGGAATGAACATTCCGCCGGCGCGCTGATTCTTAGGAAACTTTGCGGCCTGCTCGTGCTGCTGGGCGGCCTCTATCTGATCTACACCGCAGCGTAAGGAACTCACCGATGAAAAAACTGAAGATCCTTTTTCTATGCACCGGAAATTCCTGCCGGAGCCAAATGGCGGAAGGCTGGGCGCGCGCGCTGAAAAGCGACGTGATCGAAGCCTACTCGGCCGGCATCGAAACGCACGGCCTCAATCCGAAGGCCGTCCAGGTGATGGCGGAAGCCGGCGTGGATATTTCCGGCCACAAATCCGAAAACGTCGCCGACCTGCTGCACATTCCGTTCGATGTTGTCGTCACCGTTTGCGGCCACGCCAACGAGCATTGCCCGCTTTTCCCCGGGCAAGCGAAGATCCTCCACGTTGGGTTTGATGACCCGCCGAAACTCGCCCGCGAACTGGCGGCGCAGGGCGCGGATGATGAAGCTCAGCTGGACTGCTACCGCCGCGTGCGCGACGAAATCAAAGCCTTTATTGAAACCCTGCCGGAAGGATTGAAAAAATGAACGAGGGCATTACCAAACGACTGTCGTTTCTGGACCGGTTTTTGACGCTGTGGATTTTTCTGGCGATGGGCCTCGGCGTACTGCTCGGCTATTTTGTGCCTTCGTTTGGAGTCTGGATCAGCTCGTTGCGGCCGGAAGGCACGCAAACCAGCATACCGATTGCCGCCGGCCTGATCCTGATGATGTATCCGCCGCTGGCGAAGGTGAAGTACGAGGAGCTGGGCGACGTGTTCCGCGACCGCAAGATTCTCGGACTCAGCCTGCTCCAAAACTGGGTGGTCGGGCCGCTGCTGATGACGGCGCTGGCGGTTGTATTTCTGCACAATCAGACCGAGTTCATGATCGGGCTGATTATGATCGGGCTGGCGCGCTGCATTGCGATGGTGATCGTGTGGAACGATCTGGCGAAAGGCGACGCGGAATACTGCGCCGGGCTGGTGGCCTTTAATTCGATTTTTCAGGTGTTCTTCTACAGCCTCTACGCCTGGTTGTTTGTCACAAAACTTCCGCCCCTGCTTGGACTTTCGGGCGCCGTGGTGAATGTGACGATCCGGCAGATTGCAGTCAGCGTGCTGATCTATCTCGGCATTCCATTCATCGCCGGAATGCTCAGCCGCTTTTTCCTGGTCAGAGCAAAAGGCCGGGAGTGGTACCACGCCCAGTTTATCCCGAAGATTTCGCCGATCACGCTGGTTGCCCTGCTCTTCACGATCGTGGTGATGTTTTCCATGCAGGGGCAGAAGATCATCGCCCGGCCCGGCGACGTCGTTTTGATTGCCGTGCCGCTGCTGATTTATTTCGTCGTGATGTTTCTGGTGAGTTTCTGGATGAGCGCCAAGGCCGGTGCCAACTATGCCAAATCGGCCACGCTTTCTTTCACGGCGGCCAGCAACAACTTCGAACTGGCGATTGCCGTCGCCGTGGGCGTATTCGGCATCAATCACGGTGCGGCGTTCGCCGCCGTCATCGGTCCGCTGGTGGAAGTGCCGGTATTGATCGGGCTGGTGAATGTGTCGCTGTACATCCGCAAAAAATATTTCAATCAGACCGGGCTGCCGGCGGGTCGCTGAGTGAACCGCAACGCCGGCTGTTGAA
>DAONGM010000003.1:14692-30122 GCA_035404105.1 Pontiellaceae bacterium
TCGACAGAACTTTTGAGGCCTTGCCCTATCCGATCCCACCAGCCCGGAACCCGTTTACATAATACGCTTCAGAACGATGGTGCTGAGTCCGATCCCATGCCATTCCGGCTCGGCTTTCGCCTTGAAGTTAATTGTGTGGAGACCGGGCTTCTCAACATACAGTACGCCGAGATGATCGGTGCGATAGGTCAACATGCCGGTGGAGGCCGTTTTCCCATCCAGCTTCTGGCGGTCCATCTCCACATAGAAGGCGCTTCCGGGCTGGGTTGCACAGGAGTAGGTCACGTCGACTTCGTAGGTGCCGGGGTATTCGATGGTACACTCCCAGGAAACAAAGTCCTTCGGGTCGGTCCAGCTGCCAATCAAAGGTTTCTTCGCCTCCGGCGTATGTTTATCGGCCGTGTGGATTTCGGCAGCGGTTGCGCTGAGTTCGATGTTGCCGGATTCATTGGCTTTAATCGAGGTGTCGTAGATGACGGAAACGGGGTTTAACTCGCCGGCATGAATCTTGAGCGAGATAGCGTTTTGATAGGTTCCCGTTGCCGGCAGCGTGACAACCAGCGCTTCATCGGTCTGTTTCCACTCCAAGGCTCCGGTATGGCCTAACAGCTCGACGCGGGAAATTTTTCCGGCGGCGGCCGACAGCGATTTGACCTGGATCTGCCGATTTTCGGGGACGCCGAGCGCGGTAGCGTAGAGCGTCTTTCCATCTTTCGATTGGGTAAAACGGATATCCTGTGCGCCATAGGGCTTCTCGGCATCTTCGCCGAAGGTGCCGGATTTGGCCAGGCGGGTCGGACCTTCGCCGTAGATCTTCCACGGGCGGGTTGCATAGATGGCTTCGCCATTGATCTTGAGCCAGGCTCCCATACCCAGCAGTGCGTCGCGATCTTTGTCCGGAATCGTTCCGTCGACGGTCGGCCCGACATCGAGCAGCAGGCATCCATTTTTTGAAACAATATCGACCAGCATGCTGATGAGTTTGTGCAGTGACTTGGCCTCGGACGATTCACGGTAGAACCAGTCTGAAACCATTGAGTCGGTCAGCCAAACATAGGGTTTGATGCTGTTCTCACGCCCGCGCTCAATGTCGAAGATCCCGGTATAGTTGCGGATCTCCGGGCTTTTTTGGCAGACACCAATGGTGCGGTTGTTTTCATTCGCCCAGTTGTAGGTCATGGCAAAGAGCTTTTGCTGGTAGGCCGGCTGGATGACCCGGAAGAATTCAAAGTCGAACCAGATCAGGTCGGGCTGATATTTTCCGAGCACCTCATAAACCAGGGCCAGCCACTGATCCTGAAACGCTTTGCTGGGCGGCGCATTCGGCTCATGGATCTCGGTGTAGAGATCGGCATATTGCGGATCGGCCGCGTCATACTTGAAGGCCGGCTCGAAATAGCGCCAGGCAAACCCGTGGTGAAACGTGGTGATGAACTTCATGCCGCGGGCGCGAATCGCTTTCTCAAGCTCCCCCGTGATGTCGCGATGGGGGCCCATATTAACGCTGGTCCAGCGGGTCAACTTGGAATCCCACATCATAAAATTGTCATGATGAACCGCCACAGGCCCGGCGAATTTTGCACCGGAACGGGCGAACAGGTCGGCCCACTCGTCGGCATTAAACTTCTGCGCAGTCAGTTTAGGAATCAGATCTTTGAAGCCGACCTTGTTTTGATCGCCGAAATGCTGGCGGTGATAGTTGAAGGTTTTGTTTCCGGGTTCATACATGGCCTTTCCGTACCACTGGGAGCCGCCGCCGGTGGATCCGACCGTGACCGGGCCCCAATGCGTATAGATGCCGAACTTGGCATCCTGAAACCATTCTGGATCGATGTGCTTGCTCAGCGACTCCCAGGTCGGCTTGAAGCTGCCTTTTTCGATGGATTGGTCGATGGCGGTCAGCATTTGATGCCGCACGGATTCGTTTTCTGCGGAGTGTCCCCAGGAGGCCGCCAGCAGGACTCCGGTAATCAAGGATATGATTTTTTTCACAGCATTCTTCTTTCTTTTAGAGGTAAACAATACGGGTTATGAATCAACGGTTACCAGCCGTTCACTTAAATCGGCCCCCGTTTTACCAGAAGGGACAATACCTTGCGTTCGATAATCCTCATTGGTAAATATCCGACATAACGGCCTTTTCAGCAGCCGAACAAAAAGCCGGACATTCGCCGGGCTTCAGTCCGCAGGGGAAGCGCTACTCAGTCAGGTCCTGATTCCGGCCATGATCCTCAAACTCCAGGAATCGACGCCACTCGAGGTTGCGGAAATCATCCGGAACAGCCCTGACGAACAGCCTCATACTTCGCCGTCCAGTGCTCGAATCCACCGGTTCCTGACCTCGCTGCAGCAAACGATGGTCATTGGAAGAAATACCTCCGTCGCCTGCGTCTTGAAAAGGCCTGCGAACGGCTCAAAACCTCCGACCAATCCATCACCGAAATCGCATTGGATTGCGGCTTCAGCACCAGCCAATATTTTGCCGAAAGCTTCCGGAACTTTGCGCGCATGACGCCTACTGAATGCCGGCATTATCTTCCTGTGCTGAATGAGATCATGAACAAACAGCACCTGGGAGTACCCCGAGAAGCGCTCCGTCAAAGAAGAGCGTCAGCGAGACAAACTGATTCAACAGTCCCCCCTCGCGCCGACACGTCATCGTAAACACCTGCCGGGAACCCGCCCCCCAGACATTCTACCGAATGGCCTGTTTTAATGCAGCGATGTGCCGGGGCGTCGTGCCGCAACACCCGCCAATGATGTTTGCCCCGGCGGCAATCAGCGCAGGACCCCGCGTCGCCATTTCTTCGGGACTCTCCGGAAAGGTATCGACTCCATTCACATTTTTCGGCAGTCCTGCATTAGCGTGCACCAGAATCGGCGCAGCCGGTGCCGCGGCGCGCAGAGCCCGCACAATGTCGATCATCCGCTCCATGCCATTCCCGCAATTCGCGCCAAGAATATCAGCTCCCGCCGCAAGAATCGCCGCAGCAAACTGCTCAGGTGAAACCCCCATCATTGTACGGTAATCGCCATTGACCGTGCGCTCGAACGTGAAGGTACAGATCACCTCGCAGCCGGTATTCTCTTTAACAGCCCTGACGGCTAGTTCCGCCTCGTCCAGCGCGCTCATCGTTTCAATGCAGATGGCATCGGCCCCGCCGCGCTCCAGTGCAACAGCCTGCTCTTTGAACGCCTCGTATATCTCCTGTTCGGAGACTTCCTCCATAATCAGAATTTCGCCGGTCGGCCCCATCGACGCGATCACCCAGTGATCCGAGCCGGCCGCTTCGCGCGAAAGCCGCGCGCCTGCTTCGTTGATTTCCGCGACGCGTTCCGTCAGACCATAATGCGCCAGTTTAAAACGGTTTCCGCCGAACGTGTTGGTTTCAATCATGTCGGCGCCGGCGTCAATGTAGCTGGCGGCAATGGCCCTCACATCATCCGGTCGCTCCAGATTCCACAGTTCCGGACATTCGCCGGGCTTCAGCCCTTTCTGTTGCAGGAAGGTTCCCCAAGCACCGTCGGAAACCAATATCCGTCCGTTTTTCACTGCGTCGGTAATTTTCATAGTGACGACATTGTCACTGGAAATTCATCGGGGTCAAGATTAGGAATCGCCAAAGCGTCAATAAACCGGTTTTCAAACTCCTTGGTCTCTGCCAGATGGCAAGAGCCCGGCAGCGCCGCAATCCGGTGCAGTTCGTCCCAGACTCCGCCCTCACCGAGCGCCGCATAGGCGCCGGCCAGCGATCCGTTGCCGACCACGTCATATTTTTCCAGCGGAATCTCCGGCAGCAGGCCGATGGTAATGGCATTTTCAATCCGCAGATGCGCGGCGAACCCGCCGGCCAGCACCAGCCGTTCGACATCACCGACAGCGTGTCCGCCGCGTTCCAGCAGCGTGCGGATACCGGCGTAAACGGCCGCTTTGGCTTTCATGATCTGCGAAACATCAAATTCCGTAATCAGGATGGCTTCATCCGTTCCGGACTTTTCCCGGGGTACGATCACGCAGGTGTTGACGTTGGTTCCGCAGCAGTCAAGTTGATGCAGGCGGCCCGCCGCACGCAACCGGTCGAGATCAAACCGGCCCATGCTGTTGAGCAGACCGGTGCGCCAGGCTGTAGCGATAAAATCAACGGCCGCGCTGCCGCACAGTCCGGTTGCCGGCTTGCCGCCGATGGTTTCAAATTCAATCGAATCATCGGGGTGGCAGATAATTTTTTCGATCACTCCGGCGGCGGCGCGGCATCCGTGCAGAAGTCCGGCGCCTTCGAACGCCGGACCGGCGGCGGTCGCCGTAGCCATCAGCTGTCCGCGATCGTTTAAAATAATTTCCCCGTTGGTGCCGATGTCGACAATCAGCTCAAGGCGCGCCGGATCAGGTTCTGACATATAGAGGTCGGAAACCAGGTCGCCGCCGACATAACCGGCGATGGCCGGCACCGTCCGTACGCGGGCCTTCGGGCAGCCGGCCAGGCCGATTTCCGGCGCGGCATGTTCGCTGAAGACTTTGGTGAGCGGCTCGAACGGAATCATCCCGATGCTCAGCGCAGAAAGTCCGAGCGCCAGATGGCTCATCACCGTGTTGCCCGAGAAAACAATACCGGTGACCTCTTCCAGCGACCGGGAACTCTGTACGGCCAGTTTCCCGAACATCGGCACCAGCGTTCCTTGAATAATCAGGCTCTGGAGCTTTTTCAGGCTGGCGTCATCCGTACAGAGCGCAATGCGCGAAGCGACGTTGTCCGCCAGTTCGATCTGCCGGTTATAGGCCGTTTCGCGCGCGAGAATTTTTCCGGTGGAAAGCTCAACGAGAACCGCCGCAACGGTCGTTGTGCCGATATCCACAGCGATGCCGAGCTGTCCGGCGGCGTTTTTGTGCGGATGGAAAAGATTTTTGCGGGTGGCGTAAAAATCCGCCGCCGCGCATTCGCCGATTTTGAGCAGCGAACGTTCGGGTATTTCGATTTCCACCCGTTCGTCCAGCACCACCGTTTTGCAGGCGCGAGCCTCAAGTCGCTGCCCGTCCGCGACAACCGTTTCGGTTTCAGCGATCCGGTAGCGGCCCGGCCCCAGCTTGACGAGGCAGCCCTTGCAGGCGCCCTGCCCGCCGCACTGCATGTTGAGCGGCAACCCGGCTTCTGCGGCCAGATCCGACAGCAGAACACCGCAGCGGTTTTCCACTGCGGCGCTGTGCCTGTTTGACTTGAAGCAGACGGCCATGGCAACAGCTTATACACTGCATGACATCATCGCGTCCACCTTGCGCTTAATGCTCTCTTCGTGACCCGGCACACTCAGCACATCGCACTCGGTGCCCATAATGAACGGATGCCCGGCCGTTTTCATATTCGTGATCAGCTCGCGGGTCATGCGTTCGACATCCGCAACACTGACGGCTTCGTCGGAGTAGAATTTTTTAGACGGCAGATTGCCGTACAGAACAATGTCTTTGGAGAGCAACGCGGCATCTTTCCAGAGCGTGCGGGAACAGCCCAGGCTGAGCATGACCGGATTCAGCCGGTTGAAGGATTCAACCATACCGTCGGTCAGCTCGCCGCAGTCGTGGAAGATTAAATCCACGCCGAGCTCATCGAGCTTGGCTTTGATTTTGAGATTCGGCTGCATCACGAACCGCTCGAACACATCGGAACCTTCCGCCAGCTGATTGGGCGAAAAGAAAACCAGATTGGCGGCCGGCTCGCAGAGGATAATAGCTTTCGCCCCGGCTTTGGCCTGTTCCGTCAGATAACGCAGGATGATCTGCGTCGAAAGTTCCATCACGCATTCCACCAGCGCCACATCGTCATCGTCTTCAGCGGTCATTCCGGTGCCGGCCATGAAAACCGGCGTAATCGGGTCGCTCAGCATTTTGGTCATCAGCGAAAACGGACCGATCCCCATTCCCAGCGCGACAATGTTTTCCTGCTGCTCCCGTTCGGCGACATAGCGCACCGCTTCACAGGTGGCTTCCATGCGGGGAATCATGAATGGAGCCGTGCTGATTTTTTCAACGGCATCCGCGGCGGGCAGCTTGTCGAAATGAAACTTTTCGCGCTCTTCGGCCGGCACGCCGAGAATGGCCAGAATGGCCTCTTTTTCCAGCGTCAGATCCATCAGCGGAATCGCCAGCGGACTCTTGTAATACTGCGCCGCTTCGATCATCACAGCTCCGAGCTGGTCGCCGTGGTGAATGATGGTGTCGTGGTTCGCCTTTTCGTGAAGAATCAGGTGGGTGCCAATGGGCAGGCGAAGTCCGCGGTCAGCCAGATCGAGATAAAACTGTTTTTGCATAACACTCCTTGTTCGTAGGCGCAGAAACCTACGGCAAGATGCCGGAACCCGATAGGAAATGTATGCAATTTATATAACGATCTTGCCGGATATTCGCCTAAATGGCGCGGTTTAGGACGTTTTATGTGACTATTTTGCCGGTCAGATCCGACAGTGACGGATCCGTTCCGCCAGCCGATCCGTGCCGCCGATCCACTCCGCAGAAGTTTGCGCGGCCTCGACCGCCGGCCTGGAGTTGATGTGTCCGGCGGCGATTTCCAGCCGCTGCCAACCTTGGTCCGTCCGGAATACGCCCTTGAAACGGTCGAGCTGCGGCGCCAGTTCTTCGAGCAGTTCAAGCAGTGCGGCGAGCCGGAACGTTTCGTCCGAGCAAAATGCGCCGGCCGGCGGGAGCTCGGCGTGAGGATGGGCGTGGCCCGCCGCCGGAACCGTGTGCCCGCGCAGTTCGAAAAGCTCCGGCGGAAGTTCGCCGTGCGACGTTTCGATCACCTTCAGCTTGGGAGGATTCCATTGTTTCATGCAGTCGGAAAACTGTGTAACCGCTTCGGTCGGCGCAAGATCGCAACGGTTGGCGACAATAATTCCGGCGCAGTCGGCCAGCCGGTTCCAGTAGGGAATCAGTTTAATTGCGGCGGGCCGGGTTTTTGCCGGATCGAACAGCACAATGACCGGCGCGACATCCAGGCCGCAGCGCGGCGCGGCATAGCGCAGCAGTTCCAGCAGCGGATCAATCAGCGCAATGCCGCTGGGTTCGATGATGATCCGTTCCACCTCCGGACGTGCGCAAAGCATTTCCAAGGCCGGCAGCAGCTGCGCGACCGAACTGCAACAAAGGCATCCGCCGGGGATGTTTTCGACGCGCAACCGCCCCGCCCCGCCCGCCTCGGCAATGAATGCGGCATCATACCCGGTCTTCCCGAAGTCGTTGACGATGACGGCGGTGAAGCCGGAGGATTGCGCGACAAACCGCCGGATCGCGGTGGTCTTGCCAACCCCCAGCGGTCCGGCGATCAAGTGGCACGGGATTTTTTCTTTACGCTTCGATTCCATATTCCGTCAGCGAGCATTTGGATTTGTCGACGAGCGGAGCCTGCTGCGCAATCATTTCCGCCTCGGTTTCCGGAATGTCATTCTCAATGGCCATTTCCATCATATCGAGCCAGCTTTCTTCGCGCGGGTCAAGGCGGTAGAGTTTTTCATTAGCACCCTTGCGCAGTTCTTCCAGAGCGGCCTGCACGGCGATGCGGGTGCGTTCATAAGCCGTTGCACCCTGTACAATTCGTCTGGAAATGCGCAGGACGACTTCCGGATGCAGCACATACGCCTGCGGATCGAGCGGCGCGTCGGACTCGACCAGCCAGTCGCGCAGCCGCAGAGCGTCTTCCGGCGAACGGCGCGCTGCGACATTCATCAGGCGGCAGTCATAGGCCAGCTGTTCGGCGGAGACCATCGGTGCCTTGCCGCTGAGAAGCTGGACGTTCTGCACCGATTCGTTGGACCAGCAGTCGCAGACGGCGGCGGCAATATTGCCGATCGGACTCAGGTGAGCACAGGCGGCGGATTTGCCCTCGAGCGCAATCGGCGTTCCGGTGATGGCTTTGATGTAAACGCCTTCGTAGGCGCAGTCTTTGCACGGACCGGCCGCGCCCTGCTCGACGGCGACCAGAGTGCGCGGCACGGTGGCGACGCGCACCACGGCGGCAAAAACCTTGGGAATCATTTTTTTGTCGGCCAGTACCATGGCGGTATTTCCGAAGCCGCAGGCGCTGTCTCCGGCGGGAATCACACCGTTCCTCCGGCAGGCGGCGACCATGTGTTTCCAGAGAAATTCCATATCACGGCATCCCAGCACGCCCAGCGCGAAAACAACACCGGGCAGATCCGCATTGATCAGCGCTTCGTCGCACAGTTCTTTTCCGCCGGTGGATTCGATGGAAAGGAAATCCGCTCCGGCATCGCCGGACTTCTCGAAAACTTCCAGCATATGCTCCCAGTGGATACCGCTGCGCATGACCGGCGGACGGGAGAATTCCCGGATGTCGTTCGGTGTGAAACGAAGTGCGGTTTTGATTCCGTGTTTTGACTGCGCTTCGATCAGCTTATCGGCCAGCAGGCGGTTGATTTCCAGGCCCCACGCCGGATTGAGCGTCATATCCGGCAGTGTTTCAAATTCGATTTGCAGCTGCGGAACTTCCAGTTCGACCGAACGGCGGATTACATCGTCGACCATTTCCGTGTAGTGAGCGACCACCTGCGGCCAGGTTTCTTTATTAATGTTCATCGCCGGTAACGTAAAGTTGACTTCTGGAAATACGATGCCGGTGCCGAGTTCAAGTCCGCGCTTTGTTTTAACCGGTTTCGGGCAGCGTCCGTAAACGAAACTGCTTAAGGAATCTATGGCTATGGTTTTAGTCATATTTATCTCCATAAAAACACCCCGTTTATCCGGGGTGTTTAACTTGTTACGCCAGAACTTTTTCGACCGATGCAACCGCCTGGTTGGCATCGCTGGAATAACCGTCAGCACCGATTTCATCGGCGTATTCCTGCGTAACCGGAGCGCCGCCGATCAGAATTTTCACACTGGAGCCTTTGGCTTTGAAGTGAGAAACCACTTCTTTCATGTACGGCATCGTGGTGGTCAGCAGTGCGCTGAGCATAATGACCTGCGCGCCTTTGCTGACAGCCTCTTCATATTTGGAAACGTCGCAGTCCACGCCCAGATCCATGACTTCGTAACCGGCACCTTTCACCATCATGGCGACCAGATTTTTGCCGATGTCGTGCAAGTCGCCTTTGACCGTGCCGATTGCCACTTTACCCAGCGGCTCGTGTCCGCTCTTGGTCAGCAGAGGATCGACAATATCGAGACCGGCCTGCATGGCGCGGGCGGCGATCAGCATTTCCGGAACATAAACTTCGTTGCGGGAAAACCGCGCGCCGATTTCGCGCATTGCCGGAATCATGGATTCCATCAGGATTGAGGCGACGTTTGTGCCGGCGCTGACTTCGGCCTGCACCAGTGCAGCGACGTCTTTCCGTTTGCCCTTTATGATCGCGTTAAACAGTTCTTCATTTCTGGCCATAGATCCTCCGTAAGGTTTAATGCCGCCACTGTACCTGAAATGCCTAATAAAAATAGGTTTATTAAATTAAATATATAATGATGTTGCTGGGGAGTGTTGTCATTTTATTAAATGATGGCGTTTTCGGAAATAAATGGAGTTTTTTATATGCCGATCTTGTCCGAAGCCATCTTGAAACGAATAGGCAGAAGCTACCGCAGTTCCTATACGCTGGATGTACTTGAAGTGCTGCCGTCCGGCATCTGCGAGGGACGCCAGGATACGATCACCAATCTGCCGGTGCTGGTGAATGCACGGGCGAACGGATTGACCGAAGCCGTGCGCTGGGGCGAACCCTATATTTTTTTTCTGATTCCCAATGTGATCAGCTGGATTGTTCCGATTGTTAAAGAGACTGAAGTTCTCGGCGGACTGCTGGGCGGGACAGTAATTGCGGACAGCGACCCGTATGATCAGCTGGAAACAATCAATCATCTGACAACCTCCGGCTGTCCGCGAAAAGCGGCGGAACAGTACGTCAAAAATCTTCCGGTCTGGAACGACCGGGAGCGTCCGCAGAAGGCGGCGGAATTTCTTTTTGCGCTGACCTGCTGCGAACTCAACTGGGATATGCTGATGCTCAGTGAAAACCGTAAAAAAGCGTTGCGGCAGAGGCAGATTGCAGAAGAGATTCACCGGCGCAAACAGAGGGCAACGAGCCGCACATTAATTGACGAAGAACGCACCCTGCTGTCGCTGATGAAGGCCGGAGACCAGAAAGGGGCGCGACGAGAACTCAACAAAACGCTCGGCGCTCTTTTCTCACATACCGCTGATATCCGACTCATCAAAGCCCACGTTGTCGAAATGATGGGCTATCTCGTGCGCAGCGCTCTGGAGGAAAGCCCGCACATGAGTTCGCTCATCGAAAAAAATCATGCATGGATGACTAAAATTATTGATGCCGCTGATTTTGAAACTCTGTCGGATGTGGTTGCCGATGCTCTGGACGATTTCATGCGCAACATATATCTGCAGGGACACAGCCGCACCAACGAAACGGTCGCAAAACTTCTGAACTACCTGGGCGATAATTTTCACCAGAACATCACGCTCGAAACACTCGCAAAAGAAGTCGGCCTCAGCACCTTCCGCATCGCCCATCTGGTTAAAGAAGTGACCGGTAAAACGGTTCTGCAGCACGTCCATCAGCTCCGTGTACAGGAAGCCCAGCGCCTGCTGGAGCAAAGCGACATGAACTGCACTGATATCGCCTACGAAACGGGATTCGGCGACCAAAGCTATTTTATTAAACAGTTCCGCAAATGGATGGGCATCACTCCTGCACGCTACCGCCGCCTTTACCGTTCCGGAAAATCTGGACAGGAAACCGCGTAAACCAAACAGCTTGACCTGCACAGTCCGTTCCCCTACTTTCCGCGGCTGATGCAGAAGGTGCAGGGAAAGTGCTGTGAGAATCAGCCGCTGTCGCGCAACCGTTAAAGCCGGAACACCGCCTTTCTGCCGGAACCGAAACCCGCCTCCGCGCAAGGGGCAGAAAGGCAGAATGAAGAAATGGATCATCGGAGCCGCGCTGAGCGGCTCTTTTTTCACCGGCGTCAGCGCCGAAACCACCAACACCGTCACAAAAGCAGAACGTATTGTTGTTACCGCAACACGCAGCGTCAGCGACGTGCGCAATGTGCCGGGCAATCCATCGGTCGTCACCGCACAGGACATCGCCGACGGGCACTACACCTCCATTCCCGAAGCGCTGGAGAAAAAGTCCGGTCTTTTCTTCCGCAATATCGCTGACAACCCGTCACAGGCCTCGGTTGATATTCGCGGCTTCGGCGGCGACAATCCGCACGGCAAAGTGCTGGTCCTGGTCAATGGCCGCAAACTGAACCGGCCGGACATGGCGGTGATCAACTGGGCGCAGATTCCGATGCAGGCGGTTGAACGCATCGAAGTTATCCGCGGCCCGAATTCGGTTCTGTACGGCGACCATGCCGTCGGCGGCGTCATCAACATCATCACCCGCGACGGATCAGAGATTCCTGAAACCGAATTGCAGGCTTCCGCCGGAAGTTATGCGGCGTACGACCAGAACGCCGTCACCTCCGGAAGTCTGGACGGACTCGGTTATGTCGCAACCGCCGGGCACCAGTCCGGCGACGGCTACCGCGACCGGTCAGCCTATGAAACCTCTTCCGGCAGTCTCCGGCTGAGCGGTAACATCAATGAACTGCTTTCCGCCTATGCCGAAGCTTCGGTCGTCAAAGAACAGCACCAGCTGCCCGGCGCGCTTTCACTGGCAGAAGTTAAGCAGGACCGGCGTCAGGCTATCAATCAGGACGATAACGCTGACAGCACCTATTACACGTTCAACACCGGCATTGAAGTCGTACCGACCGACGAACTGATTTTCAATCTCGATGGCGGGGCTTCCCTGAAAGACCTTCAGGCCGATATGCCGTCATATGGATCTCCTTGGACTCAGCCGGTATACTACGATTACAAAATCAACAGTTACACCCTTTCACCGAAAGTCACTCTGTTGACACCCGTCGCCAACATGGACAACGAATTGATTGTCGGCAGTGACCTTGCCTGGGAGACACTGGACGTCAAAAAGTATACCAACTCAGTTCGCACTTTACTGGACACCGATACAAAAGTTACCAAAGAAGTTATAGGCGGTTATATCGCCGACACTCTGAGTTTGACCGACCATCTTCTGCTGAACGCTGGCGCGCGACTTGAAAAAAATAAAGTCGACGTTACACAGAAAGGCGGTTATTCGCCATATGATGACGGAATCAGCCAAACCGAAAATGCCTGGCAGACATCGCTCAACTGGCTGCCGACCGATCAGGTGAAACTGTTTACCGGCGTAGAGAGAA
Organism: Pontiellaceae bacterium; assembly: GCA_035404105.1. GTDB lineage: Bacteria > Verrucomicrobiota > Kiritimatiellia > Kiritimatiellales > Tichowtungiaceae > Tichowtungia. The sequence continues at coordinate 26,964 of DAONGM010000003.1, forward strand.
CCTACCGCTATCCTTTCGTCGACGAACAGGCCATCTATTCCGGCTGGGGCGACGCCTTCAACAAAGACCTCAAACCGGAAACCGGCGTCAACTACGAAGCCGGCGTTGAAGTTACTCCGCTTTCCAACACGGTCTTTCAGGCAACCGTCTTCCATACCGACATGAAAGACGAAATCGCCTGGGGTTCCGGCAAAAATGAAAATCTCGACGAAACAACCCACCAAGGCGTTGAACTGCATGCCGGCTATAAGAACGATATTTTTGCACTCGACGGTTTCTATACCTGGCTTCAGTCGGAATTCGCCGCCGGCTCCAATAAAGGGAATGAAATTCCGTGGGTTCCGCAGAACAAGTTCGACGCCAATCTGGCGCTCTTTCTGACCGATGCGATCACGTTCAATACGCACATGAGCTACATAGGCAGCATGTGTCCGCTGGGTGACAACAGCAACAGTTCCGCATCAAAACAGTCGGACTACACCCTCGTCGATCTCCTGCTCGAATACAGACTGCCAATCAAAAAATTCGAAACCAAGGTTTTCGCGGGCGTGGATAATGTCTTTGCGACAAAATACAATTTCCTCGTCACCGACTACGGCTGGGGAGCCGGTTTTTATCCCGCACCGGAACGGACATACAAAGCGGGCCTCGGCGTAAAATTCTAATGTTAAAAAAATCCATAGCGCTGCTCGCCGCAGCCCTGCTTTTTGCGGGGTGCGGGGAGCGGATTGAGCCGGCGCATAATGGACTGCGCATTGTGGCGATGGCGCCGAACACCGCAGAAATTCTCTACGCACTCGGCTTGAGTAACGCGGTCGTCGGCGTCAGCGGCTACACGGTTTACCCGCCGGAAGCGGCGCAAAAACCGTTCGTCGGCGGAACGTACGATCCGAATTTTGAAATGATCGTCGCTCTTCAGCCCGACCTGGTTGTCGGACTTGAAACGCAAAAAGATATTCAGGCCCGGCTTAAAGCGCTGGGCATTCCGTTTCTCGGCGTGGCGCACGAACACATCAGCGAAATCATGCAGTCGATTCTCACCGTCGGCAAAGCCTGCGGCGCGGAAGCCGAAGCGCAAAAACTTTTTCAATCGCTGGAGAAGCAGCTCGCCGGTTTTTCTGCGGTTCAGACAAACGCCGGAAAGCGCGTGCTGGTTTGTGTCGGCCACGACGAAAGTCTGAGCCGGATGTACGTCGCCGGCAAAGGAACGTTCTACGACGAACTGATTGAACGCGCCGGCGGCATTAATGTTTGCACCGAAACCGCACAGAAATATCCGGAAATCTCGCCGGAAGGCCTCGCCGTCATGAGGCCGGATATCATCATCGACATCTCTCCAACCCCCGGGAAAAATGTCTCCCGTGAATGGACGCCTTACCGCGCGGTGTCGATGACCAACAGTTACGCCTTTATTCCCGGACCGCGTTTTGTTCTGCTCCTTCAGGATTTCATCAAAGCGACTCATGAATAACGCCATCCAGATTGAAAACCTCGCGCTGGACCTGAACGGTTCGCCCGTTTTGCGCCGCGTCTCGTTTTCGGTCGGCCGGGGAGAATACGTTTCCATTATCGGTCCGAACGGCGCGGGAAAAACGACACTGCTCCGCTGTCTGCTCGGTATGTACGCCTATCACGGCTCCGCAAAAATCAACGGAGTCGAATGCCGGGCGGGTGACAGCCGCGCACTGGCGCGGCAGGTCAGCTATGTACCGCAGACACACGATATTGAATTTCCCCTTTCGGTTTACGACTTTGTCATGATGGGCCGCTATCCGTATCTCTCGCCCCTTGCTCCCGCACAGAAACGCGATGAAGAAGCGGTCGAGCGGGCGCTGCAAATTACCGGCACCGCGCAATTCAAAGGCCGGACGCTCCGCACACTCTCCGGCGGCGAGCGGCAGAAAGTTTACATCGCCGCCGCGCTGGCTCAGGAAACGCCGATCATACTCCTCGACGAACCGGCCACGTTTCTCGACTGGCGGCACCAATCCGAAGTCATGACGCTGCTCAAAAAAATCAACGTCGAATGCGGCGCCACCATTCTGGCGGTCAACCACGACCTCAACAGTGCCGCGCACTGGAGCGACCGGATTGTTACACTGAAAGACGGCCGGACGTTTTCCATCGGAACTCCGCAGGATCTGATTCAGCCTGCGCCGCTCGAAGCACTTTTTGAAACCGCCTTCATCCGCAAAGAAACCCTCGCCCCGGCATCCGAGCAATGAAACTGAAATTCGCCATCCTGATTCTGCTGAGCCTCGCGGCGCTCATCGTGTTTCCGCTGCTTGGAAGCACAGACGTGCTGCACGATCCGATGGGCCGCGAAATCCTGATGAAGCTGCGGATTCCGCGTGTGCTGACGGCTTTTCTGGCAGGTATCGCGCTGGCAACGAGCGGGATGATTTTCCAGGCGCTCTTCCGCAATCCGCTGGCGACACCGGACACGCTCGGCGTTTCCGGCGGCGCGGCACTCGGCGCGACGGTTTGGATGCGTTTCGGTGCGCCTCTGCTTTTCGCCGGGTTCGCCGGAGCATCCATCGCCGGATTTTTCGGCGCGATGGGTACCGTTCTGCTGGTTTACGGTTTGGCGCGGGCCAAAAGCGGATTCTCGTCCGCAACACTTTTACTCGCCGGTATTGCAGTAAATCTTTTTTTCTCCAGCCTGATTCTGCTGATGCAGTATTTCAGCGACCCCGGCGAAACCTTCCGCATGATCCGCTGGCTGATGGGCGGCTTTTCAGTGGTAGGGTTTACCACACCCATCAACCTGGCGGTCTTTACGCTGATTGGGCTCATCATCGCCGCCTTGCTGACGCGCGAAATGAATCTGCTGCTGACCGGCGAAGAACTGGCCGGTGCGCGCGGCGTAAATGTTGACCGCACAAAAAAATGGCTGTTCTTTTCCGCATCGCTGATGACCGGCGCGGCGGTCGCTTTCTGCGGGCCGATCGCGTTTGTCGGACTGATGGTGCCGCATATTGGCCGTCAGATCACCGGCTCCGATCATCGGAAACTTTTCCCGTCCGTCATTCTGCTGGGCGGCGCGTTTATGGTGCTCTGCGACGGCCTCGCACGCACCCTGCTCGCTCCGGTCGAAATACCGGCCGGACTCATTACCTCTTTGCTCGGCGGCCCGTTTTTCCTCTGGCTGCTGCTGCG
>DAONGM010000004.1:0-15357 GCA_035404105.1 Pontiellaceae bacterium
ATGAAAAGATCACTGGTAACAGGCGGATGCGGATTTGTCGGACGGCACCTGATTGCGCGGCTGCTGAAAGCCGGGCACGACGTTTATTGCGTCGATCCGATTGTTCCTCTCAGCGGCGGGATTGCACCGGAGCAGTGGCCGCTGTTCAGCCCTCTGGATTTCAAAAATTTTCATTTTTACCGGCAGGACTGCCGCGACTGGTTTGAGCAGAATTCCGATGCCGGGTTTGACTATGCCTTTCATCTGGCCGCAATGGTCGGCGGGCGCGAGATGATCGAGAACAATCCGCTGGCCGTCGCGGACGATCTTTCCATTGACGCCCGGTACTGGCAGTGGGCGGTTAAAGCCCGCCCCGCAAAGAATGTCGTGTTTAGCTCCAGCGCGGCTTATCCGGTCGAACTTCAGCGGCCCGACCAGTATGTCTTGCTGAAAGAAGAAATGATCACCTTCAAAACCCGCATCGGCATGCCGGACATGACCTACGGCTGGGCCAAGCTGACCAATGAATATCTCGCTAAACTTGCCTTCGAAAAGCATGGACTCGAATCCGTCTGCTACCGCCCGTTTTCCGGATACGGCGAAGATCAGCACGACTCTTATCCGTTTCCCGGGATTTGCAAGCGGGTGCTGGCAAACCGTAACGCTTCGGAGATTACCGTCTGGGGTTCCGGACGGCAAATGCGCGACTTTATCCATATTGAAGATTGTGTGACCGGAATTCTTGGAACGATGGACCGGATTAACGACGCCTCTGCGCTTAATCTTTCAACCGGCCTCTACACATCCTTCATTGAATTTGCGCAGACCGCCGCGGAAATCTGCGGATTCAGGCCGGATGTTCGCGGAACTTCGGATAAGCCGGAAGGCGTTTTCGCCCGCGGCGGAGATACGGCTCTGCAACGGAAGATGGGGTTTGTTCCGGCGGTGTCTTTCAGAGACGGTATTGCAAAAGCCGTCGAATATTTCAGCGCATGAGAAAACATCTGAACATTCTGCTGCTGGCGGCCGTCGCGATCTTTTCTCTCTGGTGTACCGGAGGGTTGATGCGAAAGGTCGATCAGGCATCCGTTCTGGCCGGGGCATATGATATGGCTCAGGGCCGTATGCAGGATCCGTCTGCGTACTATCAGTACGATAAAACCTACGTTCTGTACCGGGTTTGCGCCGGGATTTTAAAGCTGCTTCCGGAAGGCGTTGATCCGGTCGCCGCAACAAACATCGTTTTGGCGCTGTTCTTCTGGGCCGCGCTGACACTCTTTACTGTGCGGTTTCGCAGGACACTTCATCCGTTGGCGCTGCTGTGTTTTCTTTCTGCTCCGGCTGTCCTGTTGAACACCTTTTATGTGAACAGCTCAGTTCTGTCGTCTGCGTTTCTTCTTCTGAGTGCAATCTTTGTCTTTCAGGCCGGAAAGCGCGGGGGCTGGATGGCGGCGATCTTTTTTGCTCTGTCCGCCGGTTCGCGTGCCGACGCAGTGCTTTTGCTGCCGTTGCTGATTTGGCTGATCACGCCGCGGTCTGAAGTCGAAGGGCTGATCAGCGCAATCAGAGAAAAAAAGTCTCTATTGAGAAAACAGGCGGACTTTTCCAAGCAGTGGAAACTGCTGACGGCCGGAATTTCTGCGTTGGCGGCCGGATGGATCCTGTGTCCCGCCGGAGGGGCATCGTCTGATCCGGTGTTTAATTTCAAGATGATTGCAGGGTACGCGGTTTTCGGATTCGGCGCGGCCGGATTGCTTTTTATCGTATATTGCGGATACCTCGCGGCGCCGGTTGTCAGAAAAGGCTCCGGATGGCAGGAGCGGATATATCAGGCCGCCGGGCTGGGCGCGCTGGTTCTGCCCGTACTGTTTTTTATTCCCCAGCTGCATACGCCGCGTTATTTCTGGCTCGGGTGTAATGCCGTCCTTTTTATGTCGGCGGCAAAGCCTTCTTTGCCGGAGCCCGGCCGGGCGGCGCGCGTACTGCTCATGGCGGCGGCGCTGCTGCCTCTGGTTATAGGTGTGCGTCTTCCGGCGTTGAGCCGCCCGCAGATTGTCGCGGCCCATTCCGGAGGATTTTATCCCACCGGCGACGGATTTTACCCGATGGGGGGAACGCTTCCGTTTATGTTCCGGTTGAAGGATGCGGCGGAGCGGCCGGTAGATCACAATCAGCTGATCTGGAATGCGATGCGGCAGGCTCGGTTTGAGTTCAATGAAAACCGCTCGATTAACGTGCTGAGCACTCCGATGTTCGGATATTTCATGCTGGAGGCTTCGTTGCAGCGAGGGAAGGCTGAACGGTGCAGCCCGGAGGATGTGCAGAAAGGACGTTTTTATGCAGACAGCCGCAGTCTGATGCGTGATGACCCGAAAAGCCCTATCAATAAACTGAGTGAAATTCTGCTGCTGCCCGCACGGTTTATTTCTCCGGTCCGGGACGGTGTGGGAATTCTTGAATTCGGTGCCGGTACCGACGAGTGGGGACGGCAGACCCGGATGCTTAACCGTCTTTTTGGCGGGAATGAATACCGGATTGCTGATGCTGCCGGATCCGGGACGCCGGACCGTAAGACGGTCGTTTTTTCGAAACAGCCGTTTGCAGGGGCCGTTCAGGATGATGTGTCGGGATTGTATTATTCTGAAGAACCGGCTTCTGTCCCGGTGCCGGGGAGTTTCCGGGCGGTTGCGGTTTTTCCTGAATGGATGTCAATCCGGGTGTTTAAGGGCAGGGACTATAAAAATCTGTGATTCTGGCCGCCGTGTGATATAATTTTTCACCCATTGAGAGATGTTATGCAAAATCAGTCATCTATTAAAATCTGGAGCGAACGCTGGCGGCTCGGGGCTCTGAGTAAACCGGAACTGGTGCAGATCGGGCTGGTTTCGGTAATCGTCGGCCTGGTCTTCATGATGTTTCACATGCTGGGAAACACGGTAGTGAACGTCGGCAGCCGCTCTGCATTCCTGTGGATGTTTTCCCGCTGGCAGGACACGATTTCTTTCGGAGCGGACTATTCTCACGGGTATTTCATTCCCTTCATCAGCCTGGGTGTAATCTGGTATAAGCGGAAAGAAATCTTTTCTGTCGAAAAGTACACCGATTCACGCGGATTGGGTGTGGTCATTTTCGCTCTGGTTTTGCACTGGCTTGGCGCCAAAATGCAGCAGACCCACTTTTCGCTGGCGAGTCTTGTTCTGCTGATCTGGGGAATTCCGTTTTATCTGTTCGGCTGGGAGCTGGCGAAAAAGCTGCTTTTTCCCTGTGCCTATCTGGTGTTCTGTATCCCGTTGAACTTCATGGACGTCATGGCTTTTCCCCTGCGTATTTTCTCAACCAGACTGGCTACGGATATGCTGAACGGCATCGGAATCGGAGCCATTCGTTCCGGAACGGCCATTTATTCAAATGTCGCCGGCGGTTTTGAATTTGATGTGGCCGACCCGTGCAGCGGTCTGCGATCACTGCTCGCGATGACGGCGCTGACGGCCGTTTACGCCTACTTCACTCAGCGCACAACTCTTCGCAAATGGATTCTTTTCATGGCCTCTATTCCTCTGGCCGTTATCGGCAACATCGCACGTATTGTTACCGTGGCAATTGTGGCCGAAGCCTTCGGCGGAAAGCTGGCGCTTGGCATTTATCATGACTACTCCGGCTATATCCTTTTTACAGCCGCCATCACCATGATGGTCGTTATCGGCGGCGTGTTGAATCTTGAATTCAGTGAGGTAATGAAAAAATGGAAATCCGTCCTGTTACACCGCACCTGATACTCATCGGCTTGATGATTATTACAGCACTGGCTTTGGCGTTTACTGTCGACGTTGCGCTGAGCGATCAGGCCGGGATTCGCCTGGAGCTGCCTGCCACACTTGATGGAGGGTGGGCGGGTGACCAGTTGCGCTATTCCCACGATCCCGAAAATCCGCAGCAGTACCGCGTCAGTGAACTGGAACTGCCGAACATTGATCCGAAAACGGGTAAAAAGCTCTTTACCATGAGTCTGGCTGAATACGATGCACTGCCGAAAGACACCGAGTTCATTAAATCTATTTATACCAACGCGACCGCCAAAGACGTTTTTGTCTCCATCGTGCTTTCCGGCCGCGAGCGTGACAGTATTCACCGTCCGGAACGCTGTCTGGTCGGGCAGGGCAGCACGATCATCAACCAGCACTTCTGGAATGTGATTATGCCGCAGATCATTGAGGTGCCGTTGGAAGGTCGGGCGCCGCTCAGGGTGGCTGTTCTGGAAACGGTTCGCAATTACCGCGATGCCAATGGCGAACGTAAAACCTATAACGGCTATTACGCCTACTGGTTTGTCGGTCAGAACCGTGAAACTCCCAGCCATTATGCCCGTATGCTCTGGCTGGCCTGGGACCGTGTTGTGAACAGCGTCGCCAATAAATGGGCCTATATTGCGATTGCCGGCGACCGGGGCGATGCGAAGTCGGATGCCTATAAACAGGACGTTATCGACTTCGTTCAGAAGCTCTATCCCCATCTGCTGATCAGCAAGCAGGGATGAGGGTTGACAAAATCCGCAGCGTGCATTTACCATCCTTTCCGCAATGAGACATAAATTCAACAGCCTTGAACTCCTTCTGCTCGCCGGGGAAACCCTGCGGGAGTTCTGCGCTTGTTGATCTGACCCTCCAACAATGATTTTGCCGAACCTCTCCGCAGCCCGGAGAGGTTTTTTTATTTTCATAGTGGGTTTAAGAGAGAAAAAACAGTAAAGGAAAGAGCAATGAAAACACCGAAATACAAGGCCCCCCCGCCGTTTGAAATGCCGGATCGTCAATGGCCCTCACGGACACTGGCTGTCAGCCCGTCCTGGTGCTCTGTTGACCTGCGCGACGGCAATCAGGCGCTGCCCAATCCGATGGACCCCGATCAGAAGCTGGAATACTTTCAGATGCTGTGCCGTATCGGCTTCAAAGAAATCGAAGCGGGATTCCCGTCCGCCAGTCAGGATGACTTCGACTTTTTCCGCTGCCTGATCGAAGGAAACCATATTCCGGACGATGTGTTCATCATGGGACTGACGCAGTGCCGTTCGCATCTGATCGACCGCACCTTTGAGGCCTTCAAAGGCGTCAAAAAAGGAATTGTGCATGCCTACATCGCAACGTCGGAGCTGCACATGAAACAGGTTTTCGGCACGGATCAGAAAGGCACCATGAAGGCGGCGGTGGAAGCCACCCGCCGCATCCGTGCGCTGGCCGACACCATGCCGGAAAGCGACATCCGCTACGAATTCTCACCCGAAGAATTTACCGATACCGACATGCCGTTCTGTCTGGAACTGTGCAAAGCCGTTTACGACGCCTGGGGCAGAGCGACTCCTGAAAAGCCGTTGATTCTGAACCTGCCGGCCACCGTCGAACGGCGGCCGCCCAACCATTATGCCGACATGATCGAATGGTTCATCAGACACTTCCCGCACCGCGACAGCGTTAAGATATCGCTGCATGCACACAACGATCAGGGCATGGCCGTTGCGGCCACCGAGCTGGCGCTGATGGCCGGCGGCGACCGCGTTGAAGGCACCCTGTTCGGACACGGTGAGCGTACCGGCAATGTCGACCTGGTCACGGTTGCCAACAATCTGTTTTCGCGCGGCATTGAAACCGGACTGAACTTTTCCAGCCTGAGCGAAATTGCCGCCACCGTCGAGCGGCTGACCGGCATGCCGGTTTATTACCGCCAGCCGTACGCCGGCGAGTATGCCTTCACGGCCTTCTCCGGTTCGCATCAGGACGCCATCAACAAAGGGATGCATCGCCTGAGCGAGGCGGGAAAAATATTCGGCATGAAATGGAAAGTGCCGTACCTGCACGTTGATCCGGCCGATCTGGGCCGAAACTTCGAAAAACTGATCCGCATTAACTCGCAGTCCGGCAAAGGCGGCATCGCCTGGGTGCTGGAGCAGGACTACGGCATCCAGGTGCCTAAGGCCATGCAGCCTGAACTGCGCGAGGAAGTGCAGCTCTACAGTGAAGCGGTCGGCCGCGAAATTTCATCGGAAGAAGTTCATACCGTCTTCCGCGAAAAATTTGTCAATCCTGCCGGCCCGTTCAAACTGATCGGTTACTGGCCGCGTCCTGACGACAAAGACCCGACCTTCATTCACGGCGAGGTCCGCATAGACGTCAGCGGTGTCGAAAAAACCGCTGTCGCTGACGGCAACGGCCCGATCTCCGCCTTCGTGCACGCGGTGCGCAGCATCGTCGGCATCGACTTCAGCGTCGCCGACTATCACGAACAGGCCGTCGGCAAAGGCGCGGATGCACAGGCGATGGCCTACGTTCCGCTGAAACTGGAAGGCAACGGCATCGTCTTCGGTGTCGGCTCCGACTCCAACATCGACCAGGCCGCCGTTCGCGCCGTCATTGCCGGACTGAACCGTATCGCAGGGAAAAAACAGAAATGAAAAAACTGGCAGTCCTTGGACATCCGATCAGCCACACGCTGTCGCCCGTTATGCACAACGCCTCCATCAAGGCGCTCGGGCTCGATGGCCAATATGAATACGGAAAACTCGACGTTCCGCCCGGCGGGCTGATGGCCCGCCTTGCGCAGCTGCCCGCCGAAGGCTACGCCGGAGTGAATCTGACGATTCCGCTGAAAGAGGTCGCGTTCAAGGGACTCAAAAATCTGGCAGACAGCGCCCGCATTCTTGGCGCCGTCAATACAGTTGAATTTACAGCGGGCGGACTGGTCGGTCACAACACCGACGGCTACGGTTTTCTCAAAGCGCTTGAAGAAGCCTTTGGCAAAACCCTTGAAGGCGATGCTGTCTTTGTCCTCGGCTGCGGCGGGGCAGGACGTGCTGCTGCGCTGATGGCGGCACTCGACGGAGCGCAGTCGATCACCCTTGCGGATGTCGATGCCGGTCGTGTTGAAAATCTTTCCGCGGAAATAGAACAGCTGGCTCCGCAGGTCGGCATTTTCCAGTGTCTGGAAAAAATCACGCAGATTGAACTCTGCCGCGAAGCGGATCTGGTGATTCAGGCTTCGCCGGTCGGCATGAAAAAAACCGACCCGTCGCTTTTGCCGGAAGAAGCGTTCCGTGAAGGACAGCGCGCCTTCGACTTAATTTACATGTATCCTGAAACCGCTTTTCTCAGCACCGCCAAAGCTGCCGGCGCGCAGATAGCCAATGGTTTGGGCATGCTGTTGCATCAGGGCGCAAAGGCGTTTAATATCTGGACCGGAATTGAACCCGATGTTGCAGCAATGCGTAAAGCATTAGAAAAGGCGGTATACCCATGACAGAATTCTGGACGATCTACTGGATGGCGGTGGTTTTTATCGCCGGCCTCTGTCTGGGAAGTTTTCTGAATGTCTGCATCTGCCGTATCCCGAAAGAGAAATCCGTTGCCTGGCCGCCGTCAGCCTGTCCGAACTGCAACAACCGCATCAAATGGTACGACAATATTCCGGTGCTGAGCTGGTTCTTACTCAAAGCCAAATGCCGCCATTGCAGTCTACCCATTTCGATCGCTTATCCGATCATTGAACTGCTCACGGGATTTTTCTTCCTCACCATCTGGCTCATCTACGGCTTTACCTGGTTCACCCCCATCTACGCGCTTGCCGTATTCGGTCTGCTGCTTGCAACCTTTATCGACCTTCAGGAAATGTGGCTCCCTGACCGCGTTACGATCGGCGGTATGATTCTTTTTCCGATTCTCAGCACGCTTTTTCCGCCGTTGCAGGGCGAGATCACCTGGGCGGGCGGGCTTAAAGATTCACTGATCGGTCTGGCCGCCGGCTTCGGCCTGCTCTGGATTGTGCGCGAACTCGGCACCGCCGCGCTCAAGCAGGAAGCGATGGGTTTTGGCGACGTCAAACTGATGGGCGCACTCGGCGCGCTCTTCGGCTGGGAAGCCGTCATCTACATCATTTTCTTTTCAGCGTTCATTGGTTCCATCGCCGGCATCAGCCTCATCGCGCTGCACCGCAAAGGAATTCAGAGCCAGATTCCGTATGGTCCGTACATCTCTCTCGCCGCCTTCTCCTGGCTGCTCGGCGGTTTTCGTCTTTGGGACGCCTACCTCCGCTTGATGGGTTTGTGAAAATCCCCTCCACGGGAGAGGTGGGCGAAGGCCGGGGTGGGTTATTTTAAAGCGGTCCGGACTTTGCTCCAGGCCGCTTTTTTCTTTCCGGCGGGAACCGACGCATTTGCCGGACTGGTTGAAGGCAGGACAACCAGTTGCAGCTCGTGGTTTAGATCGGGCCGAACCAGTCTGCGGAACAGCGCGGCGGCAGTCTGCCCGTTAAAAAAGACCGTATGAATCTGCGGCGCTGTCGCGAACAGCCTTTGAAAATCATTCGCCGCCACATCGGTCATATTGGAATCGAGACTTCCGTTACGGCGGCAGCTGTGCGCAACGTCCCAGAGAGCGACGCCGTTTTCCCTCAGAACCGCCAGACGCTCTTCGTACGGAAGCTCGCGGCCCGCGCCGAACAGATCGCCCATGATGTCCCAAAACAGATTGCGCGGATGCGCGTAATACTGCTGCTGTCGCAGTGATTCTGCTCCCGGCATCGAACCGAGAATCAGAACCCGCGCGTTATTGTCTGCTGAAAACGGAAAACTCTGGATTTTTCCATTCATAACTAAAGGCAGGCAGGATGCCTGCGATACGTACCGCAGGCATCCTGCCTGCCTTGTAATGATCAGTCTAAAAATTTTCCGCTTCGCTCGCCGGTCAGATTCCCGTCCTTGATCGTCAGCGTTCCGTTGACGACCAGCGCCGCGATGCCTGCGGAAAGCTGATGCGGGTTGGCGTAGGTGCTCTTTTCCTCAATGGTCTGCGGATCGAAAACAGCCACGTCGGCGAAGTTGCCTTTCTTCAGCACGCCGCGGCCGTTCAGCCGGAAGTGTTCGGCGGGCAGCGACGTCATCTTACGGATCGTTTCCGGCAGCGGCGCGGCCCGGCCGTCCAGCGCGGCGCGCAGCACTTTGGTGAAACTGCCGTAGGCGCGCGGATGCGGATGGTCTTTGCTCAGAATGCCGTCCGGCGCGCGGATCGACGCGTCGCAGCCGATCATCACCCACGGCTGCGCCAGAATCTTCCACATATTCTCCTCGCTCATGCCGAAGAAAATCCCGCCGGTGCGCAGTTCATCTTTTTCCACAATATGGAGCAGCGCATCCACCGGCTCCATGTTCAGCTCCTTGGCCGCGTCGGGCAGATACAGGCCTTTAAACCGCTGAAGGTCGGGATGCTCGGTCGAACCGATCATGATGATGCCGAAGCCGAACTCGCCGCGCCCTTCGAGAATTTCGGCGCGGATTTTTTTGCGCGTATCGGCGTCCGCCAGCCGCGCCAGCACGGCGGCCTTGCCGTCGTAGAGCGCCCAGCCCGGCAGCGTAATATCCAGATCGGTGCAGGAGGCGGTGTACGGATAGCGGTCGGCGGCGACTTCAATGCCTTCGGTGCGGGCCGCTTCAATTTTCGCCAGCGCGGCGTCGAGCTTATGCCAGTTGTCTTTGCCCGAGGTCTTCAGATGCGAAATCTGCACCCGCGCACCGGACGTCCGGCCGATCATCAGCGCTTCGTCAATCGCCTCCAGCAATTGCCGGCCCTCGCTGCGCATGTGCGAGGTGTAGATTTTATTGCGCCCGGCGCAGACCTTTGCCAGCGCGATGATTTCGTCGGACGGCACGGCCGAGGCGGGCGGATAAATCAGTCCGGTGCTCAGGCCGCATCCGCCTTCGTCGAGCGCCTGTTCCAGCGCGCGGCACATTTCCTTCAGTTCGTCGGGCGTCGCGCCGCGCGGCTCATAGCCGCTGATGCCGCGGTGCAGCGTGTTGTGGCCGATCAGCAGCGCCTCGTTCACGGCGGGCTTTACCTGTTCGAAAAGGCGGCGGTATTCGGCGACGGTGCGCCACATTCCGGGGAACGTCTTATCCTGCCAGTCGGACGGCAGCTTCGCGTCGCCGAGGCGCGGCGCGACCGAAGCGCCGCAGTTGCCGCATATTTCCGTCGTGACGCCCTGAAATACTTTGCTCGAAGCGCGCGGTTCAATCAGCAGATAGGCGTCCGAGTGGGAATGAACATCAATAAAACCGGGGCAGACGATTTGGCCGGTGGCGTCGATGGTTTGCTGCGCTTCGGCTTTTGAGAGGTCGCCGATCTCGACGATCCGCTCGCCGCAAATTCCGATGTCGGCATGAATCGCTTCCGCGCCGGTTCCATTCAGCACCGTTCCATTTTTAATCAGCAGGTCGAATTTCATGCTGATATGTTAACCACTAATTTTCACTAATCGACACTGATTTTAGAGGTGCGAAACACATTAGTGCTGATTAGTGAAGATCAGTGGACACCTTTCTCAAGCTGTTTTTCAGATGCGACAGATGATCCTCGCCAGGCAAACCAGAAGGTGCCGAGTACGCCGAAGCCGAAGGCGGTCAGTAAGTTGAGTTCCGGCGAGTGTGAAAACGCGGCGCGGAGCTGTCAACTCTTCAGCCGGTATTCCAGTCGCCCGCGGCCCGGCGGTCAGGGTTTCGGCGCGGGGAACAGCGGAAAGGTTTTCGATTCGGTCCGGGCCTGTTGCAGTAGGGTGGTCAGGGTTTGGACGATTTCCGGATGAAGGGCCGCGACGTTGGTGCTCTCTGCCGGGTCTTTTGACAGGTCGTAGAGTTCGATCGCCGCCTGCGGGTTTTTAAGGATGTTCCGGCGCACCGCTTTCCAGTTGCCTTTGCGGAGCGCCTGCTGGCCGCCCTGCTGCTCAAGTTCCCAGTAGAGGTAATCGTGCGCGGGCTGCGGCTGTCCTTTCAGCGCCGGCACGAGGGAGATGCCGTCGATGTCCGCCGGCGGAGCCGTCCGGGCGAGTTCGCACAGCGTCGGCAGAATATCCCAGGCCGCCGCCGGAACGTCCGACACCGTTCCCGGTGCGATAACGCCGGGCCAGCGCGCGATGAACGGCTCGCGCAGGCCGCCTTCGTAGAGGTCGGCCTTGCCGCCCCGCAGCGATCCGCTGCTGTTCCAGAACGCCGGATTGTTGCCGCCTTCTTTGTGCGGGCCGTTGTCGCTGGTGAAGATGATCAGCGTGTTCCGGTCGATGCCGAGTTCGTTCAGCAGATCCATCAGCTGTCCGACGCCGGTATCCAGATGTTCGATCATGGCGGGGAGGGCGGCGACGGGATTCTGAACCTGCGCGCCATCGTATTTGCCGATCAGGTTTTCAAACTGCGGGAACAGCTTGCGGTATTTCTCATGCAATGCGGGGGGCGCCTGCATGGCGGCGTGGGGAATGGTGACCGCCAGGTAGCAGAAGAAGGGTTCGTTCCGGTGGGCCCGGATGAAATCGAACGAAGCCTTGAGAATCAGGTCGTGCGAATAGGTCTTTTTGTCGAGCGGAACTGTTTCGCGGTTGTGCCACAGATGATCCGGGTAATAGGAGTGGGCCTGCCGCTGACAGTTGTAGCCGAAAAACTCGTCGAAGTAGACCATCGGGTCGCTGGAGGAGCCCGGTGCGCCCAGGCCCCACTTGCCGAACATGCCGCTGACATAGCCGGCCTGCCGCAGCAGCGCCGGCAGCGTCACTGTGCCCTCGGGCATCGGCTCCTGGCCTTCGGATTTTGCTTCCCGGTTGGCGCGGACCGGCGCGTGGCCGGTATGCAGGCCCGTCATCAGCGAGCAGCGCGACGGAGCGCAGACGGCGCTGCCGGCATAGAACTGCGTAAAGCGCAGGCCGTCTTGGGCCAGCCGGTCGATCTGCGGCGTGGAAAATTTTTTCTGCCCGTAGCAGCTCAGGTCGCCGTAGCCCAGGTCGTCCGCCAGAATGTAGATAATGTTGGGCGGGCGGACCGGCTCGTCGGCCGGCAGCAGCAGCGGCAGGGTCAGCAGTGCCGTGCCGGCGCTGAGTGCTTTGAACGTTTTGCGGCTGTTCACGTCGTGCGGGTTTCTCATGTAAGGCCTCGTCGGTTATGTGAAGGATTCGGCAGGATGCGCAAGCCGCCGGTGATTGTCAATGGTTAGTCCGGCCGGGCGGTGCCGGGCTGCCAATATTCCGCGATTCCGACATTCCAATCGGCCGGCTTTCTCCGCATACTTCGCGGTCATGAATATGATTTTCAATGCATCGGCGGGAACGGGCAAGACCTGGCAGGTCACCGAGCTCTATTCCGCGCTGGTGCTGGGCCGAAATCATGAGCAGCTCCCGCCGGGCCGCCCGCCGGTCGCGCCCGAAAAAATTCTGCTGATGACCTTCACCGACAACGCCGCCGCCGAACTGCGCAGCCGTGTTTCAGGCAAGATGCTCTCCGTAGAGAAGTCCGCGCTCGGAAGCGACGATGAGCTGGCCGACCGCGCGCGGCGGGTTTTGCGTTCGCTGCCCGCCGCGTACATTTCAACCATTCACGCGTTCTGCGCCGGACTGCTCCGCGAACACGCGCTGGAGCTCGGACTTTCTCCGGCGTTCAAAACGCTCGACGACGAAGAGCGCGACGCGCTGCTCGACGAGGTGCTGAAAGCCGAAATTTTTAAATCGCTGGAGACGGATGCGGACTTCCGCGAATTCTGCGCCGGCGTTGCAATTCTCGGTGCGCCGGATAATTCGTACAGCCTGATCAATACCGTCCGCGCCCTGCTCGAAAAGGCCGCCGGTCGCGGACTTGATCTGTGTAACGCCGAGGCGATGCTTCCGGTGCCGGAACGCACCGTCCGCAAGCAGAGCTTTGAACGCATCTGCGCCGAACTCGAAACGTTTGATCTGCCGAAAACCGCCGCCGATGCGCTGGACGCGCTGAAAGCAGCGCTCGCCGACTTTCCGAATCCGGCGCGGATCGCGGCGATTCCGAAATTCGGTCAGGCCAAAAAGGTGAAGCACCTTTCCGATGAGCTGGCGGAAATCAAAGAACGGTTTCTGACCGAGTATTTCTACGAACAAAACGCCGGAAAGTTCCGCGCGTTTGCACGGTGCCTGTCGGCCTGCGCGCGCGGCTTTGACGCCGCGAAGCGATCGCGCGACGCGGTCGATTTCGGCGACCAGCTTCTGCTGGCGCGCGATCTGCTCCGGCGCGGCGATTTTTCCGGACGCTTCGACTGGATCATCGTGGACGAAGTGCAGGATACCTCGCGGGTGCAGTGCGAAGTGATCGAAGCGCTCTGGGGAAAAGAAGCCCGTCTGGTGGTCTGCGGCGACCGCAAGCAGTCCATCTATGCCTGGCGCAGCGCCGATCCGCAGGTGATGCCGGATCTCGAAGCGGCAATGACCGCGCGCGGCGGCGTCCGGCGGATTGATTTGAAAACAAGCTTCCGCAGCAATGACCGGGTCATTAGCGCGGTCAACGCGCTGTTCAGCGGAATTTACGAACGGTACGACGCGCTGGAACCGCAAGGTGTTCAGTCCGGCGAAAAACCGTGCGTCGAGTTTCTGATGCAGGACGGCGACGAGAGTACGACCGAGCATGAAATGGCGGCGGTCGCGCGGCGCATCCGGCTGCTGGTGGACGGCGGCGCGGAATGGCGCCCGAAGTTCGGACATAACGGCCGGACGTTTGCCGAAGGCGAGCCGTTCCGTTACGGCGACATTCTGATTCTGCTGAAGCGCTCGACGCATCAGTCGGTGCTGGAAAAGGCGTTGCGCGACGCGGGCATTCCGTACACCAGCGGCGGCAAAGGCCGCGCGCTGTTCGAGCAGCAGGAAGTGCGCGACCTGCTTCTGTTTCTGCAAACGCTTTGCGAGCCGGCGAATGATCTGGCGCTGGTCGGATTCCTGCGCTCGCCGTTTGCCAATGTGCCGGACGAAACCATTGTCCGGCTCGGCTGGGACGGCGAAACGTTCGATCACGAAATTCTGCGCCGGCAGTTTTTCGAGAGCGGTTCCGAGGCGGCGGAGCGGCTGCTGCGCTACCGCGCGCTGAGCGGGCAAAAGCTGGCGTCGCAACTGATCCGCGACATCGTCCGCGAAACCGCCTTCGACGCGCAGCTGGCCGGTCTGCCGGGCGGCGGGCAGCGGCTGGCGAATTTTAAAAAGGCGCTCGACTGGATCCGCGCCGCCGAGCGCGGCGGGCAGGTGCTGCTGCCGGATGTGGTGCGGCGGTTTGAAAAATATATCCAAACGCCGCCGCGCAGCGGTGCCGCCGAAGCGCTGCTGCCCGATCCGGAGCAGAATGCGGTGACGCTGATGACGGTGCACGGCGCGAAAGGGCTGACGCAGCGCGTCTGCTTTGTTCCCGATATCAGCTTCGGAGAAAACAGCGAGCCGGGCTTCGCGATGTTTTCGCCGGAAGGCCGCCTGGAGATGAAGCTGTCCGGCCTCGCGGGCGAAGAGGTGCTGTCGCCGGGCTGGGAGGCCGCGCGCGCGGCCGATAAAACGGTGCGCGAGCTGGAGCTGACGAATGTGTTTTATGTGGCGATGACCCGCGCCCGCGACCTGGTCGTCCTCTCCGGCGCCGGCACGCAAGAGCCGAAGGGCTGGCTGAAGTTAAGCGAAGCGTTTTTGCAAAGCGCGAGTCCCGATCTTTTGCGGAGGTTGCGGTTTGATGAGATTCCTGAAAGTGAAGGCGTTAGGCCTGAGGCTTTAGGCTTTAGACAAGAGATTGAATTCCAACCTTTGCAAATTCCAAAAGGTCTCGAGCGCCGAACGGTGACGAGTTTGGTTCAAGCCCTAAAACCCAAAACCCAGAGCCCGCAGCCGGCCGAAGATCGCAGAGCGTTCGGCTCGCTCGGCCATACAGTTCTCGAGGAGCTGGCGAAAAACAAGTGGAATGGCGATATCCCGGCGCTGGTTGAGATGTTCAGCCGGGAGTTCGGCGCGGTGGAGTCCGACCGGCTTATCCGGCAGCTCGAAGCGGCGCGCGAACTCTTGCGCCGGGAGACGGCGGGTGCGGCGGCGCTGCTGGCGGAGTATCCGTTTGTGCTGAAGCGCGGCGATGTGATTCTTGACGGAACGATGGATCTGCTGGCCCAGTTCCCGGGCCGGTTTCGAATCTTCGACTATAAATTCAGCGGCGAGTTGCCGGAGAATGCGCTGAACGTTTATGCGCCGCAGCTGGCGGCGTACAAAGAAGCGGTCGAGAAGCTGCATCCCGGCGCGGCGGTTTCGGCGACGCTGGTGCTGATCGGCGAGTCGGTCCGCACGGCGGTGTTGTAGGTTTTATTTGGTTTTGGAGCGGCGGGCGTCAGTCAGGTAGGCGACGATGCCGTCGGCGATGCCGCGGGCGATCCGGTCGCGTCCGGCCGGATCCATGACGATGGCTTCGTCTTTCGGGTTGCTCATAAAGGCGATTTCAACGAGCGTGGCGGGGCAGGGCGCATCGCGCAAAACTTCAAAGCGGGCGCGTTTGACGCCGCGATCTTCCTGTCCGGTGGCGCGGATGAGGTTCTGCTGGATGCGGTAGCTGAG
>DAONGM010000004.1:15457-29754 GCA_035404105.1 Pontiellaceae bacterium
CGCGGGCTGCTGGTGCCTTTGTCGTCGCCGCCGTGCCCGGGGTCGAGAACGACGGTGCGGGTTCCGGCGCCTTTGAGGAATTCTGAGGGACGCGCCACCGGTTCAATGGTTTTGTCGAAGTCGACTGTATCAATGGCCCACGACCAGCCGACTTTGCGGACCGGTTCGCTGAGCGCGACAAGGGTTCCATTGATCCAGACGCTGCGCTCGTCGGTTTCAAATTCGATCCGGTTGAATTTGTTCTGCAGGCGGATCCGTTTGCCGGACGGCTGGGAGATGGTCATTCCGTAGTAGGATGCGAGGTTGGGCAGGGTGACATAGTTTTTTCCGCGCGAGGTGACGGTGCGAACGCCGGCAAAGGCGGGTATCGCAGTACAAACAGTCAGTAAGCCGGCGATTAACAATAGGGCAGTTTTTTTCAGGCGCATGAAATAACCTTTTAAGAAGGAATGTCCGTTTGTATATTTTGCGGAGCTGTTTACCACACGGGGCGCCAACGGTTCCAGATATATCAGGAATTCAATTATGCATGAGTTAAAATTCCTCCAGGATTTAGCGGTTGTTCTTGCTGTGGCCGGCATCGCGGGCTGGCTGTGCCAGCGCATCCGGCTGTCGGTCGTATCCGGCTATCTGCTGGCCGGGGTGCTGCTCGGCCCCGCCGGGGTTGTCACGCTGGTTTCTGATTCGGAGAGTCTGCGTCTGCTTTCGCAGGTCGGCCTGATTTTTCTGATGTTTTCGATCGGCCAGAATCTTGGAATTAGACAGATCCGGAACAGCGGGATCGCATCGCTGACCGCGACGGCTGTCAGCACGGCGTTACTGTTTACCCTTTGCCGGGGAATCGGGCATATGCTCGGGCTGGGCAAGGTCGGCGGACTGCTGCTGGCGGGAATGTTTATCACTTCCAGCTCGGTCATTATCGGCCGGCTGCTGCATGAATCGGGCCGGTTTCACCGGGCGACCGGGCAGGCGGCCATGTTCCAGACTCTGCTGGAGGATTTTAACGTCATCATTCTGCTCAGCCTGCTCAGCTCCCAGCTGCATGACGGTCCGGATGTGTCGTTGCCGGTGCTGCAGCAGCTGGGTGCATTCGCCTCTTTTGTTGTACTGCTTGCAATTCTGGCTTTGCTGTTCATTCCCCGTATTCTGCATCTGCTGCAGCAATCCGTCCGGCCAGAACTGCGCAATGTGATTCTTGCCGCGATTCTGGTCGGCGCGGCGGTTGCCGCCCGGAGTGCCGGGTATTCATTGGCGCTCGGAGCCTTCGTGCTGGGGATGGCGGTGGCCGGAACGCCGGACAGGCCGCAGATTGAAAAGGCTTTTTCCGGACTGAGCGATCTTTTCGGAGCGGTGTTTTTTGTGTCGATCGGCATGTTGATTGACATACGGCATATTTTTACGGCCTGGCCGCTGGTGCTGCTGTTTACCGCTCTGGCGGTATTCGGACGTTCGGCGATTTGCACCGTCGGTCAGCTGGCGGCGGGGCGTAATCTGCGCGATGCGGTGACGACGGGGCTGGTGCTGATTCCGATCGGCGAATTTTCATTTCTGGTCGCTCAGATCGGTGTTGGCGCCGGGCGGCTGCCGGAAACGTTCGGGGCTGTAATTGTCGGGGTGTCTATTCTTTCCACGATGGCGTCGTCGGTGCTGCTGCCTGTGAGCAGTCGGCTGGCGGACGGTCTGGTCGCCTGTCAGCCCCGCTGGTTTTCTCAGGCGCTGGCCGCCTATCAGAACGGGCTCAACCGGCTGGCGGCCCGGCGGTCGTCGGATATGGTCTGGAAGATCTCCCGTAAATGTCTTCTGCGGATTGCAGTTGAAATGCTGTTCGTCACGGGGCTGATGGTTTTTTCGCCGAAACTGCATGCGATGTTTGACGGGGTTGCATCCGGACAGAACTGGATGCGGTGGGTGTTTAACCTGGTTTTCTGGGGGCCGTTCGGGCTGATTGTTTTGATTGTGCTGATTGCCGTCTGGCGCAACATAGAGGTGCTGACGATGCTTCATTCGGAAGTGGCGGCCCGGCGATATACCCGCCGGGAAACACGCGCTGCGGCCCACACGATTGAGCAGGCTTTGCGGACTGTTTCGCTGCTTTTGCTTTCCGCCTGGCTGTGGCTTCTGCTGCCGTTTGCGCTCAGCGGATTCTGGACGTTTATCGGAATAGCGTCGGTCATTGTTCTCAGCGGGGCCCTGCTCTGGAAGCCGATGGCGCATCTTCACAGCGTAGCGGAAAACCGGCTGCAGCGCCATGCCGCGGCCGGGCAGCAAGTTCCCGCAGCGCTGATTTTACGGCATGACAGCGACTGGGATCTGAACATCGAAGAGGTTTCGATTCCGCAATCTTCTCTTTGCCGGGGGCGTTCGCTTGCTCAGCTTGATCTGCCGAACCGGTTCAAATGTTCGGTTCTTGGAGTCGAACGGCAGGGAATGGTCATTGATGCCCCGGGGTCGGGGTTTACTGTTTTTCCTCAGGATGTGCTTCTTCTTCTCGGCGAGCCGTCGCAGATTCCGGCAGCCCGCGCATTTCTTAACAGTACCTGTATGGCGGAGTCTGAACGGCTGGATGAAATCCGGCTGGATACTCTGACGGTTCCGGAGGCTGTCAGCTTTGCTGATCGCACACTGGCGGAGTGGAATATTGCGCGTCAGACAGGAGTCCAGATCGCAGCCATTCGCCGGGCCGGAAAGCGGATTGTAACGCCGGGTCCGGCGGAACATCTGTATGCCGGCGATGAACTGCTGGTGCTCGGTACAGTGGAAAAAATCCGTCAGCTGGAGTTTCTGCTGATTAATGCAGAGGCGGATAAGCCGGAAGCATCACCCTCGTAGTTATTAATACGGTTTCTGGTCGCCGGTCAGCAGCAGATAACGTCGCGGCACATCGGCCCCCGTTTTGTCTGTAACAGAAATCTGTTTCCCGCTGCCGCTCAGTTTGTTTGCCTGAGGCAGAGGTTTCCAGTCTGCCAGTTTGCCGAGGGGGGCGTCTGTGTAGTAGACGGTGTAGGTCTGGTTGCTGAGCGCTTTCCAGGTCATAATGGTTTCACCGTTTGTATACGAAGTCGCCAGGCGCGGGGAAACGGGAAATTCAAACGGCGCAGGCGATGTGGTGCATCCGGCCAGAATGAGAGCGGTCAGCAGAATGAATAATTTATGCATTAAAATTTCCACCAGGGTTTTTTCGGGGGCTGCGGAACAACAATTTCGGCCGCAGGAACTTCATCTGCTGCAAACGGATCGACTTCAGTTACGAGCGGTGCCGGCGCGGGGACTTCCGCGTTGACTGTCTTTTCAATTTCAGCCGCCGGGGCGGTTGCAGGGGCTTCCACTAAAGGTGCCGGCGCCGGTTCAATCGCGGGGACAGATTCAATAACCGGTTCCGGTTCACCGGCCGGAGCTTTTTCGGCTGCCGCAGCCGGTTTAATGACCGGTTCCGGTTTGAGTGAAGGGAACGGCTTGGATGCCGGCATTTCCGGTTTGATGACCGGTTTAGTATCCGGCTTTTTTTCAACCTTCGGTTCAGGTGCGCTGACTGTGATATCAACGGCTCCGTCGACCGGTTCTGTCGCGGGTTTTTCAACTTCGGGAATGACAGGTTCTTTTTCGAGTGTTACCGGTTCGATGCGCGGCGGCGGCAGCAGAGCGATAGGGGTCCATTTATTCATATCTGCGGCCAAAGCGAGGCGTGCGCTGTTTTTATCTTTTGTGCGGCTGTAACGGTTCCACCAGTACACGTTTTCCAGTGTCGGGTTGATCTCTTCGATGGTGTAGCTGTAGCGCTGGGCAAACTGATCCCAGTAGCGGAAGGGGAAATTAAAGTAACGTCCAAACAGGTGGAGCAGGATGCGAGGGTCGGTGGTGGTCAGCCGGCTGGCGGTGGTACACCAGGTACTGTTCGGCGTCAGTGCGAGCGGCACGTGAACCCGTTCGTTTTCCACGATGATGGCGTGGCTTGGGCGGTTGGCGAAAAAGGTGCCGTTGGCGTAATCTTCTGCCGATACCGGAATCCAGGTATCGCCGTTCCAGGCGTGGAGTTTTGCTTCGCCGCGCGCCAGCCGGTAGCTCACCAGCAGAACGGGATAGCGCCGGGAAAGATCCTGTGCAATCTGGAGCGGGATTTTCTCTTCCGGCACCACCAGCATGGTGATGTTGCTTTTCCATGCGGCCTGTACGGTGGTCAGGGAGGCCAGCAGCACAACGGTCAGCAGAACCAGTTTTTTACACATAATAGAACCTCATTCGTCTGTGTCGGGAGCTGCTGACATTCTCTTGGTAATCATGGTTGCAACTCCCAATGTTTGCAGGGATTCTAGTCCAACCATGCAGGCAGTCAAATCACAACCCATGAAAACAGACAGGCTCCCGGAAGTCCGGCAGGCCGTCCGGAACAGCCTTTTACCGTGGTTTGCGGCGAATGCGCGCGACCTGCCGTGGCGGCGGAACCGTACGCCGTACCGCGTCTGGGTTTCGGAAATCATGCTCCAGCAGACGCGCGTGGACACGGTGATCGATTACTACCGCCGCTGGATGAAAACGTTTCCGTCGTGGAAGGCGCTCGCCGCCGCGCCGCAAAGCGATGTGCTGAAATGCTGGGAAGGGCTCGGCTATTACAGCCGCGCCCGCAACCTCCACGCCGCAGCAAAAACTATTGCCGGTGAATACGCCGGGAAACCGCCGGCCGCGGTTGCGGAATTGGCAAAGATGCCGGGAATCGGGCCGTACACGGCGGCGGCGATCGCCAGCCTGGCGTTCAACACCGACGCGGCGGTCGTGGACGGAAACGTCATTCGCGTTTTAAGCCGGCTTTTCGCCTTCGGCGGCGACACCCGTGACGCCAAAGGTAAAAAACAGATGCAGACCCGGGCGGACGAGCTGCTGGTGAAAGGCCTCGCCGGTGAATTTAACGAAGCGATGATGGAGCTCGGCGCGCTGGTCTGTCTGCCGAAAAATCCAAAATGTCCGGAATGCCCGATGCAGAGCGTTTGCTCCGCTTTTGCCGCCGGTACACCGGAGAAGTTTCCCGTACTAAAGAAAAAGCCGCAGGTCCCTCATATTACGGTCGGCGCGGCCGTGACCTTGAACCGGAAGGGCGAGGTGCTGATCGCCCAGCGCCGGCAGAATGATATGCTCGGCGGACTGTGGGAATTTCCCGGCGGCAAGCAGGAGTCCGGAGAGACAATTCAGGAGTGCATCGCCCGGGAATTAAAAGAAGAGCTGGGCATTAACACGGCAGTCGGTGAGTTCTTTTTGACGGTGAAACACGCCTATAGTCATTTCACCATGACCATGCATGTCTATTTCGCAACGGTCATTTCAGGGCGTCCCCGTCCGATTCATTGTGCCGATTACGCCTGGGTAAAAGCTTCTGAACTCAGCAAATACGCCTGGTCGAAGGCCGATCTGCAGGTGGTGGAAAAACTGCAGAACCGGACCGCGGGGTGAAAAAGTCGGAAAAAAGGTTGATGAGGGGTGTCAAATGATATAGACAGTAGCCTCTTTTTCCGCGGACGAAAGCCCGCAACCTGGACTGGAGATTACAGAAATTATGGCAACAAAAATACGTTTACGTCGAATGGGCACCATCAAAAAACCGTTTTATCGCATTGTGGTAGCCGATTCCCGCTTCGCGACGACCGGCCGCTTCCTCGAAGCTCTCGGCTGGTACGATCCCAAGCAAAAAGGTGACAATTTCAGCGTCAATGTTGAACGGGTCAAACACTGGATGGGTACCGGCGCACAGATTTCCAACACCGCCGCCAGCCTCCTGAAAAAGGCTGAAGCCGGTCAAGGCGTCCCGGTCGGCGCAGCTGATCAAAAAGCTTCCGAATCGCAGGGGGCCTAAACATGAAGAAACTTGTGAAGCAGATGGTCGCCGCTCTGGTTGACCATCCCCGCGACGTCAAGATCACCGAAGTCAAAGGTGATAAAAGCATTGTTTACGAATTGCGCTGCCATGAAAAAGATGTTGGCAAAGTAATCGGACGCAGCGGAAAAACCGTTGGCGC
The DNA here is from genome assembly GCA_035404105.1 of Pontiellaceae bacterium. Taxonomy (GTDB): domain Bacteria; phylum Verrucomicrobiota; class Kiritimatiellia; order Kiritimatiellales; family Tichowtungiaceae; genus Tichowtungia. The sequence continues at coordinate 21,460 of DAONGM010000004.1, forward strand.
CATGCGTACGCTCCTCGGAGCGATCGCTGCCCGCGACGGCCGCCGCGCGATGCTCGAAGTTGTGGAATAAAAAATCACCCCGTGATACAAAAGCGGCCGAAAGGCCGCTTTTTTTTGTTATGCAGATCGACGTAATCACCATCTTTCCTGAAATGCTCGCCGGCTTTTTCGGTCAGAGCATGATGCGGCGTGCCGCCAAAGCGGGGCACGTTACGTTTAACTGCATCAACCTGCGCGATTTTGCGGAAGACAAACACCGTACCACCGACGACCGCCCGTTCGGCGGCGGCCCCGGTATGGTCATGAAGCCGGAACCGATCTTCAGTGCAGTGGAATCAATCCGTACAGAAAGATCCCGCGTTATTCTGATGTGTCCGCAGGGAAAGCCGTTTACGCAGCGGCGGGCGCAGACGCTTTCAAACGAGGAGCATCTGATTTTTGTCTGCGGCCACTATGAAGGAGTGGATGAGCGCGTTCGCGAAGCGCTGATTGATGAAGAAATATCCATCGGCGACTATGTTCTGACCAACGGAGTGCTGCCGGCGGCTGTAGTGATCGACGCCGTGGTCCGGCTGATTCCCGGTGTGCTGGGCGGCGAGGGCGCCGCCGAACAGGAATCGTTCAGCGAACCGCTGCTGGAGTATCCCCAGTACACCCGTCCGCCTGAATTCCGCGGCATGAAAGTGCCGGAGGAACTGGTTTCCGGCGACCATGCCGCAATTGCGAAGTGGCGCCGCCGGCAGGCTGAAAAGCGGACTGCGGAACGCCGCCCGGATCTGCTTTCAGGCTGCGGGGCGGAAAATAGAGATGGCGCTTGACCGAAAGACGCAGTTGGGTATTATTCGACGCTCGCTTTTGGAATTGGAAGAAAGAGAACAATTATGAATCCGGTAGTCTTAAAAATTGGCAAAGAGCAGTGCACAAAAGAAATCCCCGCATTCAATGTCGGTGATACCGTTAACGTGCATGTGAAAATCAAAGAAGGCACAAAAGAACGCATTCAGCTGTACACCGGAACGGTGATCGGCCGTGAAGGTGCTGGCGTTGCGGAAACCTTCACCGTTCGCCGTGTAGCTTTCGGCGAAGGCATCGAACGCGTATTCCCGATGCAGAGCCCGAACGTAGCGAAGATCGAAGTTGTGCGCAGCGGTCAGACCCGCCGTGCGAAACTGTTCTATCTGCGCGACATCTCCGGCAAGAAAGCACGCATTAAAGAACGCCGTGTGTAATCTGCGATGGACATGCTCCGTTATGAGAAAGAGGCCTGGCAATCAGGCCTCTTTTTTATTGCCGGTGTGGATGAAGCCGGGCGCGGGCCGCTGGCCGGTCCGGTCGTGGCGGCCGCGGTTGCTTTCAGCCGCGAGCCGCTTGAAAACGGCGGCGCAGCAGCCTTCACCGGGCTCACCGACTCGAAAGCGCTTACGGCAAAACAGCGCGAAGTTTTTTTCGAGCAGCTGCAGGCGTGCAGTTTTGCCCGCATCGGTTGTGCGGTCATCGGCCCGGACGTCATCGACGAGATTAACATTCTGCAGGCCACCTGGAGAGGGATGGCGGATGCCGTGGCGCAAATCAGCCCTCAGCCCGATCTGGCGCTGGTCGACGGACGGCCGGTTCGCGGGCTGTGTTGTAAATCGCGAAGCATCGTCAAAGGCGATGCCCAGAGCCTTTCAATTGCCGCCGCCAGCATTATCGCCAAAGTCACCCGCGACCGGCTGATGCTCGGGCTGGATGCGGAGTTTCCTCAATACGGCTTTGCAAAACACAAAGGCTACGGCACCGCCGAGCATCTCGCCGCCATCCGCCGCCACGGGCCTTCGCCGCACCACCGCAGAACGTTCCGCCCGGTTTCTGAGCTGAGCCAAGGGGAGTTGAATCTGTGATTCGGCTGCTGCAATGGTTTAAAAAAGAGGCGCCGCATTTGCGCACCGGGCGGCGGGGTGAAGTGCAGGCCGAGCAGTTTTTGAAAAGAGCCGGGCTGAAAATTATCGCCCGTAATGTACGGATCGGCGCGGATGAGCTCGACCTGATTGCACAGCAGGGCGACACTCTGATTTTTGTCGAAGTCAAAACCCGCGCAAATGAAGATTTTGGACGGCCGTTTACGGCGGTCAATCGCGCCAAGCGACGCAAACTGTCGCGCGCCGCCATTCATTTCCTGAAGAAACGTAAACTGCGCCCGCCGTATATCCGTTTCGATGTCATCGAAGTGGTCGGCGAAAAACCGGAAATCAGGCACATTCAAAACGCCTTCACGCTGGAAGGCGGCTGCCGCATCTGGTGGTGAGGCGGCCTCTTATTTGGCGTATTCGATAGCCCGGGTTTCCCGGATCACCGTCACCTTGACCTGCCCGGGATATTTGACTTCATCCTGGATGCGGTTGGCGATTTCGCGGGCAAGAATCATCGCGCGGGCATCGTCCACTTTGGCGCCTTCCACCATCACGCGCAGTTCTCGTCCGGCCTGAATGGCGTAGCATTTATCGACGCCTTTGAACGACATGGCGATTTTTTCCAGTTTGTCGAGACGCTGGAAGTAGAGATCGGTGGTGTCCATGCGCGCGCCGGGACGGGCGGCGGTTATCGCATCGGCGGCGGCGGCCAGTACAGCGTAAACACTGCTCTTTTCGACGTCTTCGTGATGCGCAGCGACGGCGTTGTAGACCAGCGGAACCTCGCCGTATTTGCGCAGCAGGTTGGCGCCGATGATGGCGTGGGAGCCTTCAACCTCATGGTCAACCGCTTTGCCCAGGTCGTGGAATATCCCGACGCGTTTCGCCAGTGCAACGTCCAGACCGAGATCCGCGGCCATCATACCCATCAATGAAGCCATTTCCATTGAGTGATCGAGTACGTTCTGTTTATAGCTGGTCCGGTATTTCAGGCGGCCAAGGACTTTGACCAGCTCGGGCGCAACGCCGGAAATGCCGAGTTTATAGAGCGCGTCTTCACCGGACTGCCGGATGATTTCGTCAATTTCAGAACGGGTTTTTTTGATCGTCTCTTCGATGCTGGCGGGGTGAATCCGGCCGTCGAGCATGAGCTTTTCAAGCGCCACGCGGGCGACTTCGCGACGCACAGGATCAAAGCTGGAAAGCTGTACGATGCCGGGAGTTTCATCAATGATCAGGTTGACGCCCGATTCCGTCTCGAACGACTTAAAGTTGCGGCCTTCCTTGCCGATCAGGCGGCCTTTCATGTCTTCAGAGGGCAGGGCAACCTGTGTGACGGTGATGTTGCTGACGTGTTCGCCGGCGTAGCGCTCAATGGCTGTGCAGACGATATCGCGGGCCTCTGCTCTGGCCCGCTCGTAGATTTCCTTCTGTTGGTGGCGGATCAGTCCGCTGATTTCGCCTTCCAGCTCTTTTTCCATCTGATCCATGATCAGCTTGCGCGCATCTTCTTTGGATAGGCTGGCGACTTCCTGAATTTTGCGGGTTTCCGCTTCAATGAGATCCTTGAGCGTCTTTTGCTGGGCCTTGAGTTCTTCGCTCTGCTGCTCAGCTTTATCAAGTTTTTCGGCCAGCGTACGGTCTTTCGCTTCGAGCAGTTCAAGTTTGCGGGAGATGTCTTTTTCGCGGGCGACGACACGGTCTTCGAGTGCGATGATACTCTGGCGTTTTGTTTCCTGCTCTTTTTCGGCCCGTTCACGTGCTTTGAGAATCTCTTCGCGGGCGCTGACATCGGCTTCATGTTTGATCGCTTCCGCCTGTTTGCGGGCATCATCCATGATCGCTGATCCGCGATGGCTGGCGGCTACCGCATTGGTGCGGGTCAGATAAGCGTGGAAAAAGAAGCCCAGAACGACGAACCCGATGCTGAGAACGAAGTTCTGCATGTCACCCCACCACAGTCCTATGCTGTCCATAAAATTACCTTTTGTTTCAAAATTTATTTTTCTCTGTTAAGCATATCTCTGACGGACGAGCTTGTCTAACTGTTCATCGCAAATTTAAGAATTTTCGATTCAGTCACTGTAAAATCCATCCGGACGTCATGGTCTTCCGCCGGAATAACTTCCAGACATTGAAAATCGAAGCAGATTCCGGTGCGTATCGCGCGGTACTGCGGAAGCAGCCGGTCGTAAAATCCTCCGCCGCGGCCGATCCTTTGCCCGGCGCGGTCAAAGGCGACTCCCGGTACGATAATCAGATCGAGATCGTGTTCCTCCGCGAACACCGGAACTGCCGGTTCCCGGATGCCGAAGCGCCCCGTCTTGAGTTCTCCGGCCAGCCGCGCCATCCGGTAGAGGCCCGACGATTCGTCGAAGGCCGGAATGAAAAATATTTTTTCCGGGCAGGCAAAAAGCGGCGAGATATCAACTTCACCGGGCAGCGGCATGTACGCGCCAACCGTCCGGGCCGACTGGAAGGCGGCCAGATACTGGAGGTTTTTGACGGCCGCCGCACTCGGCGCTTCCAGCCCCTGAACGGTTTTTTTTTGTGCGGCAATCCGCGCGCGTATTTCCGCTTTCGTCATGACGGGCATTCCTGTTTGGAGTGCGGCGGCTTGACGCCGCTTTCAATTTCCAAGTTGATCGGGATCGTATCGTATGGATCGGTTACATTTACACTATCTGTTTTGAAACCTTGTATGGTTTTATAAAACGCGCTGCCGGCGGACCGGGCAAACCACCCGGCGGAACACCAAGGGTAGGTTTCCGCGTTATGAACGACGCCGTGGTGAACCGGGTTTTGATGCACATACTTTAACCGGGAAAAATATGAGTTTTGATAGGTGATGCGGCTGTCGAAATACTGGTACCAAACCTTACGCCCGGGCTCGTTATCTTCTTTGTTCAGTTGTATGGCCGTGACGGTATGGAGTTTAGACAGCATTTTTTGAAGCGTTCCGGGATGTTCCGGGGATGAGCCGATAAGGTGATAATGGTTGGAAAGCACGGCCCAGGCCTGCAGCCGCCAGCCAAATTCTTCAGCGATTTCAAATAGGGTATTTTGGAAAAATGTGAGCCGCGAAGCTCCGTTAAGGTGATGACATTTCTGATAGGTGCCGCAAGTCACCATGTAGGTTCCTCGTTCTTCGAGTATGTGAAGCGGGGCGTGTGGCCACTGTTTCATGTGCTCAGGGTAAGACATAGAAAAGCGGCGTCAAGCCGCCGCACTCCAAAATAACTGCGCCTTTTATTTTTTCTTCCGTCTCGAGGCCCAGTATTCCAGCCGCTTTCTCAGAGTCTCTTCATAGCCCTGATCGGTCGGTGCGTAATAAATCCGGTCCGTCGGCACATATTCCTGATCAACAAAATGATCCTTGCCGTCATGCGCATATTGGTACTGCACCTCGCCCTTGCCGGGGTGCGGCGCATTTTTGAGATGATCCGGAACCGGCAGCGTCCGGCCGTTTTCCACATCGGCCAGCGCGGCGTCGATCGCCAGATAACTGGCGTTGCTTTTCGGTGCGCAGGCCAGATAGGTGGTGGCCTGCGCCAGAATAATCCGCGCTTCCGGCATGCCTACAAAATCCACCGCCTGAACCGCTGCCGTCGCAATCGTCAGACCGCGCGGGTCCGCGTTGCCGATATCCTCGGAAGCGAGAATCACCAGCCGCCGCGCGATAAAACGCGGGTCCTCCCCGGCATAAATCATCTTCGCCAGCCAGTAAACCGCCGCGTTCGGATCGGAGCCGCGCACGCTTTTGATAAAGGCCGAGATCGTGTCGTAATGCTCGTCCTCATCGTGATCATACGACACCGCCTTCTTCTGAACCGACTCTTCCGTCTCGTGGCGCGTCAAATGAACGATACCGTCTTCGCCCGGCGGGGTCGTCAGCGCGGCGATCTCCAGCGCGTTCAGTGCGCGCCTCGCGTCGCCTTCGCAAACCGTCGCCAGATGCGCCAGCGCGTCGTCGTCGGCCGTGACCGCTCCGTTGAGTCCTGCCGGATGCTCCATCGCCCGCTTCAGCACCGTCTTGATGGCCTCTTCGCTGAGCGGATTGAGCTGAAAAATCTGCGACCGCGAATTGAGCGGCGTGTTGATGAAAAAGAACGGATTATGCGTCGTCGCGCCGATCAGAATAATGTCGCCGCTTTCGACGTACGGCAGCAGCACATCCTGCTGGGACTTGTTGAAGCGGTGGATCTCGTCGATGAAAAGGATCGTGTCCTGCTTATGGATTTTTTTCCAGCCGGCGGCCTGTTCCAGCAGCTTGCGCAGAATCGCGACGTTGGCCAGCACGCCGCTGGTGCGCTCGAACCGGCGGTCGGTCGCCAGCGCAATCACCTCGGCCAGCGAAGTTTTTCCGCAGCCGGGCGGGCCGTAGAGAATCACACTCGAAATGCGGTCGGCCTCAATCGCGCGGCGCAGCAGCTTTCCGGCGCCGAGGATATGCTCCTGTCCGGCGATTTCATCCAGCGTACGCGGACGCATCCGTGCCGCCAGCGGGGCGGTTCCTGCGCCGGGCTTCAGGCTTGCGGACGGTTTTTCCTCAAAAAGTTCCATGCGAGAAAGTTAACCACTAATTTCCACTAATGGACACTAATTTTGACTCATCCCATTAGCGTTAATTCGCGTTCATTAGCGGTTAAAATAAAAAACCGCTCAGGTTAATACCCAAGCGGCTTTAAAAAGAGCCCGTGCCGGTGAGGCTCATTTCCGAACCCTGATTTACAAGGTGGGCACCCTAAAGTGAAGATGGAATACATCAGCACTTATCCTGAGCGCCCTTATTTATTTTGTTAACGGATCGGAAGCTTGTTGCCTCGCCGGGCGGGCTTAAATTGGTAAAGAACAGTGTGAGGATTTCGTTCTCTCTCCGCCTCACATCTGCATGGTACTGCTGACTGCCCTGGCCGTCAAGGGGTCATCCTTCGCGAATAACCGCCGCAACCGCAGCGCAAACTTTCTTACCGACGGCTTCGTGGAACGCGTTGACCTTTTCGTCGGTCAGCGTTCCGGCCGGCGAGCGGTAGACGAAGCTGTAGGCGACGCTCTTTTTGCCCTTCTCCAGCGCTTTGCCGCGGAAGATATCGAACAGCTTAACGCTTTCGAGCTCGGCGGGCGCGGCGGATTGCACGGCAGCCAGAATATCTTCGTGGCGGATTGCTTCATCCACAACAAACGCGAAGTCGCGTTCGATGGCCGGGTAGAGCGGAATGTCTTTTACTTCGCTGCGTTTCCAGACGTTGGCAATCAGCGGTTCGAGGTTCAGCTCGGCGGCGGCGACCGGATCGTTCAGGCGCCACTCTTTGCGCGCTCCGGAATTGATCAGACCGAGTACGCCGATTTTTTCTTTGCCGGAAAACACCGCAGCGGCACGGCCCGTTTCGAAGGCCGGATGTTCCGCCGTCTGGAAGTTCACGGACGGAACTTTCTGGGCGGCGAGCAGTTTTTCAACCAGCCCTTTGAGCCAGAGGAAGACTTCTTCTTCGGAGATGGCGCGCTGTTTATCGAGCGCGCCGCGTCCGGCGGCGCCCATCAGGCCGAGGCAGACCGTTTCGGTCTGTACGGGAGTCCCCTCCATAGGAGGGGTGCCCGAAGGGCGGGGTGGGTTTTTCGCAAACGTCCGGCCGATTTCGAAAAAGACCGCTTCGTCGATCTGGCGCGACTTGTTGCGGCCGAGGCTCTCGATCATCTGCGGAATCAGCGAGGTGCGCAGGACGGACTGTTCGGCGCTGATCGGATGCGGCAGCTCTTCGCGGGCAGCGCGGTCGCTGGCGCCGAAGAGGTCGAGCAGCGGATGGCTGACCAGCGTGTAGTTCATGATTTCGCGCGCGCCGAGGCCGACGAGGTTTTTGCGGCAGGCGGTGATGGCGCGGATGCGGTTGTCGTTTACTCCGGCGACGGTTTCGGCGACCGGCAGTTTTTCCGGGATCTTGTCGACGCCGTTCATGCGGGCGACTTCTTCGATGATATCTACTTCGCGTTCGAGATCGTCGCGGAAGGCCGGAATTTCGAGAACGGCTTTGTCCGCGTCGCTGTTGAGGATGGAGATTTCCAGCGACTGGAAAATCTTCTTCATCGTTTCGACCGGCACGTTCATACCGATCAGTTCGCAGGCCGACTGCCAGCGGAACGTGATCTGCCGTTTGGCTTTCGGCGCGGTATAAACATCGACGACGCCTTTGCAGAGGCTGGCGCCGGCCAGTTCGCTCATCAGCGCGGCGGCGCGGCGGCTGGCCCATTCGACGCTGCCGGCGCTGACGCCGCGCTGGAAACGGTAGGAGCTGTCGGTGTACAGGCTGAGTGCTTTGGCGGTGGCGCGGATGCCGGACTGCTCAAACGTGGCGGCTTCCAGCAGGATGGTTGTGGTGCTGTCTTTGATTTCGGTGTTCGCGCCGCCCAT
>DAONGM010000005.1:0-15787 GCA_035404105.1 Pontiellaceae bacterium
GGGCGTGCAGCTTGGCAAAGTGCTGGCGTCCGCCATTCTGCCGGAGCTGGAAAGCCGTTCGGAACTCAAACACGATGCTTCCACCAACCGGCTCATTGAATACTTCCGGAAAAACAAATAACCGGTTTGGCTGGTAACCCTGTGGCTCCGCCGATTCCGGTGGAGCCTTTTTCTTTCCAAGGATTGCAAAAATCAATGCCTTGCGCTTCCAATCGGGGGCGCAAATGGCTGGGAAATATTATGCCGGGGGCTTGAGTTTAAAAGCCCGACCGGTAAACTCCGCCGGATATGAAAATTCTGCTCTTCATTGGAATCGGCGGGTTCCTGGGCTCGATTGCGCGCTACGGGATGACTCTTGGCGTACAGCACTGGGCCGGCGGCGGACGGCTGGGCGACTTTCCGGTCGGTACGCTGGCCGTCAACCTGCTCGGCTGTCTGGTGCTTGGTTTTCTCGGTCATCTGCTGAGCGAGCGTTTTGAGATGGCGGCGGAAATCCGTTTTGCGCTTACCGTCGGGTTTATCGGCGCCTTCACGACCTTCAGCACCTATGCCTATGAAACACTGGCAATGGCGCGCGAAGGCGAACAGCTCTTTGCGTGGCTCAACATTCTGGCCAGCAACGCGCTCGGTCTGTTTGCCGTCTGGGGCGGTTACCGGCTCGGCGGGCTGGTGTGATGATTAATATAACGTACTCCGTATTGCGTATTTCCCGGACGATTCAACACGCAGTACGAAATACGCGGTACAGCTTGAATTAAATGCCCGTTCTGGAATAATCGCGGCCAGTTTTGAGAGGACATTAACCATGGAAAACTTTACCCCCAGAGCCCAGCGTGTACTGCATCTGGCCCGCAAAGAGGCTGAGCAGTTCAACCATAACTATGTCGGCACGGAACATATTCTGCTCGGCCTTGTTGCTCTCGGCAGCGGCGTAGCCGTCAGCGCGCTCCAGTCGCTCGGCGTTGATTTACAGTCGCTCCGCCTCGAAGTGGAAAAAGCGGTCGGAACCGGGTCGGATACCAAAATGACCGGCAATATTCCGTTTACGCCGCGCGCCAAGAAGGTGCTGGCGCTGGCGACCAGCGAGGCGCGTTCGCTGAACCACAGCTATGTCGGCACCGAACACATTCTTCTCGGCCTGCTTCGCGAAGGCGAAGGGATCGCCGCCCGCGTACTTGAAAATATGGGCGTGGATCTCGAAGAGGCCCGCGAAGAAATCATGGCGATGCTTGATCCGGACTACGACGGTTCCATGGAATCTGCGAATGAAGAAGAAGCTCCGGCGTTCGGCGCACCGCAGAAAACCGCCGAAGGGCAGGCCGTCAAAACGCCCGCGCTGAATGCGTTCGGCCGCGATCTGACTGAAATGGCGAAGAAGGGCGAACTTGATCCGGTGATCGGCCGCAAAAACGAAATCGAGCGCGTCATCCAGATTCTCTGCCGCCGGACGAAAAACAATCCGGTTCTGCTCGGTGAAGCGGGCGTAGGCAAAACCGCCATTGCTGAAGGACTCGCCCAATCCATTGCCGACGGCACGGTGCCGCAGCTTCTGGCGGATAAAAAAGTGGTCACACTCGACCTGGCGCTGATGGTGGCGGGAACAAAATACCGCGGACAGTTTGAAGAGCGCATCAAGGCCGTTATGGACGAAATCCGCAAAACGAAAAACGTTCTGCTGTTCCTCGACGAAATGCACACGATCGTCGGGGCCGGTTCCGCCGAAGGAACCATGGATGCCGCCAATATCATCAAACCGGCGCTTTCGCGCGGCGAGCTTCAGTGCATCGGCGCCACGACGCTCAGCGAATACCGCAAGTCGATTGAGAAGGATGCCGCGCTCGAACGCCGTTTCCAGACAGTTATTGTCAAAGAGCCGACCATTGAAGAAACCATCCAGATTCTAAAAGGACTGCGCCCGAAATACGAAGAACACCACCATACGAAAATCAGCGATGCCGCGCTGGAATCCGCTGCTAAGCTTTCGGCGCGTTATCTGCCGGACCGGTTCCTTCCGGATAAAGCCATCGACCTGATCGACGAAGCGGGCGCACGAAGCCATATCGCCAACATGGTCAAGCCGCCGGAGTTTCAGGAAATCCGCCAGCGGATGATGGAAGCCCAGCAGAAAAAAGATACCGCAATCCGCGAACAGAAGTTCGAGGAAGCCGCCTCTATGCGCGATGCCGAACGCAAAGCGAAGGAAGAATTCGACGCCGCCATGAAAGCGTGGGAAGCCTCCCGCCAGGAGAGCCTTTCGACCGTTGATGAAGAGGAAATCCGCATTGTCGTTTCCAAGTGGACCGGCGTTCCGGTGGATAAAATGGGAGAACAGGCGCTCGCTAAACTGCTTCAGATGGAAGCGCAGATCGAAAAGAGTGTCATCGGTCAGAACGAAGCGGTTTCCGCCATTTCGCGCGCTTTGCGCCGCTCGCGCGCCGAACTGAAAGATCCGCGCCGGCCGATCGGTTCCTTTGCGTTTCTGGGGCCGACCGGCGTCGGAAAAACCATGCTGGCGAAGGAGCTGGCGCGTTTCATGTTTGACGATCCCGATGCGCTGATCCAGATCGATATGTCGGAGTATATGGAGAAATTCTCCGCTTCGCGTCTCGTCGGTTCGCCGCCCGGCTACGTCGGTTACGAAGAGGGCGGACAGCTCACCGAACGGGTGCGCCGCCGTCCGTATTCGGTCGTGCTGTTTGATGAGGTTGAAAAGGCCCATCCGGATGTCATGCACATGATGCTGCAAATTCTGGAAGAAGGCCGCCTGACCGACAGTCTTGGACGCAGCGTGGACTTCCGCAACACCATCGTCATTATGACTTCAAATGTCGGGGCAACGCATTCCGCTAAAGCCGGACTGGGCTTTTCGCCGATCAGCGAGCAGAACGATTACGACAAGCTTAAGGGCGTCATGATGGCCGCGTGTAAAGAAACCTTTAAGCCGGAACTGGTCAACCGGCTGGACGATATCATCGTCTTCCGTCAGCTTAACGAGAAGGATATTGAAATCATTCTGGATCTCGAAATCGCCCGGGTCCGGGAACGTGTCGCTGCGCGCAAGATCACGCTGGAGCTGTCTGCCGAGGCCCGGCAGTTTCTCATCAAGAAGGGATTCGATAAGGCCTACGGAGCGCGTCAGCTTCGCCGGGCGGTTGAACACCAGCTTGAAGATCCTCTGGCCGAGGCGATCCTGCGCGGCGAGGTCGTCGGCGATAAACCGGTCGGCGTCGGCGTCAGCGGAGAGAAGCTGGCCTTTACCCAGGTCTGACCGGGCGCAGAAAAGCGGTTTCAGGTCCGGGGCGTGTAAAGGTTCAGAATGGCCTGCATTTCTTCGCGGTGGATGGGTTTCGCCAGATAATCGCTCATGCCCGCTTCGATGAATTTTTCGCGGTCACCTTTCATGGCATGTGCAGTGAGCGCGACAATCGGAACGGTTTTGTCATGTTTCCGGATTGCGGCGGTTGCCTGCAGTCCATCCATGACCGGCATCTGAATATCCATAAAGATGATGTCGTAAGCGGGGCGCTGTTCCGGGGGCTCTGTCAGCCGGAGTTTTTCAACGGCATCCTGTCCGTCTTCGGCGAGGTCGATCAGGCAGCCTTCTTTTTCGAGCATTTTCATAATGACGCGCTGATTCAGTTTGTTGTCTTCCACCAGAAGAATGGATGGAGCGCGGGTAAGGGCATAGGCAGGGGGCCGGGCGGCTTCGCTGCTGACGGTCTGTTCTGTCTGTTGATCCAGCGGCACGGTGATGCTGAAGGAAAATACGGCGCCGTGATCGGGTTCGCTGGTAACGGTCAGGCTGCCGCCCATTTTTTCAACAATCCGGCGCGAGATCGCAAGCCCCAGTCCGGTTCCGCCGTATTTGCGGGTGTGGGAACCATCCGCCTGGGTGAATTCGCGGAAGATGATTTTCTGGGCTTCTTTTGTAATGCCGATACCGGTGTCCTGGATGCTGAATTCAAGCGTACAGTCTGTACCGGTTTTGCGCGGACACCGTACCGAAACGCGCACATGTCCCTTGTGTGTGAACTTGATGGCGTTGGCCATGAGGTTGATCAGAACCTGCCGGAGGCAGCTTTCATCGGCCCGAATGACCCGCGGCACATCCTTGATTCCGTCGATGTGCAGATCAAGTCCTTTGGAGTGAACGGCGGGAGTGAAGAATTTATGGAGTTCCATCAGCAGGTCGGGAACGCAAACGGGTTCATTTTTGAGTTCGAATTTTCCAAGTTCTACACGCGAGAGATCAAGAATGGAGTTGATGATCGCCATTAATTTTTCGGCAGAGGTGAAGATGGTCTGAATGTAATCCGCCTGTTCGGCGGTCAGCTCCGTGTCTTCCATGAGCTGAGTCATGCCGATGATGCCGTTCATCGGAGTTCGTATTTCGTGCGACATGTTGGCCAGAAATTCGCTTTTGCTGCGGTTGGCGGCTTCTGCATTTTCCTTGGCGGTTTGAAGCTCATTTCTTAAGCGGGTGTCTTCCTGGTGACGTTCTTTGAGCTGGGCGATCATGTTGTTGATTCCGCGTTCCAGCAGACCGAGTTCATCGCGAGAATCCGCATGGCTGATCCGGGCGTTGTAATCTCCGCCGGAAACAGCTTTTAAACACTGTCCGGCGGTTTTGATGCGCGGTATTGTCAGCTTCCGGATTAGAATGACTCCGGCAAAAGTAATCAGCAGAACGCAAAACAGTCCGCCGCTGAAAAACGTGGAAGCGACTGCTTTTTTCTTTGCAGCGGTTCGTCCCGTATCGATTTTTATATGAAGTTCACCCAAACGCTGATTATTCGCGAACAGAGGCGTGGTGATGTGGAGATATACCGCATTGTCCTGAGCGAGAATGCTCAGCGTTTCACCGGCCGCGTTCTGAACTGTACCGGCACTCTCCAGGCACGTATTGTAAGTGCCTTCACGCGCAGGGTCAGTGCAGTAATGAATGCAGTGATCGCGGCGGTTCACGGATGCATATATGACGTTTTCTCCAATCAGGTCGGACAGAGCCCCGCGGTCTCGAACCGCACTGTACGGAAGAACCTGCTGGTTCATGAGCCGCCCTGGAATCCGGGCTTGAGTGTAAAGCTGTTTATCAATCTGCTGAGAAAAAAGCCGGGTGTAATAAATTCCAAGTCCGGTGAAGCTTAAGGCGGCGATCAGGAAAATTGTCAGTCCAAGTTTGAATGCCATAGATCTGAAAACCTGTTTCATTCCGATTTCTCCTCGAACTTGCGGTACACTTCGTCGGCTGAAATTTCACCGCGCAACAGGGGTCTGAGACTGCGGAGCACCGGGTTGATCGGGCTGCGGTCTGATTCCGACATGAAAATGTCGGGTTTAAGGGTGCGGTTCAATGCCAGCTTGCGCTGATACTCAGCAAAGAGGTCATTACCGTATTCCGGATCATAAAGATTTCCGGCAAGTCCGGTCGGGCTTTTCGTGTAGCGGATCCATTTTTCAGCAATTTCGGGGCGGCTCCAGAACTGCATCAGCCGGATCGCCGCTGCGCGGTTCGGACTGTTTTTCATTACAGCCCACACGGGTATAAATCCGCCCGCATAATAGCGCTGCTTTTGAAATCCGGGCATTTGCGCCAGCCGCAGTTTCCGGAGGCTCTGCGGAAATGAATCCTTCAGCGTGTTATACCGCCAGGTCGGTTCGATCATGAAAAGAGCCTTGTTTTCCGTCAGCCGTCTGGCGGTGTCCAGCCAGGTTCCTTTCGGTTCGCTGTACAGCACCGGATGGAGCCGGCCCAGCTTTCCGAACGTGTCTAATACCTGCCGGATGGCCGGTTCGGTATTTCCCGCAGAATCTTCCGGGGCGGCGGAATTAAACAGATTATAGGCCAGCCGGCCAAAGGCTCCGGAATTATAATTATCGGCAAACAACGAGACCGGTACATCGGCAGTCCGGTTGTATTCATCGACCCGGCGGGCATAGCTCAGCAGATCATCGGCACTCATTTCTTCTTCACGGATTTGAAGTCCGAGCGCAGCCGCCACCTCGGTGTTGTACCAGAGTGCATAGAAAAAACCTTCAATATATGGACCGGTGAAAACGCCGCCGGTTTGTTTGTGACAGTCCGGCCCGTCGACGAGAAACGGCTTCTGTGTTTCTTTGAAACCGGGAACTTCTGCAAAATCGACCAGATATTTGCGCCCCCAGTCCGGATCGTTCAGCAGCACGGCAACTTTCCGATAAATGAGAGCATCCATCCAGACGACATCCCAGGTGATATTCCCTGACCGGATCATATCTGCCAGAAAGGCGGCTTCTGCCGACTGGCTTTTTTCCTGAAGTACATCGGCGGAAAATTTGAACTGAACACGAATGTTCTGATTTTCGAAGGTGAAGTCGTCCAGAACTTCGCGTACCAGCTGTTCGCGAAGACCTTCACCCTCCCAGTGCCCCATCCAGCGAAGTTGCTGAACCGGCCCGTCCTGTGCAAAAACCGGAAGAACGTAAAAACACAGCAGACTGATTAAAATAAACTTTAAGTGTTTTTGCATAATGAAATACCGGCGCGTTCTACGTAATAGACTGGCGTTATACAATGAAAAACCTGTGCGGAAGTTTCTATTAAAGGAAAGCGTTCGCGTCGGATTTGACCGAACAGCGTGTATTTCTCCTTTGTTTCCTTCTCCGCCTTCTGTAAAACTCCCCGCTTCCAAACCTTGGAAATATACGATGGAAACAATTGCAATACTGGGAACAGGGCTGATGGGATCGTCACTGGGACTGGCGCTGAGAAAGCGCAATGTGCCGGTGCGGATCCATGTTTATGCCCGCCGGCCCGAAACCCGTGAGACTGCGCTGAATTTCGGCGTAGCGGATGCTGTCTTTTCCGATCCGGTCGAGGCTGTCAAAGGCGCCGGTCTGATTGTTCTATGTGTTCCGGTTCTGACGATTCCGGAACTGGCAAAGGCCTGCCGCGCAGGACTTCGGCCGGGTGCGATCATCACCGATGTCGGCAGTACGAAAGCCTGCCTGAATGAATTGATGACGGAAGTGCTGGCAGGAACCGGCGCCGAGTTTATCGGCTCGCATCCGATCTGCGGTTCAGAGCAGCAGGGTATTGAAGCGGGTAACGCTGATTTGTATGACGGAGCTGTCACCGTGGTGACACCGCCGATGCTTGCTGATGATGTGTCTGTTGAAAAAGTTTCCAGCCTCTGGAAAAGCGCCGGTGCGCGCGTGACCATTATGGATGCGGCCTCACACGACCGGATTCTTGCGGCGACAAGCCATCTGCCGCACGTCGTCGCGGCGGCGCTGGCGCTTTCATCCGGCGATAACGGTCTGTTCTGCGGCAGCGGGTTCCGCGATACAACACGCATTGCCGACGGCTCGCCGCAGGTCTGGAGTGATATTGTCCGGACCAACGCGCCGGCATTGAAGGCGGCGCTGAAAATTTTCTGTGACAATCTGAATGAACTGGCGGCGCTGATTGACGAAGATAACGGCGAAAAGCTGGCAAACTGGTTCGCCGCCGCCCGCGATAAACGCAAGGAGCTGCTCCGCTGATGAATTCAAAAACGGTTTATCCTGTTTCAAAATTCGGCGGTGAACTGCGCGTTCCCGGCGATAAAAGCGTTTCTCAGCGGATCGCCATGCTGGCGGCGCTGGCCAAAGGCACTTCCGAAGTGCGCGGTTTTCTGCACGGCGAAGATGCCATGAGCACTCTCAGTGCGATGTGCTCGCTGGGCGCCTCGGCAAAGTTCGAAGGGGATGTGCTGAAGATTACCGGTACCGGCGGAAAGTTCATGGAACCCGCCAATCCTCTGGATATGGGCAATTCCGGCACCGGCACCCGTCTGCTGGCCGGCCTGCTGGCCGGACAGAAAATGACTGTAACCATGACGGGCGATGCATCGCTTTCGCGCCGGCCGATGGGCCGTATCAAAACACCGCTGGAACTGATGGGTGCGAAGCTTGATCTGACGGGTGAGAAAGGCACGCTGCCGCTGACAATCCACGGTACGCCGCTGCACGGCATTTGCTACAAACTGCCGATGGCTTCCGCACAGGTGAAATCCTGCGTGCTGCTGGCCGGACTTTTTGCGGAAGGCAAAACCACGGTGATTGAACCGCGGCCGACCCGCGACCATACTGAAAAACTTTTCCAGCTGCTGGAAATTCCGCTGCACATTGACGGCCTGGAAATTACATTGCAGGGCTTCGGTCCGAAAGGTCCGCAGATCGCGGCCCGCAATCTGACGGTGCCGGGCGATTTTTCCAGTGCGGCTTTCTGGATTGCGGCGGTAGCCGCACGGCCGGGTGCAACATTGACTGTGCGCGGCGTGGGGCTGAATCCGCGGCGCACAGCGCTGCTGGATGTTCTGAAACGGATGGGCGCGCTGATTGAAGTTGAAGTCGCAGAGGAACATGGCGACCCGATCGGCACGGTGTTTGTGCGCGGTGCGCAGCTGCGCGGAACGGAAATCGGCGGCGATGAAATTCCCAATTTGATTGATGAACTGCCGATGCTGGCTGTAACCGGGGCGCTGGCCAAAGGTAAAACCGTGATCCGCGATGCGGCGGAACTGCGGGTGAAAGAGTCTGACCGGATCGCTGTAACGGCGGCGCATCTGCGGGCCTTCGGAGTTCATGTGGATGAGCATCCGGACGGCATGACGGTTCACGGGCCGGCAATGCTGCACTCGCCGGACAATCCGCTGGCATCGCACGGCGACCACCGGATTACGATGTCGATGGCGATGCTGGCGACCTTTTCCGATGCTCCGGTTAAACTGGAGCAGGTCGAATGCGTGGCAACATCTTATCCCGATTTCTGGAACCATTTGGAGCAGCTGGGCGGAAAGGTTGAATGAACAGACAACGGATTATTGCAATTGACGGGCCGGCGGCCTCGGGAAAATCGACGGTGGCGCGCGAAGTGGCAAAACGGATGAACTGCATTTATGTCGATTCAGGTTCACTGTATCGCGGCGTAACCTGGAAGATGCTGCAGGAAGGGGTCTGTACCCGGAGTCCGCTGCTGGTGCTTCCGGTTCTGCTGAAATCGAAATGGAAATTCGAAGTGCGCAACAGCGCGGTTGTTTTCACGATCGACGGTGTTGAGCCGGGGGAAGCGCTGCGCGGGAAAGAAGTCCGCGAAGCGGTTTCGGATATCGCGGCGATGCCGGCGGTACGCACCTTCGTTGTAAACCGTCTGCGTAAGCTGAGAAAACTGGGATCGCTTGCGATGGAAGGCCGCGACATCGGTTCGGTGGTGTTTCCGAAGACGCCGTACAAATTTTATCTCGATGCCAACCCCGAGGAACGGGCGAAACGCCGCCATGCCGAACTGCTGGCGAGTGGTGAAACGGAGAAGGCTCAGGAGGTTCTCGAGTCGCTTCAGCGGCGTGACCAGAAGGATTCATCGCGCAAGACGGCTCCGTTGAAAATTGCGACCGGGGCGTATGTGATTGATACGTCGGGATACGATATCGAAGGAGTCATCCGGATCCTGATGGATCGCATCGCGGAGCTGGAGAAGCCGCGCAGTGACAAAATGATCAACCCAATATGGTATCGCATCACCTGTAAAGTGTTCGGTATCTGCCTGACCGTCTGCAATCGGTACAAGGTGTTCGGCATTAAAAATGTGCCGAAAACCGGCGGAGTGATTATTGCCTCGAACCATGCCAGCTATCTTGATCCGCCGGCTGTCGGCGCGAGCAGCCGCAAGATGCGGATGACTCATTTTATGGCCCGGGACACGCTTTTTCGCAATCCGCTGATGGGCGCATTCCTGCGGCGGGTCGGCGTAATTCCGCTCGACCGCGACCGGGGGGATGTGAAGGCGATGAAAACGGCGATACAGCTTCTGAGAGACGGCGCATCCGTGGCTCTGTTTCCCGAAGGAACCCGCTCGCCCGACGGAACCCTGCAGCCTGCAAAGCCAGGTGTCGGTTTCCTGGTGGCCAAAGGAAATGCTCCGGTGGTGCCGGTTTACGTTCACGGTTCGTACGAAGCGTGGTCAAAAAACAGCGGCGGATTGAAGTGTAAACCGGTCACTGTCATTTTTGGACGGCTGATCACTCAGGAGGAAATCCGGGGACTCGGCGAAGGGCGCGACGCTTACGGATTGATCGGCGAACTGATTATGAAACGGATTGCGGAATTGAAGGAAAATTTTGAAAAGGGACTGATCAGCGAATAAGAAGCAGGCAGCTGAAGTCTCTTTTGACGGGAGTTAGGGTACCGGGCTTATTTTCAGGAGAACTTTTATGAGTAAACAGGCGAAGACGGCAATTTCCCCGACGCGGGAGGAAAATTATCCGGAATGGTATCAGCAGGTGGTGCGCGCCGCTGAGCTGGCCGAGAACAGCGATGTGCGCGGCTGTATGGTGATCAAGCCGTGGGGCTATGCGCTGTGGGAAAATATCCGCACCGCGCTGGACGGTTATTTTAAAGCGACCGGTCATGTGAATGCTTATTTTCCGCTGTTTATCCCGTTGAGCTATCTTGAAAAAGAGGCGGAACATGTCGAAGGGTTTGCGAAGGAATGCGCGGTGGTCACGCATCACCGCCTTGAAGCAGGTCCGAACGGCAAGCTGATTCCGGCGGGCGAACTCGAAGAGCCGCTGGTGGTCCGTCCGACTTCCGAAACGATTATCGGCGCGACCTATGCCAAGTGGGTGCAGAGCTACCGCGACCTGCCGATTCTGATTAATCAGTGGGCCAATGTTGTCCGCTGGGAAATGCGCACGCGTCTTTTTCTGCGGACGGCTGAGTTTCTCTGGCAGGAAGGGCACACGGTTCACGAAACAAGTGCGGAAGCGTGGGAAGAAACCGTGAAGATGCTGAACGTCTATAAACAGTTCGCCGAAGAATATATGGCGATGCCGGTGTTAATCGGTGAAAAAACAGCCGGCGAGCGTTTCCCCGGCGCGGTGAATACGCTTTGCATCGAAGCGATGATGCAGGACTGCAAGGCGCTGCAGGCCGGTACCAGCCACTTCCTTGGTCAGAATTTCGCCAGAGCTTCTGGCATTAAGTTTCAGTCGCGTGAAGGTCGCGAGGAGATTGCATGGACAACGTCGTGGGGCGTTTCAACGCGTCTGATCGGCGGAATGATTATGACTCATGCGGATGATGACGGCATGGTCATGCCGCCGCGCCTCGCGCCGTCGCATGTGGTAATCCTGCCGATCATTCGCAAAGAGGAAGAGCGGGAAAAAATCATGCAGTACTGCAATGAAACCGCCGCCATGCTCCGCGCTCAGACGTATGCGGGCCGTCCGGTTGACGTTATTGTTGACGGGCGCGACATCAATGCCGGCGAAAAGGGCTGGAGCTGGGTCAAGAAGGGTATTCCGCTCCGTGTGGAAATCGGTCCGCGCGATATGGAAAACGGCGCTGTATATGTGGCTCGCCGCGATAAGAGCGCAAAGGAAAAATACGGCCAGAACCGCGCGGAATTTGTTGCCGCGGTCACGGACGTTCTCGCAGATATGCAGAAAAATCTCTTTGATCGTGCGCTCGCATTCCGCGCCCAAAACACGAAGGAAATCGACAGCTGGGATGAATTTGTCACGTTCTTTAAAGAAGGACGCGGAGGTTTTGCGCTGGCGCACTGGGACGGCACCGAGGAAACGGAACAGAAAATCAATGATGAATTGTCTGTTACCATCCGCTGCATTCCGTTTGACTGTGAACAAAGCGGCGCAGGAAAGTGTGTTGTCAGCGGCAGGCCGAGCAAAGGCCGCGTAGTTTTCGCTAAAAGTTACTAATCCTTGTCAGGGAGCGTGCGATGGCAAAAGGCCGGTTTAAGATTCAAGGGACGAAGGATTTTCTGGTTGCCGCAGTTTTCTGCGGTTTTCTCTGCATCTGGGCGATTCGTGACGCATGGTTTCCTACGGAAAAAGTGCTCAAGAAACACCCGCATGAGATCCCGGTCGCTTTTACGGTCAGCGGCGTTGTGAAAGACGTTCAGGTTAAGGCGGGAGATGAAGTCAGCGGCAATATTGTGCTGGCCAGTCTCTATGATGAAGGCTATCGCGCCAAAGTAACTGAAGCTGAAGCTGCGTTTGAAGCCGCTAAAACGGCCAAAGATCCGGCGGTTGAAAAGAAACTGGATGTCTTGATGAAAGCCCGGGCGGATGCAGAGGCCTGTTCACTTCAAACCGCAAATATCAAATGGACGACGACGCACGGTGAAGAAGTTCTGCGCGGCATCGTGGCGCGGATTCTGGTTGAACCTGCCACCCGGATTGAAGCGGGTACGCCGATACTTACAGTTCAGCCTGCCGACACCTTTTATTTGTTTAATAAAACGCTGGCGCTGCTGAGTTTTATCGGGATGATCGTTGCGCTGGTGTTTCACGGAATCGCGTCGCGCTGAACAAAACATAGTGGATAGGACTTGACCGTGCGCGGAGCCTCACTAAGATGGCTGGCCTGTCTTGAGTTGTAACCTGTTACGACCAAGTCAATTCGATTGAAACGGGGGAAGATATGACAAAGAGAGATTTAGTGGTTCGTATTGCTGACGAGACTGGCCTTATCCAGCAGGATGTTGCCGCTATTCTCCAGAAGTCTCTGGACTATATCGTCGAAGCGCTCAACAAAGGCGAAACGGTTGAATTCCGCAATTTCGGTGTTTTTGAAATCAACGTCCGTAAAGCCCGGATCGGCCGCAATCCCAACAAGCCGGAAGACGTTGTGACGATTCCTGAGCGTCGCGTCGTAAAATTTAAACCCGGCAAGATCATGAAACAGCAGATTACCGGCATCTAGACATGGCTTCCACTTCGTACCAACCCATCCAGGGCATGTCCGATATTGCAGCTCCGGATGTCGCACTCTGGCAGATGATTGAACAGCGGGCGCGCGAAATTTTCGCGCGCTATCGTTTTTCAGAAGTCCGCACGCCTGTCCTTGAAAAGCTTGAACTTTTCACCCATTCGCTGGGCGACACGACTGATGTTGTAACCAAAGAAATGTATACGCTGGAAGACCGCGGCGGACGCAAATTTGCTTTGCGCCCGGAAGGAACTGCCGGAGCCATTCGCTATGTCGCTTCCGGCGGTGAAGAAACCGCGAATGCGCGTATTTTTTATATGGGCCCGATGTTCCGCTGCGAACGGCCGCAGGCCGGCCGCAAGCGCCAGTTTCATCAGATCGGCGTGGAAGCGGTTGGTGCGCCGAACCCGCTGGCCGATGCCGAAGTGATCGCACTGCAACTCCACCTGCTGAAAGCCTGGGGGCTTGAAGGAGCAAAAATCCGTTTAAACACCATCGGTTTGCCGGAAGACCGCGCCGCGGTTCTTGAAGGATTGCGCGAAGCGATCCGTCCGCGACTGAGCGAGCTGCCGGAAGAAGCGCAGCAGCGCTTTGAGACCAATGTGCTGCGGCTGCTCGATTCCAAAGACGAAGCCGTCAAAAAAGTCATTGCGGATGTTCCGCCGGTTCTGGAATTTATGAGCGCCGGATCGCGGGCGTATTTAAACACCGTAGTCGAAACGCTGCGTAAACTGGAAATTGATGTGTCCATCGACAGCTCACTGGTGCGCGGCCTTGACTACTATGTCCACACGGTTTGGGAAATCGTACACAGCGGCCTCGGCGCGCAGAACGCGCTGGCCGGCGGCGGACGTTACCGTATTGATGTCGGCGGACGCTCGATTGACGGCGTCGGTTTTGCGATGGGTGTGGAGCGCGTGATTGCTTCACTGGAAGCGACCGGAATCACGGCCGCGCAGTTTGCTCCGCCGCCGCCTGTATTCATCGTATCGCTCGGCGAAGCGGCGCTGAATGAAAATCTGCTTCTGCTTCAGACGCTTCGCCAGCGCGGCATTGCCTGTGAGATGGAGCTTGCTCCGCGCAAAGTGCAGGCGCAGATGCGCCGGGCCGACAAAGCCGGCGCGCAGATGGTGATTATCCGTGGCGATACAGAGCTCGAAAAGGGCACGTTTGTGCTGAAAAAAATGGCGGACGGCTCGCAGAGCGAAGTCGAACTGCCGGAACTGATGAACCTTTTAACTGAAACCGGAATCTGACTTATGCATAAATTTCGTACACACACCTGCGGCCAGCTCCGCAAAGAAAATGTCGGACAGACCGTACGCCTTTCCGGCTGGGTCAACACCATCCGCGACCACGGCGGCGTGCTGTTCATCGATCTGCGCGACCACTACGGCATCACGCAGATTGTGATCAGCCCCGACAAGGCGTTCTATAAGAACATCGAACACTGGCGTGTGGAAAGTGTTCTCTGCTTCACGGGCTCAGTCGTGGCTCGCGATACCGCTGCTGTTAATCCGAAACTCGTCACCGGTGAAATCGAGCTGGTTGCGGAGACAATGGAAATGCTCGGTGAATCGGAAGTGATTCCGTTTCAGGTGAACAAAGAAGAGGAGTGTTCCGAAGCGCTGCGGCTGAAATACCGCTTCCTCGATCTGCGCCGCAAGAGCCTGCACGATAACATCGTCCTGCGCTCGAAAGTGATTTCGCGCATCCGCCAGCTGATGACGGAGCAGGGCTTTCTGGAATACCAGACGCCGATTCTCACCAGCTCGTCGCCGGAAGGCGCGCGCGATTATCTCGTCCCCAGCCGCGTGCACCCCGGCAAGTTCTATGCGTTGCCGCAGGCGCCGCAGCAGTTCAAGCAGCTGCTGATGGTTTCCGGCTTCGACCGCTATTTCCAGATCGCTCCGTGCTTCCGCGACGAAGACGCTCGCGCCGACCGCTCGCCCGGCGAGTTCTACCAGCTCGATATGGAAATGAGCTTCGCCACTCAGGACGATGTGTTCGCGGTGAACGAAAAACTGCTCTCGACGATTTTTAAAGAGTTCAGCACGAAGAAGGTCGATGGCATTCCGTTCCTCCGGATTCCTTACCGTGAAGCGATGGAAAAATACGGATCGGACAAACCCGACCTGCGCAATCCGCTCATCATGCAGGACGCCAGCGCCATCTTCCGCAACTGCGGGTTCAAGGCGTTTGCCGGTGTGGTGGAAAGCGGCGGCGTGGTGAAAACCATCGCGGTTAAAGGCTGCGCCGGACAGCCGCGCAAGTTTTTCGACGACATGGTCGCCTTTGCCCAGTCCGTCGGCGCCAAAGGCCTCGGCTACATCAGTTGGGTTGACGGTGAGGTGAAGAGCCCGATCGCCAAATTCCTTTCCGCGGATGAAATCGCGCAGCTCAAAGCGCTCGGCGGAGTCGGCGACGGCGACACGATGTTCTTTATTGCCGACACCGCGAAGAATGCACAGAGCATCGGCGGCGCGGTTCGTACGGAACTCGGCAACCGTCTCGATCTGCTCGAAAAAGATGTATTCCGGTTCTGCTGGATCGTCGATTTCCCGATGTTCGAACTCGATGACGAAGGCAAAGTGGCCTTCAGTCACAATCCGTTCTCGATGCCGCAGGGCGGAATGGAAGCGTTGCTGACAAAAGACCCGCTTGATGTGCTGGCTTTCCAGTACGACATCGTTTGCAACGGCACCGAACTTTCGTCCGGTGCGGTTCGCAACCACAGTCCCGAGCTGATGATTAAAGCATTTGATATCGCCGGTTACGGACGGGAAGTGGTTGAAACAAAATTTCCGGCGCTGCACCGCGCGTTCAAATACGGTGCGCCGCCGCATGCCGGTATTGCTCCCGGTGTAGACCGCATGGTGATGCTGCTGGCCGACGAGCCGAACATTCGCGAAGTGATTGCCTTTCCGATGAACCAGAAAGCGGAAGACCTGCTGATGGGCGCGCCGGGCGAAGTGGAACTCAAACAGCTGCGCGAACTGCACATCAAACTCAACCTGCCGAAGAAGCAGGAAAAAGA
>DAONGM010000005.1:15887-25577 GCA_035404105.1 Pontiellaceae bacterium
GGCGTGTATTTGATGGCGTTGTCGAGCAGGTTGGCGACTGTGCGCTGGATGCGCATTTTGTCGCCATAGATGATGAGCGGATCATCCGGGATATCTGCGCGCAGATTGAGAGACCGGCTTTCAGCGACCGGTTGGAAAAGATCGACGGCATTTTTCAACACCGCCGTCAGGTCGAGCGGCGCATGGTTGATTTCGAGGATGCCGGATTCCGCCTGGGCGATTTCAAGCGCGGTGTTGATCATCTGCGTCAGCCGTTCGCTTTCTTCGATGATGGTGACGCCCATTTCGCGGTAGGCTTCCAGTTCCTGCGGGCCGGTCAGTGTGGTTTCGGCGGCCCCGCGCATGCGGGTGATCGGACTGCGCAGGTCGTGGGCCACGTTGTCGGATACTTCTTTAAGTTCGCGCACGAGCAAATCGATGCGACTGAGCATTTTATTGAAGGCTTCCGCCAGTTCGTCGATTTCGCGTCCTTCATTTCCAAGGGGAACCTGCTGATTCAGGCGGCCTTTGCGGATGCTGGCGACGGCCTGGGTTACGCGTTGGACGCCGGACATGGCGCGCCGGGCAATCAGCCAGCCGGAGAGCGTGCTCAGAACGATCAGGATGAGCGAGCTGACGATTAAGACCCGGTTGATTTTCTCCTGAAAATGATTGTCGGAGCGCAGGTTGATGCCGAGCTGGAGCAGGCTGCCATCCGCGGTTTTGACCGTAGCCATGCGGGCATTGAACGGGCTGTTGCGGGCGTAAATGGTGCTGAAGACCGGGCCGTTATTGGTGGGCGCCGGAATAGTGCGCAGTTCCTCTTCGAGGTTTTTCCATCCGCTCATATTCGAGCCGGCAACGGGTTTCTGCTCAGGTGAAAGCAGCCGGTAGAACAGTTTGTTGGCCCCGTTGAGTCCGGCCTCCTGATCGAATTCATCCTGCAGGCTTTTCAGGCCTGTTTGCCGGTAAATCGTTGAAAGCTCGGCGAGTTCAGCCGTCAGGGACCGATCGATCCGTTTTCTGGCATTGGCGCTCATTTTCGCGGAGACCACCGAGAAAACGGTCAGGCAGAACAGGGTGCAGATCACCGCATACCCGAAGGTCAGGCGGGCAACGACCGAGCGGGCCGGGCGCCGGGGTTTATTCGAGCACATAGCCCATTCCCCGGATGGTATGGATCAGTTTTTTTTCCGCGTCGCGGTCGATCTTATCGCGCAGTTTGCAGATGCGGGCCTCCACCACGTTGGTCTGCGGATCAAAGTTATAGTCCCAGACGTGTTCCATGATCATGGTTTTTGAAATGACCCGCCCGCTGTTGCGCATAAGGTATTCAAGCAGGGAAAATTCTTTGGGCTGCAGCTCGATCTCTTTGCCGGCCCGGTAGACTTTCCGGCGGACGAGATCGAGGCGCAGATCCTCGACGGTGAGGGCCGTCGGGTCGGCGCTCTGCGCGCCTGCACGCCGCAGCAGAGCCTGAATGCGGGCCAGCAGTTCGGAGAAGGCGAAGGGCTTCATGAGATAGTCGTCGGCTCCGACGTGAAGGCCTTTGATGCGGTCTTCAACGGACGACCGGGCGCTGAGGACGATGATCGGGGTTGTGAATTTCTGTTTCCGCAGCCGTTCGATCAGCGTCAGCCCGTCGATTTTCGGGAGCATGATATCGACCACCGCCACATCGAATGAATTCTGGAGCGCAAGATGCAGGCCTTCTTCGCCGTCGGCGGCGCGATCCACTGCAAAACCTTCCTGCTGCAGCCCTTTGATGATGAAAGCCGCTGTCCGTGAATCGTCTTCGATCAGTAGTATTTTCATGGAGCAGTTTCTGCGGCGGGTTGGCGCGGCGGACCCCACAGCACGACGGAGGTTTCGCCGCGGTACCGCTGGCGGTAATAAACGACCGCGTTTTCCGGAAGCTGATCTTTTTTCTTCAGGTAGCTGATTAATACACCGTTTGGATGGTCGGCGATAAATTGGTTGATCGCATCGGTGTCCGTTTTGCTGCTCACGAGGGTGAGGGGCCGGGGCAGTCGGCCGAGGAACTGGTACTGTGCGTAATATTTCCCGATATGGGCCACCGGGCAGCCTTCGTCCATTTTGCCTTTGACGGCCACGGCGATGCCTTTGATGTCATAGCCTTCGAAGCTTCGGTTGGCTTCAACGAGTCCGAACAGCAGAATGATGACGGTGCTGAGGGCGAGTGCTTTGGCGGCGCTGCCGGTCGAGCGGAACGGACGCATGAGCAGAACTCCCGCGCAGAACAGTCCGCCTGCGGCAATCCAGGTTGAACCCTGATCCAGCTGGCCGATTTTTTCGCTGAAATGAATAAACGGCAGCACGAGCGCAACGATTCCCATCAGGCAGTAAAAGCCGCCGATGACTCTCACGCACGCGGTGCCGGTCAGGTTTTCTGACCGGGCGATATTCCGGCCCATCAGCAGTGCGCCGGCCGGGATGATGGGAACCAGATAATGAACCTGCTTGCCGCTGATCAGCGAGAATATGACGAACGGAACCGCCAGCCAGAGAACCGCCAGCCGGATCCCGCTGTCGGCTTTTTTGAAGTCAATTTTTGCAAGGGCCGGCCGGAAAAATATCCACGGCAGGAACAGGAGCGGCAGAATCGGGACGTACCACCAGAGCGGCCGGCGGTGCGCAAACGAAGAGCCGATCCGGTTTACGGTCTGTCCCCAGAAGATGGCGTTGCGGTATTCTTCGCCGCCCAGAATGGCCGCCGGAACGGCCCACAGCAGGGCGATGCCGGTTCCGGCCAGAAAGGCCGTCAGCAGGTTCCAGCGTACGGCGCGGTCCGCGGCCCACAGCGGACGCAGAAGCACCAGCGGCAGCGTGTAGACCATGATGGCCGGCCCTTTGGTCAGCATGCCGCCCGCAATGCCGAGCGTCAGCAGGATCCAGCCTTTTTTCGGCGCGGTCTCTGCCGACAGGATTCCGAGTATGGAAATCAGCACCCAGACGGTGATCATGACATCAAACATGATGGCACAGGACCACAGCATCCAGATGAGGGTGGACCCCAGCACGAGAGCGGCGCAGGCGGCGGTTTTCTTTTCTTCCGGCCACAGCCGGAGGCTGATTTTGCGCAGGAGCAGGATGCAGAGCATTCCGAACAGGCAGATGGTCAGGCGGGGTGTCACATCATTGACGCCGAACAGTTTCCAGCCGGCCTGAAGCATCCAGAACAGAAACGGCGGTTTATGTGAGTAGGCTTCGCCGTTCAGCAACGGAACCACGTAGGAACCGGCGTGCTGCATTTCCCAGGCGACGCTCAGGTAGCGGGTTTCGTCGATCGGCATAGGCGGTAAAAAAAAGGCCGCCATCAGGCCGGTCAGCAGGAGAGATAAAAGCGGGATTTTCAGGTCGTTTAAAGCAGATCTCATAAGAGCAGAATAAACACTGCAGGCAGGTTCAGGTCAAGACGTTTGGACTGCAGCGGCCCG
Organism: Pontiellaceae bacterium; assembly: GCA_035404105.1. Classification (GTDB taxonomy): domain Bacteria; phylum Verrucomicrobiota; class Kiritimatiellia; order Kiritimatiellales; family Tichowtungiaceae; genus Tichowtungia. The sequence goes on from DAONGM010000005.1 coordinate 19,325, forward strand.
GCGGCAGATCAAATCCCTGTCACGTTGACAATGCAGAGGGCACTCTGTTAAACCTGAACCATAGTGAACTTGAATAAAATTGATCAAAAAGCGGGATGTGACAAACCGGACTCGCCGGTATGGTTACGCTATGCGGCTCTGTTATTTCTTTGTCTGACGCTCTATCTGCCGGGGATGACGACGATTCCGCCGATTGACCGCGACGAGCCGCGATATGCACAGGCTTCGCGGCAGATGACCGAAACCGGCGATTACGTTCAAATCCGTTTCATGGAACAGGCCCGCAATAAAAAGCCCATCGGCATTTACTGGCTGCAGGCCGGGCTGGCCAATCTGACCGGACATCCGGAGGTCATCTGGCCTTACCGGCTCGCATCAGTGCTTGGCAGCACACTGGCGGTCCTCGCACTGTTCAGCTTTGCGCGGAAATTCCTGCCGGAGCGCACCGCCTTTTTCGGGGCGGCTTTTCTGGCGGCTTGTCCGCTGATGAACTTTGTCTCGCATGCCGCCATTACGGACACGGTACTGCTGTCGACCGTCGTCACGGCACAGGGCTGTCTGGCGCTGATTTATTTTGCGGCCCGGTCCGGAAAAGCGGTGCCGTTGAGCTGCGTCGCCGGCTTCTGGCTCGCACAAAGTGCCGGTATTCTGGTCAAGGGACCCATTGCGCCGATGGTGTCGCTGCTGACGATTCTCACCGTCAGTGCTTGTGAGAAAAATATCCGCTGGACCCGCAGCCTGCGCATCCTGCCGGGACTGCTGGTGGTCTTTCTCTGCATCCTTCCCTGGCTGATTGCGGTGCAAACTGCGACCGACGGCGCCTTTCTGCGGCAGGCGCTCGGCAAAGATTTTCTGCCGAAGCTCTACGCCGGACAGGAAAGCCACGGCGGCCTGCCGGGCCTCTATCTGCTGATGACGCCGGTCATGCTGTGGCCGATTTTCCTTCCGGTCTGCCAAGGGCTCTTCAAAGCGAAAAACCGGGTCGCCGATCCGCGCATCCTCCGGTTTTTATTTGCGTGGCTCATCCCGGCCTGGCTGGTCTTTGAATTTGCGGCCACCAAGCTACCTCACTATGTACTGCCGGCCTATCCGGTGCTGGCGGTGCTGGCGGCCATCATGGCGACCCGGCCGGCGGACGAACCGGTACAGGTTCGCAGCGTGTGGTTCCGGGCGCTGACCGGGATCTGGGTTGCCGTCGGTATGGTTCTGGCCTTCGCGCCGCTGCTTTTCAGCCATCTGCTGGACGGCCGCTGGAGTCCTGCCGCCTTCGGTTTGATGGCGATCATGCTGGCGGGTCTTTTGACGTTGCCGAAGCTGTTGAAGCAGCGCTCCCGGTTTTATCCCTGGAGTGTTCTGGTTTTTTCCGTCGCGCTTTCGGTGACCGCCTTCGGCCTTTGGCTGCCGCAGCTCAATGCGTTCTGGCCGACCCGCCAGGCGGCGGACATGGTGCATCGCTATGAGCAGCAGGCCGGGCATCCGGTGCGTACGTTGAGTCTGGGCTATGCCGAGCCGAGTCTGGCGTTTATGCTGGGCACCAAAACCGGCATCGAATGGGACCTCGACCGGATTCTGAATGAACTGAAAACCAATCCGGATGCCGTGGTGATTGTGCAGGCGGCGGCGGATCCCATCCCGAAGCGTTTTCCGGTTTCCGACAAACTCTGGCAGGCATTGGATAAAGGGCTGACCCTGAAAGCCAAGAACTGTTATGAGGAGCGGTTTCTGGCGGCGGCGGCCGCGGCCGGCCTTAAGCTGCGCAAACAGGACGTCACCGACGGGTACAATTACTCCAAAGGTAAGCGCGTCAAACTCACACTCTATGTTCCGGAGCCCAGCGTATGAGAGTTCGCGTTTATAGTGCGGCGCTCCTGATGCTCGTGCTGATGTTCGTCTGTTACCGGTATGTCGATATTCCGGTCATGGAATACTTCGGCAAAAACAAAATCTTCGATTCCGCCGGCGACTTTATTTCGATGATCGGCCGCTACTATGACGTGGTCATCGGTCTCATCCTCGCCGGCTGGTTCTGGTATCATCGGCGTAGTGCCGCGCAGCGGCGAAAGTGCTTTTTTTTCGGCGCCTGCTGGGGCCTGAGCAACGCCGCCGGCGCGATCTTGAAAGTTCTGTGCGGACGGTACCGTCCGAAGATGCTGACGGAACATGATCTTTACGGATTTCACGGGCACGGCACAACGCACGGGCTGGCCTCGTTCCCGTCCGGCCATACGCTGGATGCCGTAGCCATCGCGGCGGCGCTGTGGGTTTTATGGCCGCGCAGCCGCCCGTGGTGTGTGGCCTGGGCGGTCAGCATGGGGCTGGCCCGCATCGTCGTCCGCGCCCACTACGTCAGCGACGTGCTGGCCGGTGTGCTGATCGGCTGTCTGACCGTCTACTTGATCAACGAGTGGCTCAAGCCGGCCGAATTCAAAGGCGACTCGCAACCCTGATCAGTTTCCGGCGCTGCGCAGTCGGATGAAGAGGTAGTGTTCGTCCTTTTTGCGGTAGTTGGCGGTCTCCTTCAGCACATCGTTGGGAAAGGCGGCGCTGAACGCTTCCAGTTCACCGGCAGGCAGTACCGCAAACACAGGCCGGTCCGTCCGGTTTCCTGCCAGGCAGCTTTTGAGTGTTTCGCTGTCGGTGTAACACGTGACCGTCCGGCGGGCGTAGTAGGGCAGGTTGGCCGGCGAGCACTTCCAGGTGATAATCAGGTCATCCGGCGTAAGGGTGCGTGCAATGAATTCCGAAAAAACCTGTTCGCCCACCCGGTTTGGATTCATCGGCAGAAACCCGACATATACCGACAGCAGCACGGTCGTAAAAATGGCGTACGCCGGAAGCCGGGTCGCCAGCCGTTGCGTGTCCCAGTGGGTGTGCGCGAGCACTTTCTTCCACACGAAAAACAGCAGCAGGGTGTAAGCGGGCAGAACCAACAGCATCACATACGCGCCGCGGTAAAAAAGCAGTCCGGCAGCACCCAGTCCGGCCAGCGCGCCGACGGCCGCCAGCGGTTTTTTCCAGCGGGCCGGAAGGCCGGTGGCCGGAAGCAGATAAACCGCCCGGGCCAGCAGCAGGGCCAAAACCGGCAGCAGGGGAATGAGGTAGTGTTTGCGGTAGTGGCCGCCCAGCGTGAACACCAGCAGCAGCGCGGCGCTGACCGTTATCAGCAGGCGGGAGGCTGCGCCGATTTGTTTGCGGCCTCTCCAGAGTTTCCGGATTATGAAGGGAACCGCCAGGCTGACCGGCAGCAGCAGAACAAACAGCGTCCAGAGATAATACCCGCTGAACAGTTCCTTCCAGCCGGCCAGGTTGCGCAACAGAGATCCGGAGAGCTGGCTGTCTTCAATATTTACGCCGAGCGATTGCAGCCGCCGGTTCAGCAGAATCCACCACGGCAGAACGATCACGCACAGAAGCGCTGTTCCGCTGACCGGGCGCAGAATCCGCAGCGTCCGTTTACGCTCGGTGCGGCTGAGCAGGAAAATCAGCAGGCCCAGCAGAAAGACTGCCGGAACCTGCGGGCCTTTGGTGAGCACGGCCAGCGCGGCGGCAGCCCATCCCAGCAGGCTGCTCCAGCGCTGTCGAGGCGTTCCGTCCTCGGCCATCCAGGCCTCCATCCAGGCCACGAGCTGCAGAAAACAGAATGTTGAATAGAGAAAGTCCGGACGGGCGCTGTGCGACAGATTAATGAAGCCCTGCGTGCACAGCAGCAGCAGAGCGGCCAGCAGACCGGTCTTGCATCCGCCGTAAAACCGCGTTCCCGCGCGGGCCGTCGCCAGCACCATCAGCAGGCCGGCCAGCATGGAAACCAGCCGTCCGTGCCAGATCTGGATGTCGTCATTCAACGGATCGAGTTTTGAAATCAGCAGCGTGGCCCAGTAACTGAACGGCGGTTTCTGCAGGCGGAGCGAATCGTTGAAATGCGGCAGAATCCAGTCGCCGGAGCTCTGCATCTCCTGGGCGGTTTGCAGTACGTAGACCTCATGCGTTTCCAGCGGGACGGATTGAATGCCGATCAGCGTTACCAGCCAGAGCCCGGCCAGCAGCAGGAAGCTGTATTTGCGGAATGAGACGTTCATAAAAGATTCCGGTTTAAAATTTTGAAAGACGCACTTTGCGGCTTCTTCCCGCACCAAGCGGCGTTCCATCATAGTCGTCTATACGACAAAAGAGGCCGACAGGGAAGCCAGGAACCGTGAAGAACCGCTCGTGCCGGCATGCAGCCGGTGAAGTCGGCGGTTGGATTTATGACGCAATGATCGAAAGCGTCAGTTCCCAATCGCCTGGGCGCATTTTTTCTTTCGAATGATCAGATGCATATTGCGCAGGTAAATGAAAATTCCGCTGCCTTGGCCCAGAATGAAAACCGGGTCGCGCTGATGGATGGCGTACAGCAGCAGAAGCAGCGAACCGGTCAGGCTGATCAGCCAGAAGAGTTCCGGAACCACGCTTTCGCCGGCCCGTTCACTGGCAATCCACTGCACAACAAACCGGAGCGAAAAAACCGCCTGCGCAAAAAAACCTAAAATCATCCAGACATCCATGGGCATCCTCCTTGAACTGATTCCGGGATACTGCCGGAACGGAGATTGCCGCAGGATTCAGCGAAGATTACCGATTGGTAATCTCAACCGCTTCCTGCCGGTTGCGCAGGATCGTCTTTGCGGTCGCGCAGAGATGCGGGTCGCGGTACGGAATGTTCCGGCGCTCATCCGGCGCTTCCGGAACGGGAAACTCAATATCTTCCGCGCGTTTCGCGGCGATCGTGCCGTCGCCCATCGGTTGGCCCGGATGCGTTGCGCCGACCGCAAACCCGGCGGCGCGCATCGCGCCGCGCACGGGCAGGGCCGACGCGTAGGTCAGCAAAACACCGTCCGGCTTCAGCACGCGATAGAGCTGCTGGAAAAACTCCACCGTCCACAGCTCCGGACAGTGCTGACTCGAAAACGGATCGTGAAAGATCAGATCGAACGCGCCGGATTCCAGATTCTGAATCAGCCAGCGCGCGTCGCCCCACTGAATTGCCAGCTGATGATTGCCGAGTGCCGATTGGTTCGAATCCAAAAGTTCCAGCAGAATTTTTTTCCATTCCGCCGGATCGGACTCCAGCGGATGAAAATGCTCCGCGGCGGCGCGGACCACGCGCTTATCCATTTCCAGCGCCGTAATCGCCAGCCGATGCTCTGCATTTACCGCAGCACTCAGTGCCGCCAGCGAGTTATTGCCGAGCCCGAAACAGACATCTAGCAGGCTGACGTTTCCGGTTTGAAGTTTGGCTGCCAGCTTTGACGGCTCGACAAACTTCTTCAGCGCCTCCAGCCGCGCGCCGGTTTTCGTGTGGTAGTGCTCTTTCCAATCATTTGAAAAAAAGGTGATGCTTCCGTCTTCAGTCTGGATTGGTTCCATTCCGATTTCAGGTTTCAAGTTTCCAATTTCCGTCAAATCGCCCTGGCGGATTTCACGCATTGTCATTTGTTGTGTGACGTAATCGAGGAACTGGCCTTTCTCCAGATGCCAGTGCGGAGCGAGCAGTTCATCGTCCGGCGTATCCGTCGAAATCCGCATCACCGGAATCCCTGCCGGAATCCGGCGCAGAAACTCCATCAGCGCCTCGGCGTATTCCCAGTGACTGAGCACCGGCGGCGGATTTTCGGCCAGCCGGGTTCCTTTCACGACATGCAGATTGTGAATCTTGATTCCCGCAATCGGAAGCTTGGCCAGCTCCGCCGCGGTGCGGTTCCAGTCGGCTTGCGCTTCGCCCGGCAGGCCGATGATGATATGCGGCGCGACGTGAACCCCGCGCGCCGCCAGCGCCCGAATCGCTTGCCGACTGCATTCCCAGTCGTGGCCGCGGTTGATGCGCCGCAACGTTTCGTCAGTCGCCGTCTGTACGCCCAGCTCGACCCAGACTTCGGTTTTTTCGTTCAGCGACTCCAGAAACCGGAGCGCCGCTTCCGGCAGGCAGTCGGGCCGTGTGCCGATGCTGATGGCTTCGAAATGGTAATCGTTTAAACACTTGAGAATCAGCTTCTGCTGAACCGGGTCGGTCAGATCGGCGGTGAACGCCTGGATGTAGAGCATCAGCTTTTGCGCCTTGTAGCGCCGCTTGGAAAATCGAATCGCCGCCTCAATCTGCTCAACCGGACTTTCCTGCCGCTGCGTCTGCTGCGCCTTGGCCCCGTTCTCCGAACAGAACGCGCAGCGGCCGTGCGGACAGGAGCTGGCGAGCTGGACGGGAACGCGGAACAGCGCGTCG
>DAONGM010000006.1:0-12558 GCA_035404105.1 Pontiellaceae bacterium
TTCACCAGCGATCAGATCCGGCAGCGCGTTCAGTCGATGATCGGAGAAATCGCCGGAACCTGCGAACCCGGAAATCTGGTGATGATGGGTATCCTGCGGGGCAGCTTCATCTTTCTGGCCGATCTCGTGCGCGGTTTCGCGCAGCACAATCTGCACCCGCGCATCGATTTCATTACGCTCTCAAGCTACGGCGGCGGAACCGAGTCAAGCGGAACGGTCCGGATCTGTCACGATACGGACGAAGATCTGCGCGGTGCCGACGTGCTGATCGTAGACGATATTCTCGATAGCGGACGAACGCTCGCGTTTGCCAAGGAACTTTTTTCTCAGCGCGGCGCCCGCTCCGTGCGAACCTGTGTACTGCTGGATAAAAAGACCCGACGCGCCACAGACATGGAGGCTGATTACGCCGGCTTTTCCATCGACGATGTCTTTGTGGTCGGCTACGGCCTCGACTATGACAGTCACTACCGCGAACTGCCCCACATCGCGAAAGTCACGTTCCTGAACGGCTGATCCTCTAAACAAAAACGGCTCTTTCCCGGGACTCGGGAAAAAGCCGTTTTAGCGTTTGCTGCGGGATATTTTACTCAACCAGATCAATCATCTGACTGATCGTATCCTCACCGCTGTTCTGCTCTTCCGTTTCATCAGCCTGCGGCCGCTGTTGCTGCTGCTGGTTGTTGTTGCGGTTCGGCGGACGCGGACCGCGGTCACGATCGCGGTCACGGCGGTTGCGCTGCGGGCGGTTGTTGTTATTATTTCCTCTGTCGCTTTCGTTCTGTTCAATGCCGTCATCCAGCAGCTTGCGGAATGTCGATACACGCAGAATGCTGCCGCCGGCGCGAAGAACACGGGTTTCAAGCGCGACTTCATCCGTCACCAGCACACCGGCGGAGCCGGCCTGCTTGAGAGCTTTGAGCAGTTCTTTATCCAGCGCCTCTTCCGACTTGGCATACCGCACGCGCACACCTTCAAATACTTTGTTGTGCGGCGCTTTATCAAGCGGATCACCGGCCAGTACAGCGATGACTTTAAGGTTTTCGCGCTGCACGAAACGGGACAGTGAGCGCAGAATCTGGAGTTGCTGACGCGGCGCGGCACGTCCGCGCACACCTTTGGTCTTGAGTACGGCGGCCGTATCAACCACCAGTACGCTTTTTACTTTTCCGAAGAGCCCCATGGTTCTTCCTTTCTCTGTTCAGGGTTACTGCGGCGCCGTTTCAATCGGACAACAGAATGGGCTGGCGACGCGTTTCGTAAGGCGAAGGAAGGTACCGGAGCCGCGCCTTCGGAGCAAGTCCGGATTCCAAGCCGTTTTTGCAGTCCGGCAGAGATTGTATTGAACGGCGTCTGCCGCTAACATGTCTGTCCTTAAAACTCCGGAGTCTTATGAAAAAACAGTTGTTGACCGCTTTATTCATTCTGAGTGCCGGGCTGGCCTCCGCACAGCTTGATCTGTCGGCAGAATTAATTGCCCGCAATACACTTACAGCAGCCGCATACTCCGCGGAACAGCATCCGGACGCCGATATACTGCTGGTCGACGACCAGACCCGCATCCGCTACGAAACCGACGGGACCTACCGCTGCATCAGCGACATGGCCTTTAAAATCCTGACCGAAAAAGGCCGGCAGGAAAAATCCAGCATCGAGATCGGCTACAGCACGGCCTACGGCACCATGCGCTTCGTGCGCGCCGAAGTGGCCAAGCCGGACGGACGCGTCATCCCGGTAGATCTTGCCGCCCAGAGCCGCGAATCGATCAATCAGGGACAGATGGAAGCCAATATTTATGACCCCAATCAAAAATCGCTCAAACTGACCATACCCGACCTCGGCATTGGCGACGTCCTGCGCTACACCGTCGCCAGCGAACAGACAAAAACCGTTGTCCCCGGAACCTGGGGCGACCTTTTCACGTTCGAAGAAACTTTTCCGATCAGCCATGCCGTCTATGAAATCGACGCCCCGGCAGCCCGGCCGCTGGCGCGCATTGAACTCAAGGCGGAAATCCCCGGCACCGTCACCAGCCGGACCGAAAAGAACGGCGACCGCATCCATTATATCTGGGAAGTGAACAACGTACCGCGAATGTTCGAAGAACCGAAAATGCCGGAAAGCTATACCGTCGCGCAGCGCCTGCTGGTCAGCACAATCCCCGACTGGGAAACGCTGTCCAAATGGTACTGGGAACTTTCCAGGCCGCGCCTCGACCATGTAAACCCGGCCATGCAGGACAAAGTCCGCGAGCTGACCGCCGGCCTCACCGGCCGGCAGGAAAAAATCGAAGCCATCTTCCGTTTCGTTTCGCAGGATGTGCGCTACATGGGCCTCACCATCGAAAACGAAGCGCCCGGCTACGAGCCGCATGATGTTTCGCTGACTTTTGATAACCGCTACGGAGTCTGCCGCGATAAAGCCGCCCTGCTCGTTTCCATGCTGAACCTCGCCGGATTCGACGCCTGCCCTGTTCTGATCTACGTCGGCCCGAAAAAAGATCCGGAAGTCCCGCAGCCGTGGTTCAACCACGCCATCACCGCCGTCCGCAACCAAGACGGCAGCTGGCAGCTGATGGACGCCACCAATGAAAATACGCGCGACCTGCTTCCCGCCTACCTTTCCGACCGGAGCTATCTGGTCGCCAGCCCGCAAGGTGAAACCCTGCGGACATCGCCGGTTGTTCCGCCCGAAAAAAACCTGCTCACCATTGATGTCGATGCATCTCTCGACGAAGCCCGGCTTATCACGGCAAAGGCGGTTCTCTCGTTCAACGGCATCAACGACACCTCTTACCGCGGACGTCTCGCCGCACTCAAACCCGAGGAACGCGAGCTCTATTTCGAAGACCTCCTCAAGCAGGCGCTCGGCGCGGCCCGCCTGACCCGGCTCGAAATCAGCCCGAAAGAAGTGCGCAATACCACCGAGCCGCTCTCCATCGCCTTGAGTTTTGAAATCGAAAATGCGCTGGCCGACGGAAAAGACACCGCGCTATTACAGGTGCCGACACTCATTAACCACTTCGGCCTTTTCGGACGTGTGCTCGGCGACGGAACCGGACTGGAAAAACGCCGCTATCCGCTGAATACCGGCTTCACCTGCGGTATCGCCGAAACCGTCCGTCTCGACCTCGGACGGAGCGGACTGCGCCCCGCCGCACTGCCTGCCTATGAAACCGTCGACTCGCCGGAGCTCTACATCAACCGCGCTGTCAGCTCGACCAACGCACTGCTCATCAGCCGCGCCGACATTATGCTGCGCACCGTCGAGTTCACTCCCGAACAATATCTGGTGCTCAAACAAAATCTGAAAACCTCGGAACGCAACGCCCGCAAACGGGTTATTCTTGAACACAGCGGCTTCCCGTCCAAAGCCGACATCGCCACGCTCGACGAAACCGTTCACTATACTGTTTTTGATCAGCACAACTGGCAGGAAGAACGAACCGTCCGGCAGAAAGTACTCACCTACGCCGGTAAAAAACAGGCGTCCGATCTGAAGTTTACATTCAACCCTGCCGTGCAGCGCACTGTCCTCAGCAGTGCAACCGTCACTTCCCCGGACGGCAAAGTGCATTACATTGATCCCGAAAAGGAAATCAACGTCATGGACGCCAAATGGGCCGGCGAAGCACCCCGCTATTCGGCGGAAAAAACCATGGTTGCCAGCCTGCCGGGAGTCGAAGTCGGCAGCATTATTGAATATCGCGTTTTCAGCGTTTATCGCGGAATGCCGTTTTTTTCGGCGGCGGAATATTTTTCCGATTACAATCCGCTCGTCAGTAAAAAGGTTCGCATCGAGATCCCCTACGGCCTGAAACTGAGAACCAGCGAGCCCGACCGGTCGGCCGTTCAGCAGCGCACCTTTAGCATAGACGGCGGGGCAGCGCACGAATGGGTCGCTAAAAACAGCGCCATGATCAAAAAAGAAGACCGCCTGCCTCCGGACTGGACTTACAAACCGGCACTGCTGCTCTCTTGCGGCGAAATATCCGGTTATGCGGCACTGGTGGAAAAAACACTGACTGAAGCTGCCGGAAAAGATAAAGCGGCTTCCGCGAAAACGCGTGAACTGACCAAAGGCCTTAAAACCCGGGCTCAAAAAATTACTGCGCTGCGCGATTTCGTTGACCGCACCGTCCGCGAAGCCGGGCCGAACTTCGCCGTCCTGCCCCTTTCCGCCATCACACCCGCTGATCAGGTGCTGGCCGAAGGCTACGGCAACACTGCCGACCGCGCTGTTCTGCTCTATTCACTGCTCGACGCCGCCGGACTCAAACCGCGCTTCGTCCTTTCCTCCAGCCTGCCGCAAACTGAAGGCGCGGGCGCACCGGTAACCACCGCGCTGCAGCGCAGCGTTTTTGACACGGTGCTTGTTGCTGTAACCGGCGATAAAAAAGAAACCGTTTACCTCGGCGACAGCAGCCAGTACGCACAACTGGGCACATTGGCCCACTCCGGCCAGCCGGCGATTGACCTGAAAAGCGGTAAACTCGAAATTCCGCAGACCGGATCTCCCTCTGCAGTGGAAACCGCCTTTACACTTACGCTTTCCGAAAACGGCGACATTACTCTGACGAAAAAAGCCGGCCTCTCCGGAACTGATTTTGAAGAATTTCATAAACAATTCGCCCAGTTCACACCCGAGGAACGGCGGCGCGAGCACCAAAAACTGCTAAGTCAGATTTCCCAGTCGGCTGAAGCAACGGGAGAACTTCAGACGGCCTTCGACACCGTTCCGGGAACACTGGAGTTTGCGGCCCGCCTGCCGTCATACGCCGTGCGCGACGGCAGCCGGCTGTACTTCAATCTGCCGGAAGGACTCGGCGGCTTACTGAACCTTAAAGCCAGCCGCCGCGAAAATCCCTTTTACATTAAAAACCCGGTTTGCAAATCGTTCCTCTATGAAATCAACCTGCCCGAAGGCTGGAAACCTCTCCTTGTTCCTGAAGCATTCTGTACCGTCCTGCCCGCCGGAGCGGGATTCGTGGAAATAAAGGTTTCCGTATCCGCCGGAAAAATTTTCATCCTGCAGCAGGCGCAGCTGAACCCGGCCGTCATTCCCGCCGACGAATACAACAAACTGCTGGAGCTCAACAACAGACTGACCGCACCGTCCGGACGCGCGATTCTTTTGCAGAAACTCTGAGAAGACGAAATCTGGCTTCCGACCAGAGAAAATGTTACCTTTCCGGAAGAAACAGGAGGCATTATGAAACAGTTCGCAGTGTTGTTTTCTATTCTCATGCTTGCGGCAGGAGTGGCGTTCGCTGAAGACTGCGCAGGCGGAGTATGCCCGTTGCCGAGCGCCGGCAAAGCCCCGGATAAAGTAACGACGGCCGAGCTCGCCGGATTGATTAAGGCCGGCTCCGTTATCGTGATTGATGCGCGGCCAGGCGTAACAACCGGACTTCCCGGAGCCAAACTTCTCGCCGGGCAACCGACAGCTCAAGAAGCGGCCAAAGTCATCCCGTCAAAAAATTCGCCGGTCGTCACCTACTGCGGAAGCACCAGCTGCTTCCTGAGTGAAAATCTGGCGAAACACCTGAAGACTCTCGGCTATACCAATGTGCGGGAATATCCGCAGGGCTATGCCGGCTGGAAACAGGCCGGCAACCCGGTTGTTCCGATTCAGTAAACATACCGTTTCGCAAAAAACCCGTTTCCCGGAATCCGGAAAACGGGTTTTCTTTTCATCATGCCGGGATCTTACCGGCCCTGCTCAAGGAAGCCTTCGAGCTTCCGGATACGCGTCGGGTGACGCATTTTGCGTAATGCTTTCGCTTCAATCTGGCGGATACGTTCACGCGTAACGTTAAACTGCCGTCCGACCTCTTCAAGCGTCCGGGGGTAACCGTCGGCCAGACCGAACCGCAGCGTGAGAACTTCCTGTTCGCGCGCTGTGAGCGTTTCGAGAACGTCGCCGATCTTTTCGCGCAACAGACTGAACGCCGTCATTTCTGACGGGTTTTCCGCAGCTTTGTCTTCGATGAAATCGCCGAAGCTGGTGTCGTCGCTGTCGCCGATCGGCGCCTGCAGAGAAATCGGCTGCTGGGCGATTTTCAGGATCGCGCGTACGCGTTCGACCGGGAGTTCCATTTCATCTGCCAGTTCTTCCGGCGCGGCTTCGCGGCCGAATTCCTGCAAGAGCTGTTTCTGGACACGAAGCAGTTTGTTGATGGTTTCAATCATATGCACCGGAATACGGATCGTACGGGCCTGGTCAGCGATTGAACGCGTGATGGCCTGGCGGATCCACCATGTGGCATACGTGGAGAATTTATAACCGCGGCGGTATTCAAATTTCTCAACGGCTTTCATCAGACCCATGTTGCCTTCCTGAATCAGGTCGAGGAAAGAAAGGCCGCGGTTGGTGTATTTTTTGGCAATACTGATTACAAGACGGAGGTTGGCCTCGATCATTTCCGTCTTCGCCTGAAGTCCTTTGCGCAGCCACTGCTTCAGCAGACGGTGGTGTTCGACATAGGGCTCGGCTTCCATGTGCACAATTTCTTCGAGTTCGCGCAGCCGTTTGCGGACCTCCCGGATTTTTTCATCGGCTGTCTTGGAGCGGCTCTTATCGAGTTTAGCCAGTTCGGTCAGCAGTTCGTGCACTTCCCTGTAGTACGAATCAACCTGCGGAACGATATCCTCAATGGCTTTCTGCTTGAAGTGCAGCTGGCTGAAATATTCCGAAAGGCGCGCCTGTGCGTTTTCGAACAGTTTCTGGTTTTTCTCGCGCTCCGCTTTGCTCTTGGCGCGGATCACATCGAGAAAATATTTACTGGCCAGCTCCTGATTCCGGCGGATGCCCTGCAGGACCTTGGGCAGTGCATTAAAATAGTCTTCACGACATTCCACATGCTTGTCGCTGACAATACGGTCGAAGCGCTGTTTGCCGGTTTCGATTTTCTCAATGACACCCAGATACGCTTCGGTCGCGCAGCCGATCCGGTTGAACAGGCTGGTGGTATTGAGTTCAGCTTCTTCAATGCGTTTGGAAATCTCCACTTCCTGTTCGCGGGTGAGCAGCGGCACCTGCCCCATCTGCTTGAGATACATGCGAACCGGGTCGTCGAGCACGTCGCTGCGGGCGCTCTGTTTTTCGCGCTCTTCTTTCTCCATGCGCGCTTTAAATTCTTCGACATCGTCTGAGCGGATGATTTCCACTTCCATGCTTTTCAGCAAGGCAACGACTTTTTCGGCGTCTTCGGGAACAACAAGGTCTTCGGGCAGTGCTTCTTCAATATCTTCATGCGTCAAAAAGCCGTGTTCGGAAGCGAGCGCGATCAGTTCTTTGATCTTCTCATTGCGTTCCTCACGAAGCATCACTGAAACGGGAGCATCCCCAAGCTGCGGAGCTTCCATTGCATCAAGATCGGGACTTTCAGCGATTTCCTCATTCGGTATGGAGATTGCAGGCAGCCGATCCTTTTTAACCGGAACCTTTTTGAGCTCCACAGGGGCTTTTTTCACAACAGGTTTCGCCGGTTCTTTTTTGACCGGGGCCTTTTTAGCCTCTGGTGCCTTTTTAACGACCGGGATCGTTTTCTTCTTCTCTGTTTTCTTTGCCGCCGCTGCTTTCTTCTTAACCATGAAAAACTCCAATTCCTGAGAAAGATACAAAAATCCCATTATACGCGAAAGGCATGCATTAATCAGCAAAGAGCCAGTCCCGTCAAGGTTTTTCCCGGAGCGAAAACCGGCAGTTTTTATTACTGTTTTGGAATGCATCCTGCTATTTTATAAAACGTTACAACGAAACGCCCCGCAAAACAGGAGCATACCGTGAACCGACTTGATGAACTGCTGAAACTCACCGTAGAACGCGGCGCCAGCGATCTGCACCTTTCCGCCAATTACTGCCCCTGCATCCGCGTCGACGGCGAGATGCAGTTTTTGAATGAGTTCCCTGTCCTTACCCCTGAAGCAAACGAAGCCATGCTGCTGGCCGGCATGCCGGAACACAACCGGCGCGAGTTTGAAGAGCGCTGGGACACCGACTTCAGCTACAAGATTGACGGCATCGGCCGGTTTCGCGTCAATGCCTTCAAAGATACCCATGGTACAGGCGGCGTATTCCGTTCCGTTCCCGAACAGGTGCCGGCGCTGGAAGACCTCGGTCTCGGCTTCTCCGGCGTCCTGCGCGAACTCTGCATGCACACCAAAGGACTGGTCATCGTCACCGGACCGACCGGCAGCGGAAAATCGACAACCCTTGCAGCAATGATTGACCTGATCAACCGGACGCGCAAAGAACACATCATCACCATCGAAGATCCGATTGAATTCTTGCATCAATCCAAGGAATGTCTGATCAACCAGCGCGAAGTACATCGGCATACCCGCAGTTTTGCGGGTGCTCTGCGCGCGGCATTGCGCGAAGACCCGGACATTGTCCTGCTCGGGGAAATGCGCGACCTGGAAACCACCGAGATCGCGCTCGAAACGGCCGAAACCGGACATCTGGTGCTGGCCACACTGCACACCAACACCGCCACCTCTACGGTTGACCGCATCATTGATAAGTTTCCCGGAGACCGCCAGAACCAGATCCGCACCCTGCTCGCCAATACCCTGATCGGCGTCGTCGCACAGACTCTTTGCAAGCGGATGGATGGCGGCCGGGTTGCCGCCGCCGAAATTCTGCTGGCAACCTCGGCGGTACGCGCGAATATCCGCGACCAGAAAACCCACCAGCTGCCAACCGCCATTCAGACCGGCTACAGCGTCGGCATGAGATCCTTTACCGACAGCCTGTTTCAGCTGGTACAGGACGGCATCATTACTCCCCGCGAAGCCTATTTAAAAGCCGTTGATAAAGTCTCTCTTGAACAGAAATTCTCCTCGGCGGGAATTCCGCTGGACAAAACGGTAGCGGAGATGCCGGTCGCCGGCGCCGGAGAACTGGATCCGGCATCCGATATGAACTCGCCGGACCGGCTTAAAGAAAAAGCATGGAAACTGGCGACGGACCGCAACTCACAGGCGCGTGACGGCGGCAAAGCTCTTGAACTGATCAAACGGGCCGTCAGCCTAGGCGCTAACGACGCAGAAACCTTTATGGTCCTGGCCGCCGCACAGGCGGAAACCGGTGATTTCAGAGCGGCAATTGACACAGTAAAAGAAGCTTTGCAGGTCGCGAAAAAAGAACACAACACGGTCTGCCTGCGCGAACTGGAACAGCAGCTGGGCTATTATAAAAAATCACGCCCGCATCCCGGCGTTGTCGCCTGACCTTTTCCGATGTCCGGATTCTGCCGGACATCGGAATGATTACGGCTGCCGAACCAGCACACGGTAGTAACGCACGGTTCCCGGCATTTTTTCCGAGAAGCTCATCACCGCTCCGGTACCGGGAAGATCGGTATATCCGGCTACATTGCTCCACGTTCCGACCGCCAGATTTCCGGTAAACTGTACGGTGTACCGGCTGCCGGTAATTGACTGCCATGAAATCAGCACGGATCCGTCCGCCTGACTCTGTTCGCTGTAAGCGCGGAAATAGTCGTTGCGGTCATAGATATCTGTTCCGGCTGTCATTTCAGCGCCGTTGCTGAATCCGTCGCCGTCGGAATCAGCCAACGGATCCGGAGCGGCACCGCCGGTGGATGCAGCGGCAACATCCGGATCTGCCGCCGCATCCGGCGCAGGCGGTATGGCGCCGAATTCATAACAGCCCATATCAACACGGCCCGGCAAAGCGGTCGGACGGACATTTCCATCCAGGTCGAGCAGCGGTGCGAGATAGAATGTTCCCTTGTTGTAACAGGGCGAATTGGACGTCGAAAGATGGTAATTCCCTCCGCCGACAAAGAGCGGATCATTAGCAGAGGAAAGTACGGCCGTAGGATAGCCATACTGGATATCGCTGTACCAGATATTGATACTTCCTGACCGGCAGTGAAGATTTCTATACGGTGAACTCGGCGAGCCAATCCGGGCGCTCTCGACAATGGCTATATTTGAGCATGTATTACCCCAGAAGATCATGTTGCGTAAAAACGGGCTCTGGAATGAACTCAAGCCTCCGCCACGTGTATTCGCATGGTTATCGACTACAGTACAATTGACCCCCGTCGGCGAACACCCGTCACCGATATAAATTCCGCCACCCAGTCCGTAGTCGGGAACCAGCTTGGTGCCGCTGTAGTCTGGATCTTCCGCCCAGGTCCGGTTACCGGAAATCAGACAGTTAACCATTACCGGAGAACTGCTGCGCAGCAACAGAACTCCGCCGCCGTTTTCGTCCTCATCGGTAAGCTCTATATAGTCGGACTCTCCCAGAGGAAACAATACTCTCTCGGACTTATACCAAGACTTGTACATGTAATAGTTCAGTGCCTCATTGTCGGAAATTATACAGCGTTCTATACGCGGGCTGCTTCCATCACAGGTAATACCCCCGCCGCAACCTGTCACATCGGTATCCTCAATAACCGCATCCGCACAATTTTTGACAATAACACCACGACTCTGACACCCACTGACCACAGAATCGCCGCCGATATAAAGTCTTCCGTTTGAATCCGCATAAATCCCAATACCACGGCTCTTGAGATCACATTGAAACCTGCCACGGTAAGCGCTTTCAGAAACTTTACAGTTTTCGATTCGGAGTGAAGGCCCTCCTTCGCACCAAATACCATTGAGAAATCTTGAAATTGTACAGTTGCGGATTACCGGACTTGATCCGCCAACACAATAAATTCCGTTCAGCTGACCATCATAGATCTGACAGTTTTCGACCCGTGGACTGGCATTGCTCAGAACAATCGCATGCTCGAAGTCACATTCTCCATCCGAACAGTCACTCAAGGTAACTGTAATACCCAATCCCTTCAGCAGGGAATTGGTCGTTTCACCGCTGTTCATTACAAATACCGGCCCGTATCCAAGACTGTTAACAACGGTGCTTGTCGGGCTGTTGTTCCATGAAATTATTCGAATCGATTTACCGTGCGGGTTGATGTTGTAGTTCCCCTCGCCCATATAGGTGCCGTCGGCCACCAATACAGTCAGGCCGTTGGTCGCTACATTGACCGCCTCCTGAATCGCATCGAAAGGATGGCTGATCGTGCCGTTCTCATTGGTATCACTGCTCTGCGGATCCATTGGCCAGGGATCATTCGGCGCATCGTCGTCCACAAAAACCGGATCGTTTCGATTCGCCATTTGCGTACCGAGCGCCGCTTCTTCGCCGTTAGTCAGACCGTCACCGTCACTGTCGTCACCCGGAAGCGCGGGCACCGTCGGATCGCTGACAGGAGTCTGGGAGAGCTCCCAGTTGTCCGGGAGACCGTCGCCATCGGTGTCCTTGCTGTTCGGATTGGTAATGTAAAAATTGCCAGTAGCTACGTTGGTGGTGATTTCGTAATAGTCGGTCAGGCCATCGCCGTCGCTGTCCGCTTTTTGAGGGTTCGTTGAACCGGGTATACCGAAGCTGAAGGTGGCAACCGATCCGGTAACGGATGAATAAACCGTCTGCCAGAGGCTCGACGAACACAGACTGTATTCCTGAATATTGAGAAGTTTGTCGGAATCCGGATCGCCGGAAGCGTCGTTCAGCAACGGATTAAGTCCGTTGGAAACCTCCCAGCCGTCAGGCATACCGTCGCCATCCGTATCGTTATTATGAGGATTCGTGTTCTGCTGATATTCCTGCAGATTGGTCAGCGCATCGCTGTCGGCATCGCCGGAAGCATCGTTTATGAGCGGATTGAAGCCGTGAGAATTTTCCCAGCCGTCCGGCATGCCGTCGTTATCACTGTCGCTGTTATGCGGATCGGTTCCCAGTATGTATTCCTGGAGATTGGTCAGGCCGTCACTGTCGGGATCCAGCGCCGCATCATTCAGGAGCGGGTTCAGGTTATGCGCCACTTCCCAGCCGTCCTTCATGCCGTCGCCGTCTGTATCCGGATTGTTCGGAGCCGTGCCGTTCTGAGATTCTTCAAGATTGGTCAACCCATCGCTGTCGGCATCGCCGGACGCGCCGGGATTCAGGATATCAAGGGGATCAAAACCGTAGGTTACTTCCCAGCCATCCTTCATGCCGTCGCCATCGGTGTCAACAAGCAGCGGGTTTGTTCCCCGGGAAACTTCATCACCATCGGCGAGTCCGTCTCCATCCGTATCGGCAACACGCGGATCGGTATTATAAATCCGGACTTCCTGCGTTCCGTCGATCAGTCCGTCCGCATCCTGGTCGGGGTTCTTCGGATTCAGTCCGGCGAGATATTCGCCCCGGTCGGATATCCCGTCGTTGTCAAAATCCCCTGTTCCATCCCTCGACAGGTTGCCGAACCAGGTCATTTCCCAGCTATCCAGCAGGCCGTCTCCGTCGGAATCCGACAGAATGGAGAAGATCTCAACCCCTGCACCTTCTGTCACATAAGTGAGCCCGCCGCTGACAAACACTCCGGAAGCGGAACCTGCCGTTGTAATATGCGCAGACAGGAAGGGAGCAGACGGTGTACTGACATCAAGAACCACCAGACCGTTTGTTCCGTCGGCCACATACACATAATTTCCGTCAACAAACACGCCGGAAGCCGTCCCG
>DAONGM010000006.1:12658-15698 GCA_035404105.1 Pontiellaceae bacterium
TTGCCGTACCAGCCGTGTCGATACTTCCCGCCAGAAAGGGAGAAGTCGGAGTGGAGACATTAATAATGACCAGTCCGTCGGAGCCGTCCGCTACATACGCGTAGCCGTTGTTCACCGCGACATCATTCGCAGTTCCGGCCGTATCATACGAGCCGGCCAGCACCGGATGTTCCGGATTTGAAACGTTTAAAATAACTAATCCGGCGGAACCGGCGGCTACATAGGCATAGGAACCGGCCACCACGATATTTTTCGCCTCACCGGACAGGTTGATTCCACCCAGACTGGAGGAACGGGAAAGTCCGCCGGTCGGGGAATTCGGGTTAAAGCCGTACGTCACTTCCCAGCCGTCCACCAGAGTGTCTGCATCGGTATCTGCGTTGGTTGTGATACAGCGATTCTCATATTCACCGCGGTTATTCAAATGGTCTCCATCCGGATCCAGCAAAGCATCCAGCGGATTGTTCGGGTTCAGTCCGTTCGCCGATTCCCAGTCGTCCGGTATTCCATCGCCATCCGTGTCCTGAAGCGAAATCAATCGTTGAACATTCAGTCGCCCGCCGGAAACGGTTTTACCGGCCAGCGCGGAAACCGGGTCAACCGTACTGAGAAGAGCCGCTTTGAGCTGAAGATGCGTCAGTGCAGGCTTGGCACTCAGAAGCAGAGCCGCGGCGCCCGCGACATGCGGCGTCGCCATCGATGTGCCCTGATAGGCATCATAACCGCCGCCCAGAACTGTGCTGAGGATATTCACGCCGGGTGCAGCCAGATCAACAGAAGTCTTCCCGTAATTTGAGAAGCCGGCCAGAACATCACCCGGGTCGGTCGCGGCAACGGCGACGATATTGGGAAGATCATAGCCCGCAGGATAAACCGGGGTTACATCGTTATTGTCGCCAATCCCGTCCGCACCGCCATTTCCGGCGGCAGCAACAAAAAGAACGCCTTTACTGTTGGCGTAGGCAATTGCATCGCGGGCCGTATCACTGTACGAATATCCGCCAAGAGAAGCGGAAATGATTTTCGCCCCTTCATCGGAAGCATACTGGATGGCATTGGCAATATCAGATTCCCATCCGCCTTCTCTCCCGGATCCACTGGCATCAAGAACCTTCAAGGCCATCAGCCTGACACTCCAGCAGACGCCGGCGACCCCCTTGGCATTATTTCCAACAGCCCCGATTGTCCCGGCGCAATGTGTTCCGTGCCCGGCATCATCGTCCGGTATATTGTCAGCGTTCACAAAATCCCAGCCACTGGTGTCGTCGATGTATCCGTTGCCGTCATCATCCACCCCGGGAGCGCCGTTGACTTCAGCCGTGTTTTTCCAAAGATTGGGCGATAAATCAGGATGGGCCAGACTGATCCCTGTATCCAGCACCGCGACAACCACATTGGTGCTGCCGGTCGTGAAATCCCACGCGCCGGTGGCATTAATTTTGACCATGCCCCACAGCTCACTCCAGCGTGTATCGTTCGGAACCGCGGCAATATGTGAAAGATAATCCGGCTCAACATAAGCAAAGACGGCAGATTCCGCAGAAAGGACAGAAACCGCTTCTTTCACAGCATCCAGCGTCGGAGCTTTCAGGCTGACGATGTAATGTCCCGGCAGCGACAGCTTGCGAAAAGTCGAAACACCATAGCTTCCGAGTATCGTCCGGAGATCGGCCTCACCCTTTCCATCCTGCAGCTTAACCAGCACATGATCCGCCACCATTTCGGTGCGGGAAGCAATCGTGTAGGTATCTGCCCCTTCGTTCTTCACCAGCATTTCTTCCACGCGGTGGAACGGATATTTACCGCCGGCTTTGACCAGCAGTTCGCGTTTCTTCTGATCCTTGGAAACCGTTTCAACCCGCCGGTCAAGAATCTGCGCTTCGGCGACAGGCTGAAACCGGTCGCCGGGAGCCGCGACCACCTGCAATGCGGGTTCCTCAATACCGGATTTTTTCACAACAGAGGAACGCTGCGGCGGCACGTCCGGCGGCACCGGTTGAGCCGGAGAACCGGAAACAGCAGATTCAACGGGTTCAGAAACAGCAGCTTTTTCGGACGTCGCTGTAACGGCAGAACCGGTGCGGTGTAAAACCAGATAGCCGGAAATCCCGGCCGCCAGAAACACCCCGATGATCAGTACTGGAAACAGCGATCTTTTCATAAAACACCTGTCTGTTTGTTCCGGAATAAGATGGTTGGCGGGACGGTTAGATATTCCCGCGACGAAAGTATCTTATTTCTTTTTCTGAAGCCGTTCCTGCTCGGCATTTTGCAGTTTTTCAACTGTTTGCTTCGCTTGTTCAGTTTCCTGAGTTTCGATCAAACGCAATTCTTCGGCTTTAATCTGCCGGGTCGCCTTCATTTTTGCATTCTGCCGCATCGTCAACGAAGACTCTTCGGGCAGTCCGGTTGACATGTCGATGTGTTCCGGATTCGCCAGGCCGACTGTTACGAAGATGACGGTTTCGACCTGATCGTGAGTCTTGGCGCTGTACGAGAAAAGGCGCCCGATCAGCGGAATACTTCCGAGGATCGGAACCTTGCGCTCGATATCATCCGACGAGGTTTGCGTCAAACCGCCGATAGCGGCAGTCTGGCCGTCTCCCAGCGAAAAGAGTGTCGTAATGGTCTTCGTGCTCTTTCCGTAAAACCGTGTACCGTCCGGCGCTGTAAACGCCTGCGCATCCGTTTCCAGCCGGTCGAGTGTCGGCTGAATTTTGACGGTAATATTGCTGGAAGTATTGATGGTCGGAGTCACGTTGACTTTGATCCCGTCTTCGAAATAGGGCTCTTTATCATCCAGTCCGTACGTTGTAACCCGCTGCGAATCACCGGCCGTTTGCGATGTACCTCTGACATTCGGCTTTTTCTTTCCGATATGAATCGTCGCAGTCTCTTCATTCGCGACAATCACCTTCGGATTGGAAACAACCTTGGCACCTGTCGTTTCCTTCAAAGCGGCCAGTACCAGGCCGAAATCCGACGCACTCATGGTAGCACCCAAAGTCCTTGCAACCGTGCTATCATCGACCGATGTAAC
>DAONGM010000006.1:15798-25513 GCA_035404105.1 Pontiellaceae bacterium
TCGATCCCCAGCTTTTCAGACGCGCTGTCGGTCAGTTCCATAAACTTCGCTTCGATAAAAACCTGCTGGCGCGGCAGATCAATCGCCGCAATCATCATTTGTATCTCGGCCAGATTTTCCGGCGTACTCTGGACGACAATGGTATTGCGGGCCGGAAAGAGCGATATTTTGCCGGAGTCCGGAACCATGTTTTTGATCATGTCATTAACGGCAGAAACCGTCGCGAAATTCAGTTTAAACGTTTTTACATTCATCGCCGCCGGCGCGTCGGCCAGCTTTTTCCGCACACTGTAAACATCGGTGCCGGGATTTTTTTCATAGAGCTCGAGACTCTGGGTTTCGAGAATAGCCTGCAAAGCCGGCTTCCATTCCACATCTTTGAGGTTTACATCCACTTTAACGGTGCCGACATCGCCTTCCATGGCGGGAACAATGATATTTGCAGCGGAAAGCGTCGCAAACAGACGGATGACACTGTTGAGTTCAACCTCTTTCAGGCTGACGGAAATCAGTCCGCCTTTCATCGTTGCGCCGGCCGCCGGCTCCGGCTTCGCCATAATGGTTTCAACAACTTCTTCCGCAGATGCGGCCGCGGGACCGGCCGCGGCGGGCGCTGTTCCAACGACAGACGCCGGAGCCGTTACGGCAACTGCAGGAGCTGCCTCGATGACCGCCGGGGCCGGTTCCGACACAGGCGCAGCAACTTGCTGCTGTGGCGACTTCAGATCATTGAATATCTTGGCCACATCCTGGGCCTGAATCGCCAGAACCAGCATCAGTACCGCAGTTATTACCGTTGTCTTTATTTTCATCGATCAGCTCCCGATTTTATCTGATTCCAAGTTTTTTCAGTTGAATCCGTCCTTCGGCATCAATCCCGACAATCTGCCACTGATAAGTTTTACCCTCATGCAAAACATCAATCTGTTCACCAATCCGCTTCAGCTCCCCGTTGATAATCGCCGCAGCCCGGCCGTCCAGCTGGCTCGTCCCGCTGATCCGTATTTTTCCGGAAGCCGCCTTCCAGCCCGATCCGTCCAGATCAGGTTCGCTCTGAAAAGACGTCTTTTGCTGCCAGTCCGGAGGAAAGTAGCCAACCGGCCAGAAAGGATCTCTAAGCGGTTCCTGTGCCCATTTTTCGGAAACCTGAGAAACTGGAGCCGTCAGCGAGCCGGCCGATATCGAATTGGAAAGCCCTTTACCCTCTTTCCCCGCCGCCTCGACAGTTATGGCACTGGTTGCCTGTGCAGCGACCGACAGGGAAGAGCCCAGCAGCAAAACGGAAACTACAGATCCGATGACAGGAAGACGGCTGTTTTTCATTGCGCTCCCTTCTCGATTTTAACAGAGGCCGGCCACTGCATGACAATGCGAACCTGCTGAGACTGCGGCTGGCCGGGTACTGCGGTGATCGTCACATCCTTGATCCGCAGCAGAGGGTTGCCCTTTTCAAGTCTCCAGAGAAATTCAACCAGACTGTTGTACCCGCACCGGGTGGAAACGTTGATTTCATACGGCCGGGCGGTATTTTTTTTATCGTCACCCGCATAAGTAACTTCTTCGAGGTTGTCGAGATCGACCCGGGCCAGCGTAGCACAGCGCGAAACATATTCATACGCCCAGGCGTAACGGTCCGACAAAGCAGGCGTATAAATCGTCAGCGCTTCCAGTTTTTCGGCACTCTGATCCAGTTCGCGGTGGATGACTTCATCCTGCCTGAGAATGGCGCGGGCATCATTCAGCTTCCGCTCCAGATCAATCAGCTCTTTTTTCGCCGCGCCGCCGCGCGACTCCGCCGGTTTAGTCCAGCCAAGGAAGTGAAACATCAGAGCGACCTGCACCACCGAGAGCACGGCGGTGACAAGAACCATCTGCTGCTGTCGCTTGGTAAAAGCGGACCAGTTCATCATTTGGAACCCCCCGCCTGACGGCGGCCTTCCAGCGCAAATATCCAGTTTTCGCCGGATTCGCGCTGAGACGAAACCAGCTTCACTTCACTGCAGAATCCGCGCACTTCGGCATTGGCATTAAGCTGCCGTTTGGCCTCGACCGCTGTCAGCTCGCCCCGTGCGCGCCCGCTGAAGCGCAGGGTGTAATAAGACGGATCTTTATCGGAGGCCTGCTCCAGACCGGCATACAGATTTTCAACGGCCATCTGCGCCGGGATTTCGTGCTGAACGGCCCGCAGAATGCCGAACATGGAAAGCCGTCCGGCATGCGACCACTCTTCGAGTTCAGCCAGCGTCTTCCCGTTGGCGGCGATCGCCGCCTGATTATTGCGAACAACCGCCGCCTGGGGAGACAGGCGTTCCCATTCGTGACGGGCGCGTTCTAAATTGGATCTCAAGGTCATTTTCGAAATTCCCGCCAGTGAAAACACCAGAATGGAAATGCCCGCCAGCACGCTGATCGAACCCAGCGCGATCACTTTCATGCTGACAATGCCCTGATAGCGCCGCTCGGCTTTTTTAAGCAGGTCAACCTGCAGGTTCATACGGCCTCCATTCCCGCAAGCGCCGCACCGACGGCTGCTGCGAAACGGGATTCCTGCCCTTTCAAATTGTCCGGAAAGACTTCGGGGGGAACTTCAATTTTTTCAAACGGACTCCAAACCTGGGGAATAAAACCAAGAACTTCTTTGATGGCCGTCTGCCAGTAAGGTGATGCCGACTGCCCGCCGGAGATATAAACGGCGGAAAGCGCGCTCTTGTTCTGCCGTTCAATAAACTCGCGGTAGATTGAAAGCTGCCGGATAAAAGGATTAAGCGCCTGACGAACCGGAACTGAAACATCCACAGACCCGCCGGAAAGGATGGTCTCGGCCATGTCTGCATCCACTCCCAGCGACGCCTGAACCTGCCGCTGCAGCGCATTGCCGCCGACATCAAACCGGTTGACGAGCTGAAGCTGATTGCGATGCAGGAAAGCTACATAGGTACAGCGTGCGCCGGCTTCGACAAGACAGATCGTCTGGTTTTCAGTCTGTGCTCCGCGATTAAACAAAAACGCGGAAAACGCCGCCAGACCGGAAATCTCAAGAGAGTGCGGCGCCGGCGCTCCACTGGCAAAGAGTGAGAGATAATGCTGAATCATTGCTTCAGGAACGGCAACGCCCAGCACAGTGCTTTCGCGCTTACCGCGGGCGCGGGAAAGAACCAGTCCGTTAACACGGGCGTCTTTTGCCGCACTGAGATTTTCGCGCACCACAGCTTCGATATCCTCTTCTTCCGGAAGAATCTGATTAAAGACACGAACTACCGAATTTTCCATGGTGGCGCAGACTGCGGTGTAATAGGCGGCCAGCGGTTTCGGCAGAACGGGCTTTTCTTCGGCATCCGGGCCGGACGGCGGCAGAATATCAATGGCGGCCAGCACAAGATGGTCTTTGGTTTTTTTGAGACGGACCGCTTTAACGCCGCTGGAAGCGAAATCCAGCGCGAGCAGATTAGTCGGGCGTCTGCCTTGTTCTTTACCGGTAGATGCTTTCTGCTTTAGCGCCATAAAATAAAATCTCTATTCGTCGATTTCCCGTGTTTTATACCGTGCCCAGCCAGCCCCGGCACCTATTAGAATTAAAAGCACGGCGGACACCAAAAAGCGATGATTTCTTTTTTGCGCTTTGGCCGCATTCACAGCACCGGACTGATCCGCGCTGGAAAGTCCGTCGGCTTTTGTTCCTGTCCGCATCCAGGGCGGTGTAAAAATATCCATTCGGGTTTGATTATAAGCGCGAACAGCCTCTTCCTGCCGCTCAACCTGCTTTTTTTCATAGTTCGTGCGAACCTGCTGAAGATGCGTGCGGATCTGCGGTTCACGGGCCTTTGCGTCCGGCGGCCGTACGGCTTGAGCCGAACCCGCCAGTACCGTAAAAACCAGCGAGATGAAGATGTTCCGTGTCATGGTGCCAGCTCCGTCCACTTGATTTTGCGCACATCTCCCTGCCGGGTCAGCATTCCCGCCAGCCATGGTGAAAAACCCAGGTTGTCTTTTGATCTGGATCCAAGGCGGATATCCCAGTTCAGCGTCAAATCACCGTATCGCGCGACAGACTCGTCGCGGCAGATAAACGCACCGTTCAGTGATGCATTCTGAAAGTCTCCGGCGATCAAATGGTTGGCATAGAGTACGGCATCGATCCAGCTGAGCCGGGCGACAGGACTCAGCGCACTCATTGCCGTACTGCTGATCATCGGGTCGTAAAAGTGGCGCACACTTCCATCAGAACGCTGCATGGAACCGTTCCCGTCCGGCACGGTATAATTGCCGTTAAAGTACGGAACACCGCCGGCGTAGTAGCTGACATAGCCGAGTTCTGCATCGCTGGCATCCGTGGCATGAGAACCGGTATACGGGGTGTTGAGAAAGTTGACATCCAATGCCCCCGGGTCACCGAAAGCCATGCTTCCTTTAGCACACAAGCCAAGAAAATCTTTGGTTTTATTGGAATTGGCCGTGGCTTCCGGATTGCTGTCAGGATGCGGCCAGGTCGGCGGATTTAGTGCAATCAGATTATCAAGAACATAAATATTGCGGCCGGCATAAAGCGTCCCCGCGCCGGTGTAGTATCCTTTGATGTAAATATCGCCTCTCGCCACCACAACGCCGGAGATGCGGATGGGATTATTACTGGTGCCGATCAAGATCAGGCAGCCGTTGTCGTTGGCACCGATCCCCGAGTTTTCACCGGCACCATCGCCCCAGACCGCCGCAACGCTTGTGTTGCGGTTGCTAAGACCTCCTGTGGATGTAACCGCATAGACCTGCGTCACAAATCCGGTATTGGCGGCGGCATAGGCCTCATATTCGGACAGCGGGCCGATAAACGGCATTTCTTTTTTCTCGGCCATTTCGTAAGACTGCACATTGTCGTCATATCCCTGCGGCCAGTAGGTGTTGGTATTCGACCGGTTGTAATCGGTATTTTCGGCCGGCCGGGCGCGGTTGTTTCCGTAGCCGGACCAGCTGTCGCACTTATACTCGTGCTTATCGAGAATATTGCCGCCGGTATAGCGATCCCCGTTTACCTTGAGCGAAGAATACTGCAAATCGAGATCTTTGTTGGCATAGACGTCGCCGTTAAAGTCGGCATTCACGCCGGAAAACAGTCCGACGTTATCAATGAAAAAAACGTTATCGAAGACAGAACCGTCCCCTCCGAGAACCGGTGCAGCAGCATAGTAATATTCAACCACCTCACGTACTTTGCGGGTAATCTTTACAGATCCTTCCTGGCGGGAAGCCGTCGCAATATTCGTGAGAGTGATCGTGGCTGTATCATTGGAAAGGTTTTTTATCACTGAACCGGAGGTCGTCACCACGAGTGTGGTAACCACATGCGGCGAAATACTGTAAAAATTGGTCCAAAGGATGGTCTTGCTCGCAGACTGATTGGCCAGACCGTCAAACATATTAATGTCGTGCACATTATTCGTCCGGACAATCTGATCCAACTCATATTCCCTGCGCTCAAGGCCGGATTGAAGACCAAAAAGACATTCGTCGCGAAGACGCCACTGGTCAACCGTCGCAAAACTGTTGCGCGCAGAAAAAAGAAAGGCGCCGCCCACCAGCGCGGCGACAAGCAGAAGCATCAGCACCCCCGTCAGCACAAATCCCTGATTTTCCTTTGCCGCTTTCATTACCTACTCCTTATTCACCAGGCAGGCGTGAATGGTCTGCATCTGGGTAAACGATTTTCCGGCGGCTGAAAGCTTCAGCCGATAAACAACCGTAACCAGATCATTACTGACTGTTGCAGAAAATGAGTCCACTTTGACCACTGGTTCTGCATCTCCCGAAGCCTGTCCATAGACCCATGAAGAAGAACCGTTCTTCAGCTGAATACTCTTATCATCCGCCTCCCCGTTCCATCCGCGAACCTGCTGCACAGCACCGGATCCGGCTACGGTAATATATTGCAGATAACTCCATCCGGAATCAGGGACGGTAACGGCATTTGTCGCCGAAAGCAGCCCTCCGGACGGATCGGCAAAGCCGCCGCACAAAATTCGTTCGCGGGAAATGCGCGCATACTGCGCCAGCTGCCAGTGGCTGGTGGCGTCTTTCCAAAGTGCGAAGCATTTGGTCATCACCAGCCCCAGTGCGGCAAAAACCATGATGGCAATGACGGTTGCAAGCAACACTTCGATGATCGTAAAGCCCTGTTTATTTTTTTTCCGGTTCATTTTACCGAGACCCTCTCCAGCGCCAAAGGGCGGCTCTCGCCAGCGGATTGGTGCCTATCTGCATCAGCGTATTCGTCGGCGGCCAGACAGTTACACTGATTTCCCAGTAACGAGGCGGAATATTGGTATCCGCTAATATATGACAGTTGATCCAGCCATTAGATGAGAGAACACTCCACTCCGGGGTAGGAATGCTATAAAGCTGCTCGGATATATCCGGCATATTGTTCGTGTTGTAGATTTCCCAAAGGTAGTCAAAGGCGATGCTCTGAGCTTCAAGGCGCGCCCGCGAACGCATTAATATCCGGTAGGCCATCAGCATTTCGGTATAGACGATGATGGCCGCGATGCTGACCAGGAACATGGCGATCATCACCTCTACCAGTGTCATGCCGGCTCTGGATCTTCTTTTTCTCATAGCAGTCATTGCTCAAGGATGTAGTGGTACTGCGTGCCCGACTGACGGAATTTTCCTGTCGCAAGATTCCCGTCATCAATCAGCCTGTCAAATTCGGTCAACTGAACCGTTGATTTGGTCGGGGCCGAAATCGAAACGGAATATTTAAAGTGATAGCCGTTATCCCAGTCCCAGTTTCCGCCCAGTTCAGTAGCGCTGCTCCACCAGTTCGTAATCTTCATATCCGCGAAATAATCAGTCATTTCCGGAGGAATTTCGCCGGGATTTTTGTCCGCCGGATAACTTCCATTTTCAGAACGATACAGCTCAAAAACAGCCACAGCCTGGCGCAGCTTGCTGGCCGCCTGTGCATTTTCGCGGCTGCGCAGAGCGAGCTTGGCTGCCGGAACGATAAACGCCGCGAGCAGGCCGATAATCGTCACGGCCAGTACGATTTCTATCAATGTAAATCCGTATCTGTGATGCGGCTTAGTCATAACGCGTGTTCTCTTATAATATAATGATAACGGCCTGCGCGACGCTGAAATGCGCCTGTTTCGAGATTGCCGTCGTCCAGCAATGCGTCAAGGCGCGTCATCTGCTGTTCAGAAATCCGGGAACCGGAAATGACAACCGAACCGGATCCTTTCCCGCTGCTGAACCAGCTCCACTGCCCGCCCAGCTCGGTTTGATCGTCCCACCAGTTGATATTGAAAGCAGAAAAAACACCGCGCATGGCGGTATCAGCCTTTTGCGAAACGCCCGGATTCGGAGGGTAGTCGCCCGCCGCTGAAGCATAAAAATCAAAGGCATCCGCCGCCTGCATGATTTTCCGGGCACATTCTGCAGTATGCTGACGAAGGATTGCGCCGCGTACCAGCGGTGTGGCAACTGCAAAAAAAACAGCCGCCAGACCGGCCATAATTGCCGCTTCCAGCACAGAGATTTCCTTGCAGCGCATTTTTTTCATAGTCATCGCGCATAATTAAAGCATTGTACATGCCACAATTTGCCGGTGTTCCCGAAACCGTCGTTGATCTGTTTTGGCATCTCAAAAAATGGTTCGCATTCGCGGCTGAAGAGCGTATTTATTCCAAGAATTGAGAAAGGAGCCGTTATGAATCTAACTTCTGCGGGCGAAAAAGCCCCCGCCAAGCCCGCCCCGGCATGGCTCCGGCGGTCTTTACTCTGCCTTCTGTCCGGCTCCGCTGTTATCGGCGCAGCCTTTGTCGTTTTCCTGTTAAAGCCGCCGGTAAAATCCGGCCCGTCTTCGTTCGAACAACAGTTTCTGTCAAAACCATCTATTTCCCGCAGCTCGTCCGGCTTGATCGAAAAAGCTGCTTTAGAACGCCGGAATTCGGCCGACAGCATCATTTGCCAGGGTACGTTAGTCGGCAAAAACGGCAAAGCACTGGCGATTATCAACGGCCAGACCGTTTCGTTAGGAATGACCATCGACGGCGCGAAGATTCTGAAGATTGACAGCAGCTATGTCGTGGTCGAATGCGCCGGAAAAAAACACCGGCTGGAACCCGGTGAAAGCTTCACTCCCGCAAAGAAATAAAAGGTGCAAATGCGCATCATGCGCCGCTCAGCGCTTTTTTAATCTGCATCAGCCGCTGGTCATATTCCTGCGGAGTAACCAGATAAGCGTGGCAATGACGGCCCGAAATCTCGCCGGCGCGGCGAACCAGATCCTTGTCCATTGGATTAAGAACCGCCAGCAGCAGGTCGCCGCCGACCTGAGCAAACGGCAAGGCGCCGTTGTGGCTTATAAACTCCAGGGGAAGAGCGGACCGGAGATCTTCGCGCTCGCTGAACTGTCCCAGCGCCATAATCGGCACCCCGCTTTTTTGAGAAAGATACGTCAGCAGGCGTTCAAACCGGCTGAAATTGCGGTCATGCAGAATATGCAGAACCGTCACCGGAACACTCACTTCACGCGATGACATTTCGGTCAGGTCATGCAGTACGTTGGAATATTCATCCTGTGTAAGCTGCTCATCCTGAAAGAGCTCCCAGGCCAGAGCCATTTCGGATTCGATACCGCTTTTGCGTCCGGCGTCCGGTTTCACCGGATCCTCGCCCCTCAGCAGATCTGTCACCATCTGAAGCTCGCGCAACCGCTCAATACGGTTCTGCACCTCCGGCATCTCATCGACAATCGAAGCATACTGGTTGAGCACAAAGGCAATAATTTCCGCGTTTTGCGAAACGCGGGCGCCGTCATCCAGCCGTTTCAGGCAGTCGAAAGCCTTCTCAGGCAGTTCAAGTTTGAGCGAAGTCTCGTAGAGTGCACGCAATGTGAAGAGATCGTCCGGCATTACCTCGAGAATCTGCTCGAGCATGGCTGCGGTCTGTTGAAGTTCTTTGACGGAAAAAACAGGTTGGCTCATGGCTTCTCCTATAAAACAAATAACGCATTGATTAAAGCACGATTAATGCCGCAGTTGCACCGTCTATTTTCCCAAACCTTGGAAAAAGAGTTTGGTCTGGAAACTGTTGAGTTCAGGAATGGATGGAAGTGCAGGTTTGCGTTAACACCGGAAATTATTCCACTTTCTCCGTCAACATTCCCTTCCACGCTTGTTTCCGGCGACCGGAAAGTCTATCGTGAGCTTGTGCTTGGCACCATTTGTGCTGAACATTCAAAGCACGGATAAGAAATTATGAGCGATAAAGCCTATAAAACTTTGCTGGGAATTCTCTTCGACCGTTTTCCGGTTAAGGAAGAGGCTCTAACGAATGCCCGCCTCGAAGCGGATAAAAGCGGAATTCCGCTCGAAGAGGTGCTGGTTGCTCAAGGCACCGTGCCCGCACCGGTGATGCTGCTGGCCAAGGCTGAATATCTGGAAATGACCCCGATCAGCCTCGAAGGATTTCAGCTCGATGCGTCGCTGGTGGAGATGATTCCGCGGGCCACCTGGGTGCAGCTGAAAATGCTTCCGCTGTGTAAGACCGGCAAGCTGCTCACCGTGGCAGTCGGCGATCCCTTTAATATCATGGGGATCGAAAATCTTAAAACGCAGATTGAATACCAGATATTCCCGGTCATCGCGGATCCCAAAGATGTACTCGGTGCATTGGAAGGTTCAGCCAAAGAAAGCGCAATCGGGCTGGAGGACATTCTCAA
>DAONGM010000007.1:0-7312 GCA_035404105.1 Pontiellaceae bacterium
CTGCGCCGGCAGACATTTCAGGATATTGAGCTGTTCGCTGTAGATTCCGGATCGACCGACGGCTCTCTGGATGCGCTGCGTGCCGCTGTGGATCCTGCACACCTGGTTTGCATTCCTCCGAAAGCTTACGTTCCGGGCGTGGTCCTCAACGACATGACCGCCCGCACGACGCAGGAGTTTATCGTCTTCCAAAATGCCGATGCAATTTTCCAAAGCGACGACGCTCTCGAAAAACTGCTTCAGCCGCTTTTCTCCGGCGAAGCCGATGCGGTCATGAGCGCTCAGGTAACGCGCCCTGACGCCCGCTTTATTGTGACATACGACTACCTGCGAGCCTACAACCCGAAAAACATCAAGGGCGATAACGTCGACTTTTTTTCCGCCGTCACCTGCGCCTTCCGGCGCGATCTGTGGGAGAAAATTAAAATCCCCAACATCGGCTATGCAGAGGATGTCGCCTGGGCAAAACTCTGCCGGGCGCAGGGCGCCCGGTTCAAATTGGTAACAGACTCCGTGGTCGAGCACTCCCACAACTACACGCTCAAAGGACTTTACCGGAAAAAATTCCGGCATGGTGTGACCTTTGCACACACTTACGGACGCCGCACAAACCTGCTTCTTCAGACGCTGGACCTCTGCAAAGAATGGATCCGGGATCTTTTCTACGCCGTTCGTAAAGGGCGGCTTGATACGATTCCCTACAACATTGCCTACCGTGCGGTCATCCACACCGGCCTTTACCGCGGTCTGAAAGAAGGCGCCCGTGGGTAAATACTCTGTCAAAGGCTCGCCGGCATTTGATGCGCGCATTGACGCGGATATGAAACGGATTGCCGACGCGGTGTATGCGTCACATTTTTCCAGACACTGGAAAGCGCTGGTTCTGCTGGGCGGCTACGGGCGCGGCGAAGGTTCACCGATGATCGGCCCGAACGGCGAAGAGCTTCCCTTCAATGACTATGATCTGATCGTCGTGACGGATTCGCTCGATCCGCTGCTGAAGCGCGCGCTGAAAAAACTGGAGAAGGAGCTTTCGGAACAAGTCGGGCTTCCGGTCGATCTGTACCCCTATCTCAGCTCGGCGCTGCCCAAATGCGAGTTTTCTCTGCTCAACTATGAGCTGCGGTACGGACACCGCGTAATCCGCGGAGATAAAAAAATTCTTGATGCCATGCCGGCCTACCCGCACGATGCCATTCCTCTTTCGGAAGGCACACGCCTGCTGATGAACCGCGGCAAACTGCTGCTCGACATCAAGCGCCGCCTTGCCCGGCCGGACACGCTGACCCACGAAGAACGCCAGCGGTTTTTAAAATTTCTGTTTAAAGCCGATCTCGCTTTCGGCGACTGCGCCCTGCTGCTGCGCGGAGCCTATGACCTTTCGTATGTCGTCAAAAGGCACCGCCTGCCGGAAACCGATCTGTCCGGGCTGGAGAATTCGCGCGATTTTGTCAGCGCCTACAGCCGCGCAATTGACTTCAAGGAACGGGCGGATTTCAAACCGCTGGACAACAGCAACATCCATCTTCAGTTTGATGAAACAGTTCGCCGTTATGAATACTTTTTTCTTTGGTATGAACAGCGGCGGCTCAACCGGAAATTCCACACTCTGGGGAAATACGCACGCACTTTCCCGCTCCTCGGGAATGAAGGCTCTCCGGTAAAAAATGCCGTGCATAATCTGCGCGCTTTCGGGCCGGGCGCACTTCCGTACTGCTTTGCACACCCGCGACTGCGGCTTTACGCCGCCCTTCCGCTGCTGCTGACAAAACAGGCGGACCGTGAAGAAATCCGCTGGCTGCTGAATTCCCGCGAAAGCGGCACGGAAGAGCTGTACAAATCCTTCTATGCGCTTCAGCAGAGGTTTTCATGAAAAAACAGAAACTGAGTCTGTTTATTTTCATCGACGCGTTCGGACGGGAGATTTTCCTCCGTCATCCGTTTTTCCTTCAGGGACTGATTCGCGACCACAAGAAGCTCGACACGATTCTGGGTTATTCATCGGCATGCGATCCGTCGATCATCTCCGGAAAACTGCCATGTGAACACCTGATGTGGTCGTCGTTTTATTACGATCCGAAAGGTTCGCCGTT
Organism: Pontiellaceae bacterium; assembly: GCA_035404105.1. Taxonomy (GTDB): domain Bacteria; phylum Verrucomicrobiota; class Kiritimatiellia; order Kiritimatiellales; family Tichowtungiaceae; genus Tichowtungia. The sequence continues at coordinate 2,094 of DAONGM010000007.1, forward strand.
TAAATGGACAAAGGCGCTGGCCATTCTGCCCGACGCCGTTTTCCGGCGCGGACGGGTGCGGCACTATTTAAGCCGGCTGATTAAAAAGGTGCTGGGCTTCACCGGCTACTTCCAGCTTTACGGCGTACCGTTCAAATATCTTCCGCTTTTTAACTACGCCGAAAAAAAACGGATTTGGGAGCCGGGAGGACTGCTGCGCGGCGAAACGATTTTTGATGAACTGACGCGACGCGGAATTCCTCATTATGTCCATGACAGCGCCGTCAGCGACGAAACCAAACTGGCCCGGCTGACCGCAGATATCAAGTCGCAACGGATTGAGTTCGCCTACTGCTCGCTAGGGAAACTTGATGCACTGATGCATTCCGTCGGCACAAAAGATCAGAAGGTGACAGAGCTGGTTCACTGGTACGACCAGCAGGTCCGCAAACTGATTGCGGCGGCGGACGAACAGTATGACGAGGTCGCCTGGTATGTCTTTACTGACCACGGTATGCATGACATCACGGAAGGATACGACCTGATTTCCGATATTGAAAAAACCGGCCTGCGCTGGAACCGGGATTACGTCGCATTCTACGATTCTACAATGGCGCGCTTCTGGTTTCTCAATGAAACCGCCCGGCAAAAGATCACCGCCCTGCTGGGCAGCCACCCGAAAGGCCGGATTCTGGATGATGAAGAGCTGAAACGTGAAGGAGTTTTCTTCCCTGACGGAATGTACGGGGAACTGATTTTCCTGATAAATTCCGGCATTCAAATCGTTCCCGGCTTCATGGGCGTTAAGCAGATCAAAGGAATGCACGGCTATCACCCTCAGGATGCAGATTCCGCGGCATCCATCTGCTCTAACCGTGAACTGCCGGCGGGCTTGACAAAGATACATCAAATCTATCATCTAATGCACAAGGAGCTCGGCTTTAGTGAGTGATAAACCCCAAGAGTTGTCCGCAAAGGAAAAAGACGCCGTCCTGATTGTCGACGACGATGCGTTCATGCTGAAGGTGCTCTACCGGGTGCTTCAGAAGGAATATGCGCTTTATCAGGCAGGATCGGCAGAAGAAGCCATCGAGGTCCTGCGCGGACGGCATGTTAAAGCCATCCTCTGCGACCATGTTCTGCCGGGCCAAAGCGGACTGGATTTTCTGATTACGCTCAAACAACGCAACTCTCAGATCAAAAGCGTACTTTTCAGCGCGGCTCTTGAAACTGAACAGTTCATCAAGGCGATCAATGAGGGTCAGGTTTTCCGCTTCGTTAAGAAGCCGGCTTCACCGGCCGATATCCAGCAGGCCGTCCGCGAGGCGGTTCGTCAGTATGATATCGAATCCCTGCAGCAGCAGCTGCTCATCAACCAGAAGGATATTGATAAGCAGGTTTACAGCGCACCCTACTGGCTCTACCGCCTGCGCGTGATCGCCCAGCAGTCCTTCCGTTACGGCGCACCGCTTTTCGGCAATATTCTGGCGCTGATGCTCGCACTGGGCGTGATCGCCCTGAGCGTCGGCATCTGCATCATGCTCATCATCTATTTTGTCAAAAGCTATCTGGGAATCGACATCTTCCAGGGACATCTGCTGCACTAGAAGAATTGGTTTCACCCCGGCTTTACGGGCAAAAGATGAAAATAAAAAGACTCCCTTTTCAGGGAGCCTTTTCCGTTTTGCAGTTCGGTTTTGATTACATCATGAACAGCATTTCGGCATAGGTCGGAACCGGCCAGATGTCGTCGGGAACCATCTTTTCGAGCGCATCGACCGAAGCGCGAACTTTGCCCATCGCCGCAATCAGCTTCTCAGCACCGTGCGCTTTTTCGAGCGCTGCAACGGCTTTGTAAAGCTTGTCGGTTTCTGAGCACATCGCTTTGAGCTCGGCCTTGGCGCCGGTCACCGCACAGCCTGTGACGGCTTTGATCGATGCAGCCAGCTCAGCCTGCGCGGTTACAGCAGCCGGAATAATCATGGTTTTCGCCATGGTCAGCGCTACACCCGCTTCAATCTCGATGGTCTTTTCGTAGGTTTCGTTGTAGATGTCGAAACGGGAGTGCAGTTCTTTTTCGGAGAGCACACCGTATTTGCTGAACAGCTTCTTCGCTTTTTCTGTATTGAAAGCTTTCAGCGCATCCGGCGTCTTTTTCACGTTCGGCAGACCGCGTCTGGCGGCTTCCTTCGCCCAGGCTTCGGTGTAGTTGTCGCCGTTAAACAGAATGCGTTTATGCTTCTTGATGAGCCCGGAGAGAAGCTTCTGCAGGGATTCGTTGAAGTCCTTGCCTGCTTTCACGTCCGCTTCCAGTTTCGTGCAGATTTCGTCGAGCGCTTCCGCCACGATCGTGTTCAGGGCAACGTTAGAACCGGCGCAGCTCTGGTTGGAGCCGACCGCGCGGAATTCAAACTTATTGCCGGTGAATGCGAACGGTGACGTGCGGTTACGGTCCGTGTTACCGCGAGGAAGCGCCGGCAGCGTGTCAACGCCCAGGTGAATGTACCCGCCGGTCTTAGAGCTCTTCGCTCCGCCTTTTTCGATCTGCTCGACAATGTCCGTGAGCTGATCGCCAAGGAAGATGGAAATGATCGCCGGGGGAGCTTCGTTGGCGCCCAGGCGGTGGTCGTTACCCGCCGTGGCAACCGTGGCGCGCAGAAGGTCGGCATGTGTATCAACCGCTTTCATCAGCGCGCAGATCATGGTCATGAACTTGGCATTTTCATGCGGGTTATCGCCGGGAGAGAGCCAGTTCTTGCCGTCCGGACCGCAAAGCGACCAGTTGTTATGCTTGCCGGAACCGTTGACGCCAGCGAAGGGTTTTTCGTGCAGCAGGCAGACGAACCCGTGTTTTTCCGCCGTCTTGCGCATCACTTCCATGGCAATCATGTTGTGGTCAACCGCAAGATTGAGTTCTTCAAACACCGGTGCCATTTCGAATTGCGCCGGGGCCACTTCGTTATGACGGGTTTTAGACGGAACACCCATTCTCCAAAGTTCAGCATCCAGGTCTTCCATGAAAGCCAGCACACGGGTTTTAATGGCGCCAAAGTAGTGGTCTTCCATCTGCTGGTGCTTGGCAGGCTTGCTGCCGAAAAGTGTACGGCCGGTCTGACGCAGGTCGAGGCGGGCATTGTAGAGCTCCTCGTCGATCAGGAAATATTCCTGTTCGGCGCCCAGTGTCGCGTAGGCTTTCTGTTTGATCTGGATGCCAAAGAGCTTCGCCAGACGTTCAGCCTGCGTGCTGAGTACTTTCATGGAACGCAACAGAGGAGTCTTCTTGTCGAGTGCTTCGCCATGATAACCGCAGAAAACGGTCGGAATACAAAGAGTGTTGTCTTTGATGAAGGCCGGGCTGCTCGGATCCCAGCCGGTATAACCGCGGGCTTCGAATGTAGCGCGCAGACCGCCGGACGGGAAGCTGGAAGCATCAGGCTCGCCCTGAATCAGTTCAGCGCCGGAGAATTTGCATACAACAGAACCTTCGCCGTCCGGAACAATAAAGGAGTCATGTTTTTCAGCAGTCGAGCCGGTCAGCGGCTGGAACCAGTGCGTATAGTGAGTTGCACCTTTTGAAACAGCCCATTCTTTCATGGCTTCGGCAACTTCGTCCGCGATACCGGCATCCAGACTCTTGCCGGTTTTAATAGTCGCTACAAGCGATTTAACAGTCGCCTCAGACAGGTGTTCACGCATGACTTTCATGCTGAATACATTTTCACCAAACAGATCGGTCGGATTAGCCATTTCATACTCCTTTATACTGTTGAATAAATATTCATTCCCGCGTAACCAGCGAAAACATTTTATTGTAAGCAAAAACCATTCCCAAACAGACCATCGAATAAAAATAGGCGCAAGGCGCTTGCTATAACATGGTTGCAGATAAAATTTCCCGGACTGAAAATTTGCAGCTCACCGTATCAAAACACATTTGTAACTATTTAAATTTTAAAAACACAAATATGTCACTCACTCGCTTTGCTCGAGATTGCGTATTCTGAGTGCGAGCTCGGCCACACGTTCTTTCAGTTTCGGAAGCAGCATGATTCCTGCCTGGGTTCTTTTAAATTTGGCAGCGGGCATCGCCGGGACACCAATCATATACTCGCCGGCGGCCACATCCTTGGTCACCGCTGCTTTTGCGCCAATCACAGCTCCGGCTCCGATGTGCACATGCCCGGCAACGCCGGCCTGTCCGGCAATAATAACTTTCTCATCGATATGCGTACTCCCCGCAATGGCAACTTGCGCAACAAGAACGGAGTGATCGCCGATAACGACGTTATGTGCAATCTGCACCAGATTATCGATTTTAACGCCGTGTCCGATACGGGTCTTGCCAAACCGGGCACGATCTATCGTCACATTCGCGCCGATTTCAACATCGTCACCGATTTCGACAATTCCGATCTGCGAAATTTTTGTACGAATGCCCTGCCCGTCAACCGAGTAACCGAATCCGTCACTGCCGATAACGGTTCCGTTGTGAACGATGACTCTTTTTCCAAGGATCACCGCTTCACGCAGAGACACTTGAGGATAAAGCCAGCAATTCTCCCCCAGTACCGCTTTGCGACCGATGTAACACTGCGGAAAAACAACTGTGCCTGCTCCGATTTTCGCGCCGGACTCAACTACACAAAAAGCACCAATGGAAACGTTTTCACCGATCTCCGCATCCGCCGCCACCGAAGCCGACGGATGCACTCCGATTGCCGGGCGGGGCGGCGGTGTATAAAAAAGCATAGCGGCTTTTGCAAAAGTCTCATCAGGATTGTTTGCGCGGATTAAAGCAGCTGAACAGGCGCTGCTCCAGTCTTCTGCCACAATAACAGCAGAAGCTTTTGTAGCAGCGGCCTCGGGTGCATAACGCTGATTTGCGATAAAACTGATTTCGCCTTCGACCGCTTCGCCGATACCGGCCACCCCGCGAATATCGATATTGCCGTCGCCTTCGACTATACCACCGGTTTTTTCAGCCACTTCCGAGAGTTTCATGATCCGCTGCTATCCTTCACAGTTTTATTGGTTGAGTTCAGTCCATCATTAAGCAGATTCCCTTCATCCGGAATATCAGGACGTTTACTGTTAAGAACTGTAAGAATGATGTCCGTAATTTCCAGGTCGGGATGGGTATAAATAAAAACTCCAATGGCCGCTTTGCGCGCGGAATTATCGATAACCGCCTGAAGGCCTTCTTTTTTCGCGTATTCCACGATGGTCTGCCGGATTTCATC
>DAONGM010000007.1:7412-19224 GCA_035404105.1 Pontiellaceae bacterium
CCGCTGTTGTTTTCATCGGCAATATGCGGAATCGCATAGTCCAAACGCAGCGGGAACATGGGCAGATCAATGCGGGCGCCGATACCATAACTGGAATTTATATCGGCCCCGAAAATATCGAAAGAGTTTTCCGAGACGGCCCCGATATCATAAAAGACCGCCGCACGGATTTTGGTCCAAAGAGGCACGGTGTATTCAGCGGTAGCGTACCAGCTGCTCAGACCGCCGATGGGCTCGTCATTATCAGCCGGGTCGCGCGGGCTGACATCGCGATATTTAAACCCGCGAATGGTTCGCGGACCGCCGAGAAACAGACGGTCGAAAATCGGCACATGGTCCGAGCTGCCATAACTGTCGACCGTGCGCACTTCGCCTTTGAGGTTGAACACGTGATCATCCAGCACCGGCCAGAATTGGGATGATTTTGCCTCCAGCATGTAGATGCTCTCATCACCGGCAAGCGGTCCGCCGGAAACTTCCGCACCGGCCGAACTGAAGTTCCCTTTGGTCGGAATGAAAAACTGGTCGCGCGTATCGCGGGAAATACTGGTTCCAACGGTTGACTTAAGCGTAGCTCCTTCGTCGCCCCGGACAAAGGCGTTCGTCGGGGCATCGATATTATCGACATTGAACTGCTCCAGCGAATAGCTCACCGTAGCGCGCGTGAACGGATTGAAAACCGGTTTGGTAAGCGATGTTTTGCTGCCTAGCGTCTGCAGATCGAACTGGTCGCTGTAATAACTGGCATCGCGATAATACAAATCCTGACCCAAGGCCAGCTTGCGATCCATGAACCACGGTTCAATAAAAGAAACTTCCAGGTCGCTGCGCTTGGTACCCGCCTGCACACGCACTTTCACTTTCTGTCCGTCACCGACCGGCGGCCAGCGCTGAATGTCAAAATTGCCGTGCGAAAGTTCCGCGAACCCGACGAGGTCGTCGACACTGGAAAAGCCCGCGCCGATCAGGAAGCTGCCCATTGCCTTTTCTTTCACCTTGAAAGCGAGGTCATAGCTATTGGTTCCTGTTTCCGCCGGCGTGTATGAACTGCTGACTGTTTCGAAATAACCGAGATTTTTGAGACGGCTTTCACTGGTTTCGACTTTGCCCTGATGAAACAGCTCGCCGGGATAAACAGCCAGTTCTCGCCGCATCACTTCATCGCGGGTTTTTTCGTTCCCGCGGATATCAATTTCGTTGATGTTTGCCAGCGAGCCTTCATGAACATTGAAACGGATGCTGGCTGTTTTTGTTGCCGAATCGGTGTTGATTACCGGTTGCACGTCGTTACGGATATACCCGCGGTTGCCGTAATAGCGGTTCACAGCAGCCGCTGTATCGTCGATAGATGCACGCGAAGCCAGCGCGCCGGATTGGATTTTTAACTGCTTTTCGAGTTCAGCGGTTTCAAACAGGGTGTTTCCGTCAAAGCTGATCGAGCCGACCTGATACTTGACACTCTCCTGTACATGATAAACCAGCTCCAGCTTTCCATCGCCAAGATGCTTGAGTTCCGGGCCTTCTATTTTCACATCCAGAAACCCGCGGTCCTGATAAAATTTGCGCAGAGCCGCCAGGTCGGCCTCTTTCATTTCCGGTTTATACGCACCGAACCACGGGGTGATCCACCAGGTCTTTTTCTGCTGCATGACCTTGGTCAGTTCCCATGTATTATAATGGTCGGCATTTTTCCGGGACGGGAAAATATCCGGTGTTATCCGTTTGCAGAAGCTGTCATTTGCAACAAGCCCGCCATCGAAACTGATCTTCTTCACTCGCAGCTTTTCGCCTTCACTCACTTTTAACAGAAGATCGGCTGTGCTGTTTTTTTCATCGGCTTTGAGTTCAAAAGCGATCGAGGCATCGGGATATTTATTTTTGCGGCAGTACTCTTCAACTTTGCGCACCTTTTCACCCACCAAAGCCTGATCCACGTAACTGCCCAGTTCCAATTCCAGCTCTTTTTTGATCTTGCGGTTACCAATACTGTCCGCGCCGGTAATATCAATCTGGCGCAGGCGTAACCGGCTGGCTACTTTATAAACCAGTGTGTACCTGCCATTGTCCTGCTCAATCACGGCACGCACATACGAAAACCGTTCAGACCGGCGCAAGTTATCAACGTCATGGGCGACCGCCGCATTCAACTCCACTTCGCTGGCAATCTCCTGCCCGGCACGCAAAGAGGTATACGCCTTCACAAAAGACTCATCCAGCTGGGCTTTTTCAACATTTTCGATGCGGATTTCGCTGAGCACCAGTGCGGAAAATCCGGATGCGGCCAATCCGGACATCAGCATCAGCACACCCAAAAGTTTCATATTTTTCATATTTTTCACTCCGCCGGAAAGGCGCCGTCAACCCCGTGCCGCGTATCGCGATCTTCAAACCGCGTAATGTCATTGAAAAAGTTCAGCTTCACTTCACCGGTCGGTCCGTTACGATGCTTGGCAATATCCACGATCGCAAGCGTATCCTCCCCGGAACCGGCCTCCAGTTCTTTATTATAATAAGACGGGCGCTGGAGCAACAGTACGACGTCGGCATCCTGCTCGATTGCACCGGAATCGCGCAGGTCGGAAAGCCGCGGCTTCCCATCGCGGGTCCCCTGTTCCGGAGCACGGCTGAGCTGACTCAGAATAAGCACAGGAACTTTCAGCTCCTTGGCCATTGCTTTGATGCTGTTTGAGATAGAGGCGGTTTCCTGCTGACGGCCTTCGCGCGAACGGCGCTTATCGGCCAGCAACTGCAGATAGTCGATCACAATCAGATCGATATTATAAATCCGTTTCATCCGGCGGGCGCGGGCGCGTAAATCCATCACGTCCAAACCGGCCGAGTCGTCGACGATAATTGAAGCTTTCCCCAGTTGATCGGCCGCTGACGAAAGTTTGGTGCGGTCGGACTCGGAAAAGAAATCTTTCCAGGCAGGAACACCGGCCCGACTGTAAAGCATACGGCGAACCAGCTGTTCCTGTGACATTTCAAGACTGAACACGCCGACCGCATGCTTCTTCCCGCCGCCGCGCCCGAGCGCGGCGTGCTCCACGATATTCATGGCCAGCGAGGTTTTTCCCATCGAAGGCCGCGCCGCCAGCACGATCATGTCGGTGTTATGCAGTCCGCGCAACTCTTTATCCAGATCGATAAACCCGGTCGGGACACCGTTGGAAAGCGTATTGCCTTCGATAATCTGGCCGGCGGTTTTATAAACGACATCTTTCCAGCCTTCGGAAGAAGACGTCTTCTTATCGCTTAATTCGAAAAAGGCCTCTTCAGTGCGGCTCAGCAGCTCTTCCGCATCTTCATCCGTATAGCAATGGTCAATTGCTTCCGCAGCCTGACTGATAATCCGCCGAAGCAGATGCTTCTGCTGAACAATATCAATGTAGAATTCGGCATGCGCTGAAGTCGGCGTGCTGTCGATCAGACTTTCAAGAAAAGCATAACCGCCGACCTGCTCCAGCCGGCCGTTTTTTTTAAGATCTTCTCCGACCGTCAGCAGGTCGATCGCCCGCGCCCCCTGATACATTCCCATGAGCTGCTCAAAGAGCAGCCGGTGCGCGGGAACATAAAAGGAATCGACTGAAAGAAATTTGATTGAACAGAGTTCTATAACCCGGTTGGATTCGATCAGAGCAGAGCCAAGAACGCCGCGTTCGGCTTCCTCACTGTAGGGCGGAAGACGACGCCCGCTCTGATCGATAGAACTCATTCTTCAACGATCCATACCTTCAGCACGGTTTTTACTTCGGGGTGGAGAGTAACGGTAACGTCGAATACACCGAGCTCATGCAGCGGAGCTTCGAGTTTGAGCTGCTCACGTTCAAGAGTAAGCCCCTGTTCGGCAAGCTTCTCGATAACCTGAGCGGCGCCGACTGAGCCGAACATTTTTCCGCCTTCGGACGTTTTAACAGCGATCGTGCAGGAGATGCTCTCGAATTTTTTCGCCAGCTCTTCAGCCGCCGCTTTTTCTTTACGCATCAGTTCAAGGCGCTCGATGCGCTTCTTTTCAATCTGCCGTTTTTTGCCGTCGGTCACGACCGAGGCCAGTCCGTTAGGGAAAAGGTAGTTCCGGGCATAGCCGTCAGCTACACGCACCACATCGCCTTCGATCCCGAGTCCCGGCACCGCATCCATCAATAAAACTTCTACAGCCATTTCTGATTCTCCTCTGTTTGCGCTTTAGCGCAAAAGTCCCATTACACGCGCCTGGCGGACCGCCCGCTTAACCTGACGCTGCTGCTTGGATGTTACACCGGTATAACGGCGCGAAAGAATTTTGCCGCGTTCGGTCATAAATTTACGGAGCAGTTCCGCGTCCTTGTAGTCAATTTCGGTCACGCCTTCTAAAAGCCGGCCGCCTTTTTCCTCTTTATTCGCCACATATGCCATGATCTATACCCTTTCCTTATCAAAACGGAATATCGTCTTCATCCGCAGCCGGAGCTTCAAAGTCTGCCGGCGGCGGCATGCTGTTCTGGGGCGCATCAGCGGCATCAGCTCCGCGCTTGGGCGCTCCGAGAAACTGAACCCGGTCCGCGCGAACCCGCAGCTTACTGCGCTTTTCCCCCTGCTGATTCGTCCATTGATCGAGCTTCAAGCGGCCTTCAACAAAAACAGGCGACCCCTTATAGAGGTACTCCGCGCAGGTTTCAGCCTGACGGGCCCACACTTCAACATCCACAAACACCGTGCTTTCAACTGTTTCGCCGGCTTTGTTTTTGAAGTTTTCATTGATTGCCAGTCCCAGATCGCCGACCGCTGTTCCCGACGGCGTATAACGCACTTCGGGATCGCGAGTCAGATTGCCCATCAGGAACACTCGATTCAAGGTCGACATGTTTTATGCCTCCTGCGCCGCAACCACTCCGTCTTTTTGCATAAACTGTGCGCGGAACACATCGGTGGCAAGTTTCAGACGGTGCTTGAACGCATTGATCTGCTCGCCTTCCAGCCGGAACATGATCACCACGTAAAACCCGGCTTTTTTCTTTCTGAGCGGACGTGCAAACGACCGTTTTCCAAGCCGTGTCGAACTTTCCAGTGTACCGCCCAGCTTTTCCAGCTCGGTCTTTACAGCTTCAATCGACAGGTCAAGCTGCGCTTCTTCCAGCGTTTCCGGGAAAATAAAAAGCCCTTCATACAATGTCTTCAATTTCTCTCTCCTTGCTCTTATCCTCTATTAAAGCAGTTCATGGTCTGCTCAATCCCTGCGGCACAGACCATCTCCACCGCATCCGCGGCACGGCGAACCACAGCATCCAGACTCCGCCGCTCGGCGTCCGAAAACGGTCCGAGAACATAATCTGAGAGCGACAGACTATCAGGTTTCGGGCCGATGCCAACCCGAATTCTACCGAAAGCGCCGCCTCCTAATACGTCCATCACCGACTGCACTCCGTTGTGTCCGCCCGCCGAACCTTGAGCCCGAACGCGCAACTGACCCCAACCAAGCGCCACATCATCAAAAACAATCAGCATATCTTCCGGCTGCCCGCCCGCCTTGCGAAGAGCCGGCCCGACAACCTGTCCGCTGCGGTTCATAAACGTTTGCGGCTTCACCAGCCGCACCGTTTCATTCCCGACCCGGCCTTTAGCCGTTTCTACGGGTGACCACCAGCTCTTGCGAAAAGAAACGTTCGAGCGACGGGCAAGTTCGTTCAGCACCAGAAACCCGATGTTGTGGCGGGTCATTTCATATTCCCGCCCGGGATTTCCAAGCCCGACAATAACCTTCACTCAAACAGTCTCCGCGAAAGCGTGTTTATTTTGTTTCTTCTTCCGGCTTCTTCTCGCGGATCACTTCAGGCCCGGCAGCAGCCGCAGCTTCTTCAGCAACCGGTTCTTCGGCAACCTTCGGCGCAGCAACCGCAGCAACACCAACATCCGCATCCATCAAAATCGTGTACTTGGAGCCATCGATCTTGATGTCCTTAACCGTAAGAATATCGCCGAGCTTCAGATCGGTGACGTCCACATCAATTTCTTCCGGAATATCGGCCGGGAAACATTCGATTTCGAGGTAGTGCAGCAGATGATCCAGCACACCGCCCTGATTTCTGACGCCGTCGGCTTCACCAACGAGCTCAACCGGAACTTCGACGCGCAGCTTCTTGTTCATGTCGACCTTCTGCATGTCAACGTGCTCTACACCGCCGGAAAGCGCATCGTGCTGAACTTCTTTCAGCAATACAGATTCTTCCGCACCGCCTTCAATCTGAATCTTAACCATCACATGCTCGCTGGCATGATGGCGCAGCATCTGCTCGAATTCATGTTTCGGAATCGAAACCATGCGGGCGACACCGCCTTCGCTGTAAATTACGCCCGGCACCCAGCCGTCGCGGCGCAGACGGCGCGCACTGGCTGAACCTTTTACATCTCTGCTCTTTACTGTGATCTTTGCGTCCATTGCTCTTTTCTCCTCAAGTTATTCTGAAAAGTGATGTCACCGAATTGTTGTCATGGATACGGCAGATTGCTTCGGCCAGCAACTCCGCTACTGAAAGTACTTTCACCTTGCTGCCGGTATCACACCGGGCCGGTATGCTATCGGTCGTCACCAGCTCGATAATCGGCGAATCATTCAAGCGTTCAACGCCTTTGCAGTTCAGCAACGAATGGCTTACCGCGGCGCGGATAGAGGCCGCGCCGGCACGCTCCAGCAGTTTGGCGGCGGCCGTCAGCGTACCGGCGGTTGACGTCATGTCGTCAACCAGCACGGCATTACACCCTTTTACATCGCCCACCAAATGGGTCGCCTCGACCCGTTCGGCGCTCTTGCGCTCTTTACCAACCACAGCGAGACCCGCATCCAGCATATCGGCATACGCCGCAGCCAGCTTCATCCCGCCCGTATCCGGAGCCACGACTACAAGGTTGTCCAGCTTCTGCTCACGCAGATATTTCACAAAAACCGGCGCGGCATAAAGATGATCCACCGGTATATCAAAAAACCCCTGAATCTGCTGCGCATGCAAATCCATCGTCAGCAGCCGGTTTGTACCGGCGGCTACCAGCAGGTTGGCCACCAGCTTGGCGGTAATCGGAACACGCGGCTGATCTTTGCGGTCCTGACGGGCGTAGCCGTAAAACGGCATCACAGCGGTAATCCGCGAAGCCGATGCACGCTTGGCCGCATCAATCATGATCAGCAGCTCCATCAGATTTTCGTTCGGCGGATAAGAGGTCGGCTGAATAATGAATACATCACGCCCGCGGACATTTTCGACAATCTTTACAAAGATTTCACCATCCGGAAACCGGCTGATCTGCACATCGCAGAGCTTTTCGCCGGCTTTAGCGGCAATACGTTCCGCCAAATCCCGATGGGCTGTTCCTGACAAAATTTTCACAGTTTCTTCATTCCCTATTATAATGTGTTCTCTTGCGCCGGTTCATCCGCCGAGTGGTGGATTTGCCCGACTAGGATTTGAACCTAGACGCCAAGAATCAAAATCTTGTGTGCTACCATTACACTATCGGGCAGCCCCGTTTAATGACAAAAAAACACCCCTCCCTCCACGAGAGAAGCGTTGAACCATAAAAAGAGCCCCTGTCGTTGTCAAATTAAAACGGGAAATGAAGAGCATGCGATGCTTACGAACCGTTTCAGACCGTTAAGTCCGGGCTCTCCGATTTTTTTTCGTGCATTTGCACAGGCTTTGAATATGCTCCGCGCGTGAATAAATACAGTCTCGCCCCAGTTGTACTGCTATGCGCAGCGTTTAACGGTATTGCGCAGGATGCAGGTTCCCGTTTTGATTTCAACGCACTCAAAAACCGTGCGCAGAATCTGGCCGCGGCGCCGTATCAGGCCCCGGACCGGTCGCTGCCCGAAGAGTTGAGCCGTTTTAATTACGACGACATGCGCAACATCCGCTTTGACCCCAAAGCGGCCATCTGGCGCATGGAAAGACTCCCCTTCCAGCTGCAGTTCACGCATCGCGGCGGACTGCAGAACAGCCACATCACGATGAATTACATCGACGACGGGCAGGTTGAGCCGATTCCGTTTTCCAAGAACCTCTTCAACTATTCGCAGGTTAAAATAAACGGAAAACTTCCCGAAGATCTGGGCTTTTACGGCTTCCGCATCCATTACCCGCTCAACTCCATGGAATACCTCGACGAAGTGATCTCGTTCCAGGGCGCTTCATACTTCCGCGCTCTTGGCAAAGGACTGCACTACGGTCTCTCGGCGCGCGGACTGGCCATCAATGTGGCGGGCCAAACCCCGGAGGAATTCCCGGATTTCATCGAGTACTGGATTGAAAAACCGGATACCCGGGCCACCCGCATCAAAATCTTCGCTCTGCTGAACAGCCCGAGCCTTGCCGGAGCTTACGAGATGACGCTCATCCCCGGTTCCGACACCGTCATGGAAATCAAAACTGCGCTCTTCGCCCGCAAACCGGTCGAAGGTCTGGGGCTCGCGCCGCTGACCAGTATGTTCTGGTTCGGCGAACATTCCACCAGCCGCCACGGCGATTTCCGCCCCGAAGTGCATGACTCCGACGGACTGCTCGTGCATACCGCCGCCGATGAATGGCTATGGCGCCCGCTCTCCAATGACGGTTTTATTAAAACCTCCTGCTTCGCCAATGATAATCCGCGCGGCTTCGGTCTCTTCCAGCGCGACCGGAATTTCTCCCACTACGAAGACCTCGAAACCTTCTACCACAACCGCCCGAGCGCCTGGGTTGAGCCCGGTTCAGGCTGGGGACAAGGCGAACTGCGCCTGGTGGAACTTCCCAGCGGCACGGAATACGCCGACAATATCGTCGCCTTCTGGATGCCGCAGGAACAGCTCACGCCGGAACATCCGCTGGAATATTCATACCGCCTGCACTGGTTCCGGGACGACGCCACCCTGCCGCCGCTGGCGCAGGCGCTGGCGACCCGGATCGGCAACGCCACGGAATATCCGGGCTCGAAAAAATTTGTGCTCGATTTCAGCAATGCCCCCGGTCTTGACCGCAATAATCCGGACAGCGTCACGCCGGTCATCACCCTCTCGAACGGCACCCTCAAAGGGAAACACCTCCAGCGCAACGACCTCGGCAACGCCTGGCGCGTCTTTTTTGATGTAGAACCGATCGACCGGACCAAGCCGGTCGACATGCGCTGCTTCCTGCAATCAGGCGGCCTTCCCCGGAGTGAAACGTGGACCTACTTCTGGAACCCATAGAAACCTTCGTTCCGACCTGGGGCAGCCCGGAGGAATGGAACAGCGCGTACGAAAAGCTCGAGAGCTACCTGCGGGCTCACGAGGTTGACAGCCATCTGCACCGCGCGCATATCACCACCCTGATTTTGCGCCGGGTCAGCCGCCGCTGGCAGGGCCAGACTCCGCCGGAGCCGCTCGCCACGCTGGCCATCGAAGAAGCCAACCGGCTGCTCAACGAATGGTTTTCGCTGATTATGGACCTGCCCGCCGGCGCGAATGTGGACTTTACCGCAGCGGACGGACGCGTCGCCCTGTTTCTTTGCGACGGGTCGTTGCGCTGGCCCTACGCCTTTCTGACGCCGCACGTCCCGGCCGAGCTGAAAACCGCCATGCGCAGCAGTCTGATGCGCGCCGGGCCGGAACTGCAGATCAGCAACATGGTGCCGCGGCCGATTGACCTGGGGCTCATTCCGGAATTTGCCGACGACGCCATGGACCGACTGAACCGCAGCCCGATCATTAAAGCGCTCATCGGCTGGCTGATTTTTCTAGCGATTCTAACCTACCTCTTCTGGAGAACACGACAGCCATGATCCCTGTAAAACTCCTGTCAAGCGCACAGAAAGTACGCAGGCGCATTCTCTTCTTTTCACTGGTGCTGCTGCTTACCACGCTCGCTTCCTGGGTGATGGCGGACATCCTCTGGCGCGGCGGCATGAACAGCTGCGAAATCGCCATCCAGATTCTGTTCACCGTGCTGTTCCTGCCGGTTTCCCTCGGCGTCGTTCAGGCACTGACGGGATTCTTCATCCTCTGGCGCCGCCGCGATGCGTCCCGCCAGCTTTCTCTGCTTGAGAAAATGGATCCGCCGGTCGAACTGCCCGTCACCGCCGTCGTGTTGCCGATTTTCAACGAAGATGTCAGCCGCGTTTACGAAGGACTGCGGGCCATTTACCGCTCCGTCGAAAAAACCGGCAACCTTGCGAACTTCGACTTCTTCATCCTCAGCGACTCCAACGATCCGAACAAATGGATCGAAGAGGAAATGGCGTGGGCGGAACTCTGCAAACAGGTTCACGGATTCGGCCGCATTTTCTACCGCAAACGCAAAATCGCCCTGAACCGCAAAAGCGGAAATATCAGCGACTTCTGCCGCCGCTGGGGCAGCAAATACCGCTACATGGTCATTCTCGACGCCGACAGCGTCATGAGCGGCGACTGCCTCGTCAAACTGGCGCAACTGATGGAATTGCAGCCGCAGGCCGGAATTATTCAGGCGGCGCCGGTTCAGTCCATGAGCGAAAGCTTTTTCGGCCGCGTCATGCAATTCGCCGGAACGCTCTACGGCCCGATTTTCCAGGCGGGACTCAACTTCTGGCAGGCTGACGAAGGCAATTACTGGGGCCACAACGCCATCATCCGGCTTGCGCCGTTCATCGAACACTGCGCGCTGCCCGACCTGCCCGCCAGCAAAACCCCGCGCGCCAAATTCATGAGCCACGACTACGTCGAAGCCGCGCTGATGCGCCGCGCCGGGTATGAAGTCTGGCTGGCCTACGGGCTCGGCGGAAGCTACGAAGGCGGCCCGCCGACGCTGACGGATATGGCCAAGCGCGACCGGCGCTGGTGCCGCGGCAACTTCCAGCACAGCTGGCTGATGCTCTCGCCGCACGTCCGTCCGATCAACCGCCTGCACCTCGCCCTCGGCATCATGAGCTACCTCTCCTCGCCGCTCTGGTTTTTCTTTATGCTGCTGGGAACCATGCAGTTCGTCCTGGCCTCGCGCTTCACGCAGCGCACCTTCGACGCCGACGTCGGGCTCTCCAAAGTCCTCGACATCGGCGGCAACCGGCTGGCGATCATTCTCTTTGCCACCACCATTTCGCTGCTCTTTCTGCCCAAACTGCTGGGGCTGCTGCTGATTCTGCGGCATAAACAGGAGGCCAAACCTTTCGGCGGCCGGTTGCGGGCAACCGTCAGCGTAGTGCTGGAACATCTGACCTCCATGCTCATTACGCCGGTACTGATGCTCTTCCACTCGCGCTTCGTTCTCGGCGTAATGGCCGGACAGGAAGTCGGCTGGGGTTCGCAGCGCCGCGGCGGCGATGACGGCATTGAATGGGGCGAAGCCATCGAAGCCCACTGGGGCCACACCATTATCGGCGCCGTTTGGGGCGTTCTGGCCTGGTGGATCAATCCGGCGTTTTTCTGGTGGATGAGCCCGATCTTCATCGGACTGGTCTGTTCGATTCCGTTTTCCGTCCTGCTCAGCAAAACGTCGGTCGGCGCCGCCTTGCGCCGCACCGGACTGTTTATGACCCCGCAGGAGAGCTGCCCGCCGGTCGAACTGGCCGAACTGCAAACCAATCTCGACGCCTGCCAGCAGCACATTCCGCCGCTTGAGCCCCTGCGGAAAAACTACGGCTTCATGCAGGTCGTCATCGACCCGTACGTCAACGCCATCCACATCTCGCTCCTGCGGCGGCGCAACAAACACCGCCGGCTGGACAGCGCCTATTTCACACAGCTGCAGAACCGGGTCGTTACGGAAGGTCCGGACGTGCTCAGCCGCCGCGAACAGATGGCGCTGCTGCTCAACCCCGAATGCATGGCCTGGCTCCACGAACAGATCTGGCTGAT
>DAONGM010000007.1:19324-23105 GCA_035404105.1 Pontiellaceae bacterium
GTGCCGCACGGATAGGCCAGATAGCGCGGCTCCCAGCACGGCTGATATTTCTGTTTGAAGAAAAACAGCCGCTTGTATCCGTAAAACCGTTCGAGGTTTTCAAAAACGTACCGGACCGCCCGTTCGTGCATGCTGTGTTCGCTGGGGTCGGAGGTGTTCGCGAGCGGCGCGCTGCCGAAACTGACCTCTTCGACGCCCTGTTCCCGGAAGTACTGGATAGATTCCAGAATCAGAAAATCCATCACATCCCGGGCCCGGGCATGGCTCCGCATAATATCGAGACAGCGTCCTTTGTCGTGTGCATAGGTATGCCACGTTGCAAAGGCTTCCAGCGAGCCGTCGGGAGAGTGAACTACCGCAGCCCCTTTTTCGCGAATGACTTGCGGATTAAACGAGCTGAGATCAAACCCCATTTCGCCGCCGCGTTTGCGGGCCAGCCACTCTTTGGACAGCTCGAGCAGCTGACGTTCCGTCTGCTCGTCGGGCTGGGTTCCTGCGCCGCCATACCATCCGAACACCAGTCCGTTTTTCCGGGCTTTGTTCCGGGCGGTGCGTAAATTCTGGAACCGGGCGCCATCGAGTTTAAAATCCGCCAGCCGAAGACGGGCTTCCTCGGCGATCCGGACCAGCTGGAATCCCGCGCAGTCGTAAATGTCGCGATGGGAGTGGTGCAGGCAGTAGAAGACCGGCTTCCAATCGCAACTGCGGCAATGACGGATAAATCCGTGGACCAGTTTTTCCCGGCAGTCCGGCCGGCAAATCGGATCCGCCAGAACCACCGCGACATTCCACCAGAGCGCATAGGCGACAACGCCTTCAACGCCTTCTTCAAAATAATAATGCTTGTCCGGAAGCAGCGCGAATACCGCCATGGGGTCATCCGAATACGTTTCAACCAGCTGTTTGACGTTTTCAAAGTCCGCCTGACTGTGCGCATGCTTTCTTAGAATCACCGGGCGCAAGACCATAACCAGCGCAAAGAATCCGATTGCCAGTCCCTGAAGCCGGATTGTGTTTAAGAGATGGGAAGCCTCCCGTCCGGCAAGTTCATTCAGTTCTGTTTTGATCTGCAGGGCGGTGCAGATTGCGCCGTGAAACGACTCGGTCCACGATAACGGATTCCCGAAAACGCCACGCGCACCCAGACCATGAATGGCGGTCGCCCCATAGCCCGCGAGCAGCAGAAACATGACGCCGGCCACCCCAATGCCAAGCCGGAAAGAAGGTGTATCGGACCGGGCATCAAACAGCTTGCGCCGCCAAAACAGCGCCGCCAGGATCACTAAAGCAACAGCAGAACGGTTCCAGTTAAATGTCTGCGTGAAATCCAAAATTGCAGATACCGTCAGAATAACTGCCGTCATATGCCAGGCCACCCGCTTCCGCCGGCGCAAACCCCGGGCCAGCGCGAGAAGCATCACCCCGGAAACAAACAGAATAAACCGTCCGTGCTGACTGACTTCCAGAGGAATCCACTCCTGTATTTTATCAATGATCGCGAGCGATGACGGGATAATGGAATCGAGAATGTTTGAAAACCCGCATAGAGCTACAGAAGCCGGCAGAAGGAGCAGCGCTGCCCGCCGGGAAAGCATTCCGGCCAGCAACATAAGCAAAAGGATTGCATAGATGGTCGTCCTGACAGGTCGCAAATGCCGGCCCTGCTCCGGAAGTGCTGCGGCGGAATCGTCTCCCAGCGCCCAGGCCACACCTTGCAGCAGCACCGGCTCAAATTCGGGCGACAGTCCATCGAATCCGTGATTCATACCTTTCAACAGGTATAACTGATGCGGGGATTTCAGCAGGCGGATCCATGTTGTCTTGGCCATAAAATCCGCCGTGCCGTGATATTGAACCACTCGTAAATCTCTCACCGCCGGGGCGAACTCATGCAGATCGAAAGTTCCCGGCCCCGTCGGCGTAATCCCGACGAGATCCGGCGTGCGAACGCCATAACGTCCGCGACTGTCCAGACTCAGCAGCAGCAATCCGGCCAGATTCGGCGGGCGGTTCGTTCCGCCGGCAGCCGCAACGGCCTGAACCGCACCCATACTCCAGCCGCCGTAAAGCACCGGAACTTCCTTGGCATTTAAGCGTTCCGCCGCAAAAGCCGCTACATCAGCCATGTCTTTTACAATCGTTGGCTGATTAAAGTCCGTCTCAGAGTACTTGCCGAAGTCAAACCCGGCTACAGCGACGTTGGCCTCTTGAAGCCAGGTGCAAACGGTATGCTCCCAGGCACTCCAGCCGCCGTCGCCGGATCCGAAAACCACCAGTGCACGCGGGTCGCCGCCCGCCGTGGCATAAAGCCTGACTCCGAATGTGCCGTGCGAAAGAGCGACTTCTATTGCCGGCGGCCACTCCGGCCCGCCATCCGCCCCATACCCTGCAGGAGGAATGACCATAAAGCTCAAAAAGAGCACTGCGCCGCATGTCCGCATTAACAAGGATTTCACCATATAAATCACTCCGCACATCGCCGGTCGGAAACTTTAATAAAGGGAAAACGGTAACATCGCTAATTGTTAATTTAAGCATAAACGATGCTGCAAAGCAATCACAGCCACAGCCCAAGCAGAACCAGAATCAGCGCGGCAACCGCCTCAATCAAAGCCATTCGCGCAACATTGATTTTCGGCACCAGCGCCTGAACCCGCTCATGATTCCACAGCCCGAACGCCGCATCCAGCAGCAGAACAATCGCCGCCCAGACTCTGATCGCATCCCAGTTCATTTGAGCTCAAACTCCACCGGCAGCAGGAATTCATACCGTTCCGGCAAACTCCACCCGATGTTCGTGCCGCGAATCTTCTGCATCGCCGTTTCAACCGCCCGCCCCAGCATCGGATGCCCGTGCCGTTCTGTGATTTCACAGCCGGAAATCGTGCCGTCCGTCTCGATGCAGACATGCACACTGAACCGTCCGGTATAGCCGGCCTTCTGCGCCGACGGCGGATAATATTTTTCGCGCTCAACCAGAGCGCGGAGCTTCGCAACCGCCAGAGCGCGCCAGTTGACGTCCCCCGTCCGGCCCCGGCCCGCCACTGTTTCTGCCGACTCAATCTGAGCCCCCGGCGCTGAAGCCGACTGTGCCACCTGCGCGGTCTGCGCTTCGGCGGAAACCGGAGACTCACTGGCTTCGGCAGGTTGCGTCACCGCAGGCTCAGGCCGGGGCTCGGGCTCCGGTGGTTTTGGGGGTTCTTCTAGCGGTAACTCTGCCGGCTTTGGAGGCGGCAGAGGTGATGCCGGCTGAGCAGATGAAGCTGCGGCGGGCTGCAATTCGTTCTGCTGAATATCCAGAATCGTAACCGCTCTCGGGCCCATCGACGGCCACTGTTCGAACGCAAATTTCCGTACCGCAAAAAAGAGTATCGTTCCGGCCGCGAGATGCAGCAGGCAGCTGATCACAAACGCCAGCCGGCCGCTGCGCTGTTTAAATGGACGGGATGTATTCACGATGTTCAGAGCCGGAGCATAGAACCGAGGCAGAGCCGGTTCAACCTTTGATTGCGCTGCGGCTACTGTTCAACATATTTGAAAATCGCGGCATCTTCCGGCTTTACCTGTGCGCACCCTTTACAGCGCGAACATTTGGTTTCCAGCCGTTGAATGCGTCCTTTGCGCTCCAGCACGTCCAGCATGCCCTCCATCGCCGGAACCTCGGTCTGAAAATGACGCGCCAGCTCGGCGAGTGACATCGGCCCGCGCTCCTTTAGCAGTTTGATGATTTCTGTGAGCATCAGCGTACCTGAATTTTTGCGGCGGCTTCTTTGGAGATGAT
>DAONGM010000007.1:23205-25480 GCA_035404105.1 Pontiellaceae bacterium
CAGAAGAATCGCACCGCACCAGATTGTCGACTGCGCAGGGTGCGCGGCGAAAGTGGCGATTTGATAGAAGAGCGTCGCCAGAGTCCAGGCCAGCGCGGTGAGATACATGACGCTGAAGGTCATCCACTTCCAGCCGGTTTCGCGCTGGATGGCGGCAATCGCGGCGACGCACGGCGAGTAGATCAGTACAAAGAGAAGATAGGCGAACGCGCCGGACTGACCGTCGAATGCGGCGAGCATCGCGGCCGCAGGATCGGCCCCGCCTGCGCCGTAGAAGGTGTTGAGAGTGCCGACAACCAGTTCTTTTCCAAAGATGCCGGTGATGAGTCCAAGCGTGGCGGGCCAGTTGCCGTCCGTGATTCCCATTGGATGAAACAGCGGCGTCACTGCACGGCTGAAAGCGCTCAGAACCGAGTGTTCCGAATTTTCGTTTCCGAAACTTCCGTCTGTTCCGACCGACCAGAGAACGCTCAGAATCAGCACCAGAATCAGAATAATTTTTCCGGCGCGCAGGATGAATTCTTTGAGGCGTTCCCAGGTGTGCTGGAAAATCGCCATGGCGCGCGGCACGTGATACGGCGGAAGCTCCATGACAAAAGTGGTGGCGTCGCCTTTCAGAATGGTGCGGCGGAAAAGCAGTCCGCTGGCCACGGCCAGCAGAATACCGGTCAGGTAAAGCGCAAAGATCACCGCGCCGCCGATCTGCGGGAAAAAGACGCCCGCAAAAAGCGCATAAACCGGCAGGCGCGCGCCGCACGACATAAACGGATTCAGAAGAATGGTAAGCGTACGGTCGCGCTGATTCTCAAGCGTCCGCGCCGCCAGAATGCCCGGCACATTACAGCCGAAGCCGACCAGCATCGGAATGAAGGCTTTGCCCGGCAGGCCGATGGCCCGCAGACTCCGGTCCATCACAAACGCCGCGCGCGCCATATAGCCGGATTCCTCCAGCAGCGACAGGCAGAGAAACATGAAAAAGATCGGCGGAATAAATGTCGCTACGGTTTGGATGCCGCCGCCAACGCCATCTGCCAACACCACATGCAGCCAGACCGGCGCGCCGATTCCGGTGAGCCAGTCGCCGAACCGGCCGACAAGCAGCGTCCCGAAAGCCGTATCAATCCAGGCGGTGAGCGGGCCGGAAAAGGTTATGGTGACGGTGAATACCGCATACATCACCGCTAGGAAAAGCGGTATGCCGAGCGCGCGGCTGAGAACAAGGCAGTCAATGGCATCGGAAAAATTCTTTCGAAGCTCGCCGGTCCGGCGCACAACGTCGAGCGCGAGGCCGTGAACAAAGCCATAACGGCCGTCGGCCATGACAATTTCGATGTCTTCGCCGATGTGTTTTTCAACCTTGGCGATTTCCGCTGCGAGCAGTTCGTCGCAGACTCCAATCGTCAGTTCCCCGGCAACCGGATCGCGCTCCAGCAGTTTGACGGCGAGCCAGCGGGCCGGAACAGCAACCCGCTCTGCGGCGGATGCGACAGCAGGAACCAGCCGGGCCAGCGCTTTTTCGACCTGTTCGTCATATGTCACATTCGTGGCGCTCACCCGTTGTGTTGCGGCGGCTTCAGCTACGGCGGCTTTAAGTTCGTCCAATCCCTGTTTGCGGGCAGCAACCATCGGAATAACAGGGCAATCGAGATGCCGGGACAGATGATCAATCTGCACTTCAATGTGCCGCCGTTCGGCTAAATCCAGCATGTTGAGAACGACGATCAGCGGCACGCGCATTTCGAGCAGTTGCGCCGTCAGATAAAGCCCGCGTTCGACATTGCGGGCGTCAATGATGTTTACAACCGCATCCGGCTTTTCTTTGAGGATATAATTGCGCGAGGCGTTTTCGTCGGGCGATCCGGCGGAGAATGAATAGATGCCCGGCAGATCCACCACGCCGATTTTCGCGCCGTCATGGTAGTACTCGCCTTCCAGATGTTCGACGGTGACGCCCGGCCAGTTGCCGACGCGTCCGCGCGAGCTGGTCAGGGCATTAAACAGCGTCGTTTTGCCGCAATTCGGATTCCCTGCCAAAGCTATGGTGAACTGTTTCATTCGGTCTCAATTCAAAAGAAATGATAGAACCGAAACCCGCCGTTGCGAGAACAAAACCCGACCAACAAATACCGGAAAACAGTAAGGGCTTCCGGTTTTCCGGAAGCCCTTGCTCCACTCCGCCGGGAAACCGGCTACCAGTTTTCGCCGAGCATTTCGAAATGCGCCTGCGGATGATCGCATGCCGCGCATTTGACCGGAGCTTTGGTGCCGGTGTGCA
>DAONGM010000008.1:0-6663 GCA_035404105.1 Pontiellaceae bacterium
CCGTTCCAGGAATTCAGAATTTCCTGCGTGGAGGCGTCGGGCGGAACAGGCTGAGCAATCAGCCAGTTCGCCACCTGCGCCAGCAGAATGCCGATCACGATGGTGAGCTGATTGATGGAAACCAGTTTGCCGCGGATCGCCGCCGGCGCGATTTCCGCGATGTACATCGGCGACAGATTGGAGGCGAGTCCGATGGCCACCCCGCCGATAATGCGCCATGCGACGAAGGTATCGTAGGTATTCGCCAGTCCGGTGCCCAGCGACGAGACGGTGAAGAGAACCGCCGAAAGAACCAGCAGCCGTTTGCGTCCGAACCGGTCGCTTAATACGC
The DNA here is from genome assembly GCA_035404105.1 of Pontiellaceae bacterium. GTDB lineage: Bacteria > Verrucomicrobiota > Kiritimatiellia > Kiritimatiellales > Tichowtungiaceae > Tichowtungia. Next base: position 332 of record DAONGM010000008.1, read on the forward strand.
CCGACGCGACGGCGCCCAGCAGACAGCCGACCAGTGCGCAGCTTTTGGCCCAGCCGATTTCCGACGCCGAAACCAGATTGAAAAACTTCTCGTAGAAAATATCCGCGCCGCTGATGACCACCCAGTCATACCCGAACAGCAGCCCTCCCATGGCCGCCACCAGGGAAATCAGCCAGACATAACCGAGGTTGTAATCCGCTTTTGTGCCGGACGATGAAACAGCTGCCGATCCTGTAATCATAATTGATTCTCCGTGGATGATCGTTTTGGGCTTTGCAAATCAGGTTAGAGTTTTACACCGGAACCGGCAAAACGGAATGGACGATCGTATAAAAAAAATGGACTATTCGATGCAGCAGATTACTGCCGCGGTTTTTAATAATCAGGTGTTGGCATCATGAAAATGGATCATCAGAAGCATCTATCCGGATTCCGGGGACAGATTCTCCATGTGATTTCCCGCAGCATTCTGAGCCTGCTGGAGTCGCATAAACTGGTCCGGGACCTCCGCGTAACCGACATCGGCTGGTTTCCGGACGCGAAAAATCACTCGATCCGGCGCCCTCACGGTGCGGGGCAGCACATTCTGATCCTTTGTGTCGACGGCGCCGGATGGGTCGAAGGGGCTCTGCGCCGCGAAACGGTTTCGGCCGGGCAGGCGGTTCTGATTCCTGCCGGAATACCTCACGCGTACGGTGCTTCGCCGCACGCTCCATGGTCTGTCCACTGGGTGCATTTTGACGGCGAAGACGCGCCGCTGTATTTGCAGCGGATGCCGGCCAGCAGTTTTTGCATCTCGGTGAGCGCAGAGTGCGTCTCCGCGATGGTATCGGTTTTCTGCCGGTGCTATGACGCGCTGGCCGGCGGATATGCCGACCGGAATCTGCTCTACCTGAGTCACGCCTTGCGCGATCTGCTGGGCCTGCTGTTCTACAACAACCCGGCGTATTCACCGGACGGCAAGACGGGGTCCGGACACAATCTGGAAAACATTATGGCGCTGATGACCCAACGGATCGGCCAGGCGCTGACGGTTCCGGAAATGGCCCAGCACGCCGGGATGTCCGTCGTCCACTTTTCCGCCCTGTTCCGCCGCCAAACCGGACTCTCTCCGGGTGATTATTTCATCCATCTGCGCCTGAAACATGCCTGCTGGCTGCTCGAAACCACTGCGCTTCCGATTCGGGAGATAGGGTTTAAGACGGGCTATGAAGATCCCTATTATTTTTCCAGATCGTTCCGCAAACTCATGGGGCTGTCGCCGCGGCAGTACCGGAAAATGAGCAAGGGCTGACCGGAACCTCTAATTGGGGGACCCCTTTTTTCCGATGGCGGGGGGCCGAGGAGTTGACTTCGCTCAAATCTTGACCTATAGCGGTCAATCAACCCGAATAAGGAAACAAACCGTGAAACGAAAAAATGAATCGATCAGGCTTCCGTTAACCTCACGTTTGATGCTGGGCCTGGCTGTTTCGGCAGGCTTGACTCAGGCCGGCGACGCGCTGGCGGCCGGCAAACCCAATGTGGTGTTCGTTCTGGCGGACGACCTGGGCTATGGCGATCTGTCCTGCCTGAATCCCGCCGGAAAAATCAAAACTCCGAATCTCGACCGGCTGTCCCGGGAAGGGATGATTTTCACGGATGCTCACTCCAGCTCGGCCGTTTGCTCGCCGTCGCGCTACAGCGTGCTGACCGGACGCTATAACTGGCGCTCACGGCTGCAGAAGGGCATTGTTCCAGTTTACGGCAACCCGCTGATCGCCAAGGACCGGCTGACGGTTCCCGGCCTCTTGAAACAATATGGCTACCACAGCGCCTGCATCGGCAAGTGGCACCTGGGAATGGGCTGGGATTTTGATGCCGCCGATGGAGTCTTCCTGTCGAAGAACGGCAAGAACCCGGCCGTTACCCCGGAGCTGCAGGCCAAGTGGCAGGCGGCGTTTTCAAAACCGACCACCGGCGGCCCGACCACGCGCGGGTTTGACTATTACTTCGGCGTCGACGTCCCCAACTGGCCGCCGTACTGCTTCATCGAAAACGACCGCACGGTCGGCATCCCGTCCACCTGGCTGTCCGAACGGCTGCTGGGAAACAATCAGGCCGGCCCGATCGGCCCGGCCATGCCCTATTGGAATTTCGAACAGCTTCTGCCGACCTGGGCTCAGAAGGCGGATGATTACATTAAAGCACGGGCCGCAGCCAAGGAACCGTTCTTCCTCTACATGGCCCTGACCTCGCCGCACACCCCGATCTCCGTGAACAAATCGTTCATCGGCAAAAGCGGCCTCAACAACCTTTACGCGGATTTCGTCATTGAGACGGACGACGTGTTCGGGCGCATCCTCGACTCGCTCAAACGCTACGGCGTGGAAGACAATACGCTGATCATTTTCAGCAGCGATAATGGATGCGCCCACTACATCGGCACCTACGTCGACGCAGCCGGCTTTCATAAAGCCATGGAACCTCAGGGTCACTTTTCCAGCGGGCCCTACCGCGGCTATAAATCCGACATCTGGGACGGCGGACATCGCGTGCCCTTCATTGCCCGCTGGCCGGGTGTGATTGCGCCCGGAAGCCGCTCCGACGAATTGGTCTGTCTCTCCGACCTGATGGCCACCTGCGCCGACATCCTTGGCGCCGCGCTGCCGGCAACGGCCGGCGAAGACAGCGTCAGCCTGCTGCCGCTGTTCCGGAATCCGGCCTCGCCGGTTCGCGACCATGTCATACACCACTCCATCAACGGCCAATTTGCTATTCGCGACGGACGCTGGAAACTCGTACTGTGCCCCGGCTCCGGCGGCTGGACCCTCCGCGATGCAGACGCCGCGAAAGACGGCCTGCCCATGCAGCAGCTGTACGACATGAAGAACGATCCCGGCGAAAAAACCAACCGCTACGCACAGGAACCGGAACAGGTGAAGAAGATGCTCGCCCAGCTCCAGAAGGATATCGACAGCGGACGCAGCACGCCGGGCGCGCCGCAGACCAACGATACGCGGGTGATCATCTGGAAGGCGGACGCCTCCGAGAAACCGCAGAAGGACCACTGAGCCAAGGCTTTTTGATGGAGCACCTGCGAAGCGCGGCGCAGAAGTCTGCGGACCACAAAATCCGCAGATTGAATTGAACGTATAAAGACGGCTGAGAGGCTGAGGGCGGCGAACCTTTTTCGGAAAGGAGACACAGAATGAACAAGCTGAACTGGTGCGTTCTTTTATGCGGTTTATCCATGAGCGTTGCCGGAGTCGGCGAAAGCACCTCCTGCCGCTATGAGGCGCAACCGGTCGACCTGAAAGTGATTCAGGACAACGGGAAGATCCGCGTGGAAGGGACCTCTGTTTTTCAGTTGCCCGGCGACTTTGTATGGTGCGGCAGCCCGATCCGGATCAAGGATCAGTATTTCATGTTCTATTCGACGTGGGAATCAGGCCCTTCGATCCCGCCGTTTGCGGACAGCTGGGTGCTGTTCTCCAAAGTCGGATTGGCCGTTTCCGATTCTCCGTACGGCGGCTATCGCTCACTGGGGCTGGTTTTGAAAGGACGCAAAGATCAGGGCGATCCAACGGCCTGGGACGCGCAAATGGTGCATAATCCGCTGATCAAGTATTTCAACGGCAAATATTACCTGTACTACTGCGCCGGCAAGGACCCCGGAATCCAGCCGAAAGGTTCACCGGGTGAAAATGTAACAAAACGCAACCGCGTCCAGCAGAGTCAGCAAATCGGTGTGATCGAGTTCAATTCCGTCGAGGATCTCCTGGCCGGGCGGTTTACCCGATTCGATCAGCCGCTGGTCTCTCCGAGAACAAGAGTGAAAAGCAAAGCGGTGGTTGACCCCTCTCCTCCCGGAACCATTGCCGGCCCCGACAATCTGATTGCGGTAAACCCGGCCGTGGAATACCGCCCTGCCGACGGAAAATACTTACTGTTCTTTAAAGGCAACATCTACGACCCGAACTGGAGGGGCGTTCACGGAGTGGCCGTCGGGGATTCGCCGACCGGTCCGTTTACGACAACCGACCGGTTCGTCTTCGACGTCGACGACGGAAAAGGCCACAAGGTTTCAGCCGAAGACCCGTATGTGTGGTATCACCATAAAGACAAACTCTTTTACGCCGTCATAAAAGATTTTACAGGAAAACTTACCCGCGGAGGGCCCGGACTGGCCCTGATGCAATCCGTCGACGGAATGGACTGGACGCTTGCACCGTCTCCTCTTTTTATGAAGAAAGAGCTGATTCTGAAGGACGGGACCCGCTTAAAGGTCGCTCGTCTGGAGCGGCCGCAGCTGCTCCTGGACGAGAATGATGACCCGCTGGCATTGTATGCGGCCTGTTCCATTAATGACGCCAATCCGAAACGGGACGGAGGGACGTTTAATGTTCAAATTCCGCTGAAGAAAATAAAGCCCGCTCAGGAGCCGGAGTCAAAGCCTTAACCTGGCCGGCGAAGGGCGAAGGGGACGCTCCGATCTTTTAACCTTTTTGTATGGAGCGCCGGCAGGTGGCGGTGTGCTGGTCGCTGCCGGGTTGATCCGCCGGAATACAGTCGTTCGAAACGAAGGGATCGCCCAAAAATGCGGAAGCTTTCTCTTTCTCTATTTTGCAGTTTTACCGTAAATTCCCCGGTCGAAATTGCCGCCTCAAAGATTTGCAGTGCGGCATTCAAACAACTAACTTCGGACGCAATTACGAAAGGCGGTTCGCGTGAAAAAATGTGCGCATTTGATCTCTTCTTCTCTGGCGTTTACAGCAGGGCTTGCCGGCGGAGCCTCGCAAGCGGATCTCCGTCCGAACATTCTGTGGATCATGGTCGATCAGCAGCCCGCGACGGCCATGAGCTGCGCGGGCAATCCGGACCTGAAAACCCCCGCCATGGACAGTCTGTCGGCCGCTGGCATCCGGTTTGAGCGCGCGTACAGCGTAAACCCCATCTGCGTGCCGGCGCGCACAGCGATGATGACCGGACGGATGTCGCACCAGACCGGCGTGATGACCAACATCGAACGTTACGATGTCGCCGCTCCGTCGATCGGAAAACTGATGACCGCCGCGGGCTACGACACCGGATACATCGGCAAGTGGCATATTCCCATGCCGACCGAGACCCGGAGCAACAGCTGGCACGGCTTTAATCTGATGATGGCAGGCTCCAAGGCGTTCAACGACCAGCACTTTGCGCAACCGGCCATCGATTTCATTAAAAAGAAACGCGACCAGCCTTTCTTCCTGGTCACCTCCTTCGTCAACCCGCACGATATTTGCGAATGGGCCCGCCGGGCGACCGGCGGCTTTCCGGCGAGCCGGACCGAATTGTGGAACGGAGAAATCGCTTCCACCCCGCAGCCGGAACTTTGCCCGGCCCTCCCGGCCAACTTCGGCATTCCCGCCAACGAACCCGACATTATCCGGGAATACCAGGCCACCCAAAAGAGCGCCTATCCCGTGATCGGCTGGCCGGATGAACGGTGGCGGCAATACCGCTGGGCGCTGAACCGGCTCACCGAGCGCGTTGACTCGGAAATCGGCAAAATCCTGCAGGCGCTGCGCGCCGAAGGTCTCGACAAAAACACGTTAATCCTTCTGACCAGCGACCACGGCGACGGCAACGGCGCTCACCAATGGAACCAGAAATCGCTTTTCTATGAAGAAACCGCCCGCGTGCCGCTCATTCTCAGCGGTCCCGGCGTGAAAAAGCCCGGCACGGTCGATACCGAGCACCTGATCTCCACCGGCCTCGACCTCTTCCCGACCTTCTGCGATTACGCCGGCGCCAACCTGCCCGGCGACCTGAACGGCTTGAGCCTGCGTCCGCTGGCGGAAGGCCTCGCCGCGCCGTGGCGCACCCGGCTGGTCTCGGAAACCGTACTCTCGCCGCGCGACAATCTGCCGGGACCGGAAGGCCGCATGCTGCGCACAAAGGATTATAAATACTGCGTGTTTTCCGCCGGCCGCATCCGCGAACAGCTGATTGACATGAACAAAGACCCCGGCGAAATGCACAATCTGGCGCTCGACCCGAACCATGCATCCGTTCTGCAGCAGCACCGGCAGCAGCTGGCTGATGAAATGAAACAAACCGGCGACCTCTTCGTTGTGCCCGGAATTTCATATGCCGGATGGATACTGAAGGCCGAATAACCCATCGAACGGAAGAGGCCGCCTTGCGTTCCGGCGAATAATGGTTTCAATTTTCGCGGTGCGGCGGCTGAAGACAGAACCCAAGGGTTGCACCCGGCGTTTCTGCCGTCAGCCGTCTTGCCAGCGCCCGCGGAGATGTACCTGTGTTTCCTGCAGTCCACTCTCAGCCGCCGCCTGCTGCCGCAACGC
>DAONGM010000008.1:6763-24900 GCA_035404105.1 Pontiellaceae bacterium
CTCGGCCACGTGCCGCAGATTCTCCAGAATCCGCCCGTTCGGCTGGCCGGTCCAGCGCTGATGCGCCTCGGAATCGGCCAGCTTCAGATCGAAAAGCACTAAATTGCAGTGCGGCAGCAACTGATCGTAGGCCGACCGGTCCACCGCCCCGCAGGTATCGAGCGCCGTGTGCAGCCCCGCCGCGCGGCACCGCTTCAAAACCTCCGCCACAAAGGGCGCCTGCAGCGCCGGCTCCCCGCCGCTGAAGGTGACGCCGCCGCCTTCACTCAAAAACGCCAGATCGCGGCGGATCAGATCCATCAGCGAGTCCGGAGTCCATTCGGTGCGCAGCGCCTCCATCGCCCGGGCCGGGCAAACCGCCACGCACCGGGCGCACCCGGTGCAGCGATCCCGCAGAATTTCCAGACCGCCCGGCCGGACGGCAATCGCGCCGGACGGGCAGGCCTGCTGACAGGCCCCGCAGCCGATACACTTGGACGGGAAATGCCAGACTTGCTGCGCTCCGGAAAGGCTTTCCGGGTTATGGCACCAGGCGCACCGGAGCGAGCAGCCCTTCATGAAGACGGTGGTCCGCAGCCCCGGCCCGTCGTGGGTTTGCAGCCGGAGCACGTTGCAGGTATAACCGGACGAACCGCACGCTGGATCACAGCGACTCGTAGTTAACCCTCTCGATGAACTCTTTCTGGAACAGGCGGTCCATCTTGGTGAAGTGCGCGGAGTAGCCGGTCACTTTAACCACGATGTCTTCGTACTTTTCGTCTTCCGGATGCTCATAGGCTTCCTTCAGATCGTTGAGGTCGAAGACATTCAGATTGATCTGCACGCCGCCTTTTTTGAAGAAGGCCCGCGCGAAAATATCCACCAGCTGCCCGCGATCAAACCCCTCCGCAAAAAAGCTGGGGTGCAGTTCGATCTGGAACGAGCCGCCCTGGTATTTGCTGAAGTCGAGCTTGCAGAACGAATTCGCCGTGGCGCTCAGTCCGTTGGTATTGCGTCCGTGCATCGGGTTCATGCCGTGCGCCAGCGGTTCGCGGCGCTTGCGTCCGTCCGGCGTGGCGCCGAGATAAGGCCCGGCCACGGTGTGGCCCTGATACTGGAACAGCGAGGCGCGGAAGTGGCCGCCCTTCAGGCAGCGCTTCGATTCCACCGTTTCGCGCACCTGCTCGGAAATCTGCACCGCCATGGCATCGACGTCATCGATATCGTTGCCGAATTTGGGCAGGTTCCGCAGATACTGGCGCATGGCCTCTTCGCCGTCGCCGCTCCAGTCGCGGGCGCAGGCGTCGCGCACCTGTTGGAGGGTGAAGCGTTTTTCTTCGAAAACCGCTCGCTTCAGCGCGTACATGGAATCCACCACGTTCGGCACGCCCAGCACGTTGACGGAGGGGTAGTTGTAATCCACGGCGTCGAAGTCGGTGATGTCGCGGCCCTTTTCGATCGGCCCGTAGGAGACGAGCGAGGTGATCATTTCCGGCCAGAGCTGGGCGTGATATTTGTAGGCCTCGTTCTTGAAGGCCACCAGCGCCTCGCCGGAGCGGTCGACTTCGCGGCAGTAGATGGCCCAGAAGCCGTTCCAGTCGCTGACCTTCTGCTCAATGGCCATATCGATCGCGCGCTGCATCGGGCTGATGAGCACGATGCAGTTCACATCCTGGTCCTGATATTCGCGGCCGGGAATGCAGTACCACTGACAGCCGCTGTAGGAGGTATTCAGCGCGTGCTTTTCCTCAAAGCCCGTGCGCAGCTGACTGGCCACCATCACATCGGAATTGAGCAGCGCGGGAACGCCGCAGCCGTGCCGGCCGACCACATCGCAGCAGTATTTGAAGAATTCCGGATCCATATCCGCGTGCCACTGCACGCCGAACTGGTTGTAGCCGCCGACCATGTCGTAGGCTTCGAGGCCGATCCAGCTCATCTCATTGGTGGCGTCGGAGCGGTCTTCGAGGCGTCCGCCGAACGAAAGGTGCGGGCCGTATTTCAGGTACCACTCGGCCATCAGCTCGCGGGCGCGGTTGCGGTCGATGCGTCCGGCGGCTTTGTCTTTTTCATAGAACGGCATCAGCAGCTGATCAAAGCGGCCGTAGCCGTTGCCATGGCCGTTGATCCGCTCGACCATCATGTAGAGGAAAATCCACTGCAGCGCCTGGTGGTAGGTTGCCGGTGCGCCGCGCGCAATCGCCGCGCAGTTTTCGGCCACCATTTCATAACTGGTTTTTTTGACCGGATCGGTTTCCACCGCCGCCAGCCGGGCCGCCTTTTCGCTGTGCCGCTGCACATAATCGATCACCGAGAGTACCACCTGTTCGCTGGCGTCCAGATAGGTCACGGCCTTTTCGTTGCCGAATTTGCGGTGTTTTTCGCGACTGGCGCGCACCTTCTCCAGCAGGCCGCCCCAGCCGAGCGAGAGCCCGATGGAAAGATCGGGGCAGCAGTGCGCCAGACTGAATCCGCCGGCACCGAGCTCGCGGGCTTTGAGCCCGAGATCGGCGTGGGACTTGGGATATTTATAAAACCGCGCTTCGTCGAGCTGCCAGTGGAACTCGCCGACAATCTGTTCGTAAGGGAACACCTCGGCCTCGCTGTGGCGCAGGAAAAAGGCATAGTCCGCGGCCCAGTTGGTGACGGTCGGCTCATAGCCGTTCACCTTCGACGGCATTTGCGCGGCATACGGAAAGGGTCCGCCGACATCGACGCGGCAGGTGTGGTCGCCGATATTAATCCGCTCCTCTTCGGACGCGGCCTGCTCGCCGGTTGCCGCGGCAAACGTCTCGGCCTTGCCGGACCAGTGGTAGATGAGGAACTCGGCGTTATCGCAATAGATGTCGCGCTTATGGTTTTTTGCCAGCCAGTCCCGCCGGTCAACCAGCTTTTTCAGCCGGTCATTCGGTTTGAAGCGGCTCTGGTGCAGATCGGCCGCATACACACGTTCGGTTTTTGCGCCGCCGGCGGCGGTTTGACAGCAGGTTTTCGTAACATCCATGACTCGTTTCCCCTTTTTAATATTTCACCAGCATAGCCCGAAGCCCCGCATGTTCTCCATGGACAACTTCACAGAGAAGATGGATAAAATCCCTAAAACTTCCGGCTCCTGAACTCCGGCACCTTCCCGTAAACGAGGCCGCCAAAAGGCATGACGGCCATTCAAATGGCGTGACAACAAAATGGAATAATGGATTATAGCCCTCAACTGATGAGGGTTCCATGTGCCGGAAAAACGAAAAAGAAGTGGTGCGGCTGCTCAAAAAAGCCGGGCTGACAGTTCATAATCTGTCGGACGTTCCGCTGCGCACCATCCGTCACGCACAGCGCGGCGCCTTTCCGGATATGCGGATGGCCCATCTGGCTCCGGGTCTGCGCGACGAGGCGCTGGTTGCGCCGATCCTGCAGGATCTGCTGTGTACGCGGGTCGGCTTTCAGGGGCCGTCCGCCGCCCATTATATTCCCCGCCCGCTGGGAAGCTATGACTGCATCTTGATTTTCTGCACGGAAGGCCGCGGCTGGCTGGAGATCAACGGACAGTCATGGGACGTCACCCGGAACGAAGCCTTCCTGATTCCTCAGCACATTCCGCACACCTACGGGGCCGACCCCGACGACCCGTGGTCGAATTACTGGGTTCATTTCCAGGGCCGGCAGGCGGCCGACTTCGCCCGGCTGATCACGCGCCCCGGCGAATCGCCGGTGATCCATCTTTCCGCCCGGCAGGAAGTCATCGCCGCCATCGAGCAGCTGTATGAATACATGGGCCAGGTGCACACGTCCTCCACGCTGGTTGCGGCGTCCGGAGCATTAAACCAGCTGCTCGGACTCATCCAGCTGCGCATGCTCGCCTCGGAAGGCAAATGCCGCACGGCGGAGGAAAGCCTCGATAAAACGGTCGAATTCATGCACCGCAATCTGAGCAAAAAACTCAGCCTGAAGGAGCTGGCGAAAATTTCCGGTATGAGCCCGAACCATTTCGGCGCGCTCTTCAACCGGCGTTATGAACACACGCCGATGGATTATTTCAGCCGCCTGAAAATCCAAAAGGCCTGCGAACTGCTCACTACCACCAGCCTGCGGATCAGCGAAATCAGCGAAACCCTCGGCTTCGCCGACTCCTATTATTTTTCGCGGCTGTTCCGCAAAATCATGGGCCTCTCGCCGCGCGCTTATCGAGCCGGTGAAACCGTTTCTGATGCCTCGTCGATTTAACAGCCTTCAATCTGACCGGCTATTTCCCCTGGTTGGATTCGGGCTTCGGATCCAGTCTGAACCTGCTGAAGTTTATGCGTCTGAGTGTTTAGAGGTGGTAGACGCGCTCGGGCTCGAACCGAGGACCCGCTGATTAAGAGTCAGCTGCTCTACCGACTGAGCTACGCGTCCATTGAAAAGAGAGCGGAGAAGTTACTTTGTGACTAACGGCAACGCAACAAAAAAGCTCCGCTCTGAACAAAGTGGCGATTGTAAGTTAGATGCCGCGTACATTCGTCCTGCCGCAGCGTCCCGGTTCGGCGTTGCACACGACCCTGCTGCCGGGGGCTTTTTAAAGCAGTTTTCTGCTGATTAACTGTTCCGGCGGCGCCGGTTCGCAAGTTAAGCGTTGCTTTCAGGCTTTGGTTGATGAATTAATATGGATCATCAAATTAAATGGAGCGTTCATGGCGCGCAGAGATCTTCCATCCTACATCCGCAGCCGGCTGTCTTTTGAGGATTTGAGCAGTTCACGAAGTATCCTCCAGCTCATTGACAGGCAGGGGGCGGTGACGCAGGTGCAGGCGGCGGAAGCCGTCGGGCTGTCCTCCGGAACCGGCAACCTGCATTTCCAGAAGCTTGAGCACATGGGGCTGATCCGCCGTGCAGATTCAATCCGGGGCGGCGGCCGCGGACGCGCCACTATCGTCTGGGAGCTGGAACAGGATAAGAATCTCTGTCTGCTGCTGGTTTTCGATGTTCCGTTTTTTCAGGCCACACTGGTGGATTTCAAAGGAAATGTAGTGCTTCAGAAACGGCAGGATCTCACAGGCATTGCGGACAGCCGGGCGCTGACAGCGGAAGTGGAGAACTTTGTTAACGCCGCCTTGGTCAAGGCGCAGCGTATCGGCGGAGTCATCCGGCAGGCCTTTGCCGGTGTGCCCGGCCTGTTTGAACCGAAAAGCAGCGTAATCAGAAATGCCGCTAATTTTCCTGCGCTGAACGGCATCGATTTCCGCCGGTGGATGCAGGAGCACTATGATCTGCCCTGTTTCTGCGGTTCGCTCGGACTGGCTTTTTATTACGGAGAGGCGCGGCGGCTGGCCGCCGACACCCGGACAATGGTTGTGTTCTGGGATCTGGGGGTCGGGGCTGTTGCGGGAGTCGGTGAGCGCATCATTTCACATACCGGCGACTCGCTGCTCTCCGAAATCGGACATATCCGGGTTCGGCGTAACGGCCGGCCGTGCCGTTGCGGACGGCGCGGATGTCTCGAGGCGTATTCCGGCGGCTGGGCCATGATCGAAGCGCTGCAGGATAAAAAAATTAAAAGTCTGGAAGAGCTGCGCAGCGCGGTTTTGTCGGGATGCCCGGATGCGGTGAAAGCGGCTTGTGATGCTGCCCGGCTGCTGGGCAGCAGCCTCTGCTGGCCCTTGCAAATTATGCAGAGCGAACGGCTTATCATCAGCGGCCCGCTTTCTTCCGTTTTTCCGGCGGTACGGTCTGCGTTGCTGGAAGGGCTTGCCTCCACATTTGAAGATGAAGAAATTGCGGCGCTCGATCCGGCAGCCAGCGAGGATGCGGCGCTGGCCATGCAGACCGGCGCTTACCTGTTTGCCAGACGGCTCTTTTTTTATCCTGAAGTTTGAAAATCGTTTGGTTCGTACCGGGATTTATCTTTCTAATTAATGGTTTTGATCGCTCAAATGAAAATGATATAGAAATTGTAATTCAAAAATTACCGAGGCAAACAATGAACATGAACAGCACACAACTCAAAAAAAACCGTCTGGCAGTTCCGACACCCCTTGATCCGGAGTTTTTACCGGCGATCCTGTTTGAGCGGGACTACTTACAGAGGCTGGAAAAAACCGAAGAACTGATCATAGCCGTAGAGCGGGAAAACGGCTGCGTCAGCCGCAAAAAGCTTCTTGTTGCAACCGAATCGTCCGGGCTGCGGACTGAAACTCTGCTGTATGTCGACCGGGTTGTAAAATTTATGCTGTGGGCCAGCGGCGGCTGGAAGCTTTATATCGGCGGGGCAGAATGGATCGGCCGGGAAATGGCGAAAACCTATTCGTCGTCCGGCCCCCGCGCTTTTGACGTGGCGTTAATGGAACGGGTTTATGACCGCCCGTTTGAAACAGTCTGCTGTGCCCCCGGAAAAATCCCGGCGGACAAAGAAAACGAAGAAGCAATCGGCGGACATCTCGCCGGATGCCGTATCGGCTTTGATCTCGGCGCGAGCGACTACAAGCTGGCCGCCGTCAAAGACGGACAGCCGGTTTTCAGCACCGAGATTCCATGGGATCCGGTCAAACAGGCTGATCCGGACTATCATTATCAGGCCATCCAAAAGGGACTGAAGCTGGCGGCCGAGCATTTGCCGCGTGTAGATGCCATCGGCGGCAGTTCAGCGGGGGTTTTTGTTGATGACCGTCCGATGGTGGCTTCGCTTTTCCGGTCGGTTCCGGCCGGGCTGTACGAAACCAAAATAAAAAATATGTTTCATCGGCTGCGCGAGGAGTGGGGTGTGCCGCTGACTGTTATTAATGACGGCGATGTTACCGCTCTGGCCGGTGCCATGTCCCTGAAAAAAGAGGGCATGTTCGGAATCGCCATGGGCTCCAGCGAAGCCGTCGGGTTTCTGGACCGGGCCGGGCACGTAACCGGCCGGCTTAACGAACTGGCTTTTGCTCCGGTTGATTTTAATCCGGCCGCCGCTGCGGATGAATGGTCCGGCGACCGCGGGGTCGGAGCGCTTTATTTTTCTCAGCAGGCGGTCAATAAACTGGCTCCGGCGGCAGGATTCAGTTTCCCGGCGGAAACCGGTCTGCCGGAACGGTTGAAAGCCGTGCAGGTTGAAGCGGATGCCGGAAACGAAGCGGCGCTGAAGATTTTTGAAACCATCGGAGTCTATCTCGGCTACGCGCTTCCGTGGTATGCGCGGTTTTATGACTTCGAAGATGTGCTGATTCTCGGACGGGTCACTTCGGGGCGCGGCGGCGAAAAGGTAATTGAAACCGCCCGCGCAGTGCTCGCAAAAGAATTCCCTGATTTTTCCGCCCGGCTGCATGTTCCGGATGAACAGAGCCGGCGTGTGGGTCAGGCCGTAGCGGCAGCGAGTCTGCCGCAGATTTAAATGGAGATGAACATGAATAATCCTTACTTGGAATATACCCGGCAGATGGAATCTCTGGTGAAAAAAGCCGGCACGATGCCGTGCGGCGGAATGCCGCCCTGTCTGCGGCCCGCGCTTCCGCCGGATGCTCCGTGTGTTCTGCTGTTTTCTCCGCATCCGGATGACGAGTGTATTACCGGCACGCTTCCTTTGCGGCTTATGCGCGAAGCAGGCATGCGGATTATCAATGTTCCGGTTACGTTCGGAAGCAATTCCGCGCGCCAGCCCGGCCGCGCTGAGGAACTTGAAAACGCCTGCCGTTTTCTCGGCTGGGATATTCAGCGCCGCAGCGGATTCCTGAATTTGGAGAAATCCGATGTAGTTGAAATTCTCAAAACCGTTCAGCCGGCGGTGATTTTCGTGCCGCATTCCAAAGACTGGAACTCCCGCCACATTGCCACGCATTTCATTGTCATGGAAGCGCTGGCGGCCATGCCTCCGGATTTTTCCTGCACGGTTGTCGAAACAGAATACTGGCAGGCGATGGAGCATCCCAATCTGATGGTGGAAGCGGACGCGCAGACCGTTGCCGATCTGATCGCCGCGACTTCTTTTCATGTCAAAGAAGTGGAGCGCAATCCCTATCACCTGACAATGCCGGCCTGGATGCAGGATAATGTGCGGCGCGGCGGCGAGCTGGTCGGCGGGCAGGGCGGAGCGGCTCCCGATTTTCCTTTTGCCACGCTTTATCGTCTGCGCCGGTGGTGCGCCGGCGGGCTGAACGACGTTTTTAACAACGGCCGCATGATTTCGATGGAAACGGATCTGAAAACTCTGTTTTAAGAGCGGCTTAAATCACCTGCACAGGAGACCCGAGATGGAAATTATCATACAAAAAGACGCCTTATCCGGCAGCCGGGCTGCGGCCAGAGTTGTTGCGCGAAAGATACGTGAAAAACCGGAGACCGTGCTGGGACTGGCGACCGGCAGTACGCCTTTGCTGCTTTACAAAGAGCTGATCCGGATGCACCGCGAAGAAGGACTGGATTTCAGCAGTGTCACCACGTTCAATCTGGATGAATATGTGGGGCTGCCGGCAGATCATCCGCAGTCCTATCACTATTTCATGCACGAAAATCTGTTCAACCACATCAACATCAAACCGAAGAACATTCATATTCCGGACGGAATGACGAAAGATATTCCGGCGTATTGCGCCGCTTATGAAAAGGCGATTGTAAAGGCGGGCGGAATTGATATCCAGATTCTGGGAATCGGCTCTGACGGGCATGTGGGATTCAACGAACCGACATCCTCGTTCGCATCGCGCACCCGCATCAAAACGCTGACACGCCAGACGGTGGCCGACAATGCCCGCTTCTTCGGCGGTAACGAATCGAACGTTCCGCATCACTGCATTACCATGGGAATCGGAACCATCATGGAAGCCCGGATGAATCTGCTGCTGGCATTCGGAGAAAGTAAAGCCGCGGCGGTGGCTGCAATGACCGAAGGACCGGTCGCGGCCATTATGCCGGCCTCGATTCTTCAGCATCATGCCTGCGCCAAGATATTCATCGACGAAGCGGCGGCGGCAGGCCTGAAGCATAAAGATTATTACAGCTGGGTTTACGAGGGAAAACCGGACTGGCAGCGGGATATCTGATAATTTCAGCCCGTTCCGGAAGCTCACGATCCGGCATTGAAGGCTTTTGAATGCGGTTCATTCCGTTTTTGCCCGGAAACCGCCGGACATAAACGGTCAATGCCGGTGATGGGATCTGCGCCTGCGGTGCGGGCGGTGCCCGCTTTTATGATTCCATAGGTGCGGGCGCCACCAGCGGCCCGTGCCGGACAGCAGAATGAAAAATGACACCAGCAGCGTGACGAGCAGAGAAAGTTTAACGCGGCTTTGCGCGGCCAGATCACCTTCGTCGGCAGTGAGGTAAAACGAAAGCGTCAGCAGCAGGCCGGTAATCAGCGCCAGTATGAACAAGGTTAAGATCGGGGCGGGGATGCGCAGGCTGAAATTCGGTACTCCTCCGTGTTGCGGCAGCATCAGATCTCCTTTTTGTTCAAATGATCCCTGTCTTTCGCCTTCGGTGCATTGAATGGGCAAGGCGGGACTCGAACCCGCATGCCGTGAGGCACAAGATCCTAAATCTTGCGTGTATACCAATTTCACCACATGCCCGGCACCGTTTATAGAGAATACAAAAACCCGCCCGCGCACAAGGGTTTAATTGCCCGTCTGTGTAAAAGTCACTACACTGACCCGAAGAAAAAAAGGGAGGCCGGCTTATGAGCATAAAATTAAACTTTTTCGGCGCGGCGAAGAACGTTACCGGCTCCTGTTATCTGGTGGAGTCCGGCGGTTCGCGCATACTGGTCGACTGCGGGCTCTATCAGGAGCGCGATCTGAAGGAACGCAACTGGGACGCCTTTCCGGTTCCGCCCGCAACCATTAACGCGGTTCTGCTGACTCACGCCCACCTCGACCACTGCGGACGTCTGCCGAAGCTGGTGAAAGACGGATTCCGCGGGAAAATTTTCTGTACTTCCGCCACTGCGGACATCGCGCAGATCATCATGAAAGATTCCGCTGTCCTTCAGGAAGAAGACATTAAACACAAAAAGGCGCGCCATGAGAAACAGGGAAAGACCAGTCCATTCCCCTATGAACCGCTCTACACCGCCGCCGATGTCGAAAAAACCGTCCCGCTGCTCACGCCGGTCGGCTACAAAACACCCGTTGCTGTTGCTGCCGGCATGACGGCCTCTTTCCGCGAAGCGGGCCACATCTTCGGTTCTGCCAGTATCAAACTGACCGCCGGGCAGGGCGGCGAGGCGCGGTCGATTCTTTTTTCCGGCGACGTCGGCCGCTGGAATATGCCGATCATCAACGACCCGGATCAGTTCGAAGACGCGGACTATGTTCTGGTCGAATCCACCTACGGCGACCGTCTCCACGGCGAAACCAAAGACATTCCGGGCGAGCTTGCGCGCATCATCAACGAAACACATAAAGCCGGCGGCAACATTGTCATTCCGAGCTTCGCTGTCGAGCGCACGCAGGAGCTGCTCTACCACCTCAATGGACTGCTGCGCGAAAACCGCATCCCTCATCTGTTCACTTTTGTGGACAGCCCGATGGCGATCCGCGTCACGGAGATTTTCAAAAAGCATCCGGAACTGTTCGACGAAGAAACCCGCGACCTGCTTCGTAAGGGCATTCATCCGTGCGACCTGCCGGGGCTGACCCTGTCGAACACGGTCGACCAGTCCAAAGCCATTAACCATATCAAAGGCACGGCCATCATCATCGCCGGAGCCGGTATGTGTACCGGCGGCCGCATTAAACACCACCTCAAAAACAATATCAGCCGTCCGGAAAGCACCATCCTGTTTGTCGGCTATCAGGCCGCCGGAACGCTGGGCCGCGCGATTCAGGATCAGCCCGCGGAAGTCCGCATCTTTGGCGAAATGCAGCCGCTCCGCGCACGGATTGAAAAAATCTCCGGCTTCTCCGCCCACGCCGACCGCAACGAACTGCTGCGCTGGATTACCGGACTCAAAAAAACGCCGCGCAAAGTGTTCATCACCCACGGCGAACCGGACGCCGCCAACGCCTTCAAAAAATTTCTCACCGATAAAACCGGCTGGAACTGCACGGTGCCGGAGTATCGGCGGGAAATCGTTTTGGATTGAATTTTTTTCAACTCTGGAAAATTCTTTTCAGAAACACATGACTCGCTACCGCTTGCCGATGGGAGTTTTTGTGACAAGCGACAGCGAGTCACGGAAAACAAAAGAGGTTCCCATGAAAAGCCCAATGCTGCCATCCGAACACCAAGATGCCGTGCAACGAGCTTTGCGTCTCGGACGCAGCGGCAATCCGGCGGCATTGCCTGAACTTATCGAACTGTCGCACCTTCCCTCGAACGAGGTGCAGCGTTTAGCGGCGTCTGCCATTGGGAAGCGGGCAGATTTCGGTGCCGATGCCGGGAAGGCTGTGGCGGTATTGGCTCCGTTAGCGCTACACGGACGGCACCCTCAGACACAGCAATACGCCATTCGCGCACTCAAAAAGTACGGGGCTGCTGCGCAGTCGCAGGTGCCGGATCTGCGCGACTTGGCTCGCAACCCGGCCAACCCGAACTATGTACGGGCCGCCGCCAAGACCGCCGCAGATGCAATTGAGCTGGCCGCACAGGATGCCGGTGCCGGGGTGAAACACCGGTGCAAACGATGCAACGCCGCGGTTTTTCCCGAAGAATACGCCCGGGCCAACGAAGTTTTTCAGCGTGTGTTCTGCGACCGTTGTTTTGATGAAGTTTTTCTGGAGCGGCGTAATTTTGAGACGCAGGTCGAGATCAATAAAACCATCGAAGCGCGGGACGGCACACTGGTGCAGTCAGAAGGCGAGCGGCGCGTCGCTGAATGGCTGACGGAGCACGGACTTTCTTACCGCTACGACGCCAAATATCGCATCATCGGCGAATTTCAGATCCGGCCCGACTTTTATCTGCCGGAGGTGGATGTCTATATCGAATACTGGGGGCTGGATACGCCGCAGTATAAAATGAGCATGTATAAAAAACAGACGCTCTATCAGCAGGAAGGCAAGCGACTCGTTTCCGTCTATCCGAAAGATTTGCCGGTGCTGGACAATTTGCTGACAGCCAAGCTCCGGCTCTTCGGGCTCAGTTTATGAGTTGGATTCCCGCCGAAATCCAGGAATTCTTCTGCCGCTCAACCTTGGCCTTTGATAGCATTGCTCCGTTGGTAGCGGATTTAGA
The DNA here is from genome assembly GCA_035404105.1 of Pontiellaceae bacterium. Taxonomy (GTDB): domain Bacteria; phylum Verrucomicrobiota; class Kiritimatiellia; order Kiritimatiellales; family Tichowtungiaceae; genus Tichowtungia. Next base: position 18,860 of record DAONGM010000008.1, read on the forward strand.
TCAGGCGACCTCTAAACATGATGAGGGAAGCAATAAATATGAAAATTACCGAACGATGTCTCACAGACTATTTCAGTCGCAGTACGTTGTGTGCCACGGAAGATAAGCTAGTATGGCATTACAAATCACTGAAACTCGAATTTACTCGCGAATATTCATATGCGGATCTTTCACCTATTACCAAAAAAATGAAAGTTGGGGTCACCAACGCAGCCAATTGTTCCATCCTTCTTTTTGTAATAAGTGCACCCATGTCGATATTGGCCAATAGGACTTCCCATTATCTGTACATAGCCGTCTTGTTGTTTTTAATAGCTTCAGCGTTTGTATTTTTGCTGCAGTTTAAAAAACACGAGGAAATCTTTTTCTACACCAAAGAAAAGGAGTTCGCGTTCTCTTTTTCCGAAGAGCATCACCAAGAGTTTCTTGCGGTCGTGATGGACAAGATAATCGACAAAACTTCAGCGACCGCATCTGTCTCAGAAGCTAAAAAATGAATTTTAGCGCTTCATGGCTTCAGCGACGACGTCGCAGACGAAGCCCATGTTGCCGGGGGTGAGTCCGGCGACATTGATACGTCCGCTGCCGACGATGTAGACGGCTTTTTCTTCGCGCAGGAATTTAACCTGGTCTTTGTTCAGTCCGCTGAAAGAGAACATCCCTTTCTGCTTCGTCATGAACGAGCAGTCCATCGGTACGCCGCGTTCGGTGAGTCCCTGGGCCAGCGCCGCGCGCGCCTGGGCGATGCGGTCGCGCATGGCGTCGAGTTCGCTCCGCCAGAGTTTGCAGAGTTCTTTGTCACGCAGGATGGTGGTGACGATCATGCCGCCGTGTGCGGGCGGGTTGGAATAGAGTACGCGGGCCATGGCCATCATGTGGCTCATGGCGGTCGCCGCGTCGGCAGGCGTGGCGGTAACGGCGGTCAGCGCGCCGGTGCGGTCGCGGTAGAGGCCGAAGTTTTTGGAGAAGGAGCTGGCGATGAGGAATTCAATGCCGCTGTCCAGCAGGGCTTCGACGCCGACGCGGTCGGCTTCAACGCTTTCGCCGAAGCCCTGGTAGGCAAAGTCAACCAGCGCGGACCAGCCGTTTTTCTGCGCGATGGCTGCGACCTGTTTCCACTGGGCGGCGGAGAGGTCTACGCCGCTCGGGTTGTGGCAGCAGGCGTGCAGCAGGACGCAGTCGCCGGCCGGAATTTTTTCGAGCGTGGCGAAGAAGCCGTCGGCATCGAGGTCTTTGGTGACGGCGTTGTAGTAGGGGTAGGATTTAACGGTCAGACCGGCCGCTTCGAAAATGTTGTTATGGTTGGCCCAGGTCGGGTTGCTGACCCAGATGGTTTTGCTGCTGAACCGGGCCAGCAGGTCGGCGGCGACGCGCAGGGCGCCGGTTCCGCCGGGGGTGTGGATGGTGGCGGAGCAGTCGCAGAGCGAACCGAAGATCATCTTCTGCACTTCTTCGCCGTAGATTTTTTCGCCGGCGATCGGCATGTAGGATTTGGTATTTTCTTTTTCGAAGATCTGTCTTTCCGCCGCCCGGACGGAGTCGAGAATCGGCGTGTGGCCTTCTTCGTCTTTATAAACGCCGACGCCGAGGTTGATCTTGGCGAAACGCGGATCTTTTTTGAAAGCCTCGGTGAGTCCGAGAATGGCATCTTCAGGGGCGGGGGTCACATTTTTCCACATGTCTGTTTCTCCAGATTTTTACTGCGTATTTCGTACTGAGTATTACGTGTCACATCTTTTCTAATACGCAATACGGATTACGCAGTACTTTTTATTTATAATATTGGTCGAACCATTGTTTGAGCAGGTTGCGCTCAGGTTTGATGATGCCCATTTCACGCTTGGCGTTTTCCGCCGAGTCGGAGGCGTGCGCGGCGTTGACCATGATGTCGCTGCCGTATTCTTTGCGCACGGAGCCAGGCTGTGCTTTGCTCGGATCGGTCGGGCCGAGAATGTTGCGGATTTTATTCACCGCATCGACGCCGGCGTAGATCAATACCAGGCAGCGCACTTTGCCGTCGGCATTCATTTCAGAATCCGGTACGTCCGGCAGCCAGAGGCCGGTCATGAATTTCATGATTTCAAAGAACTGCTGGTCGCCGTAGTACGGGCCGAGAGTTTTGCCGAGTGCGTCTTTGACTTCGGCGGGCATCGCGAAGCCGAATTCCTCTTCGAGCGCAACGCAGGCTTTTTCGGTGGTGCGGCCGCAAAGTTTTTCACGCAGGACGGCCTGAACCGGGCCGTAGAACTCTTTGGCTTCCGCCATGCTCATGCGGTGCACCTGTGCGCCGACGATCCGCAGGCCGGAGCGCGAGAAGAGGTCGATGATGTTGCCGGGGCGTGAGCTGGGGAAGCGGAAGTTGTCCGGCTTGATGATGACGAGAGTTCGTTCTACGTCGGCATCCGGCAGGCTGAGAGCGTTTTTAACGATGCCGCCGTCGCTTTCGGCATAGTTTATCCAGAGCGAAATGGTTTGTTTGGCCGCGGCGGCTGTGGGCGCTACCAGCACGGAAGGTTCAAAATAAATCACTTTACCGGCTGAATCGCGGATGCAGTCGCCGTAGGTGCCGCGCACGGTGTCGGACGATTCCTGTGTATCGTCAAAGCCGCCGGCGGCCGCGTAGATTTTTTTGATCGCATCTTCGCCTTCAAAAAGAAGCAGCATGACGCGGTGCGGGCGGCCGGTATCGGTTTCAGGACCGAAGGCGCGCAGGACGTAGTCGGCGAGAATATCGCGGCTTTCGGGCTTGATATCGGGATTGGTGCGCAGCAGTTCGGCATAACGGTTAACCAGCTCCTGGCTCGGGCCGAACATGCGCGAGGCAACAAACTCGAGGCCTTCGATGCGGCTGAAGCGTCCGATAATGCCGCCGGTACGCGATTTCCGCAGCGAGTGGGGGGTGATCATCACAAATCCGAGTTCTTTTGCCATAACAGTTGCCTTTCGTCCTCTTTTCCCTGCATTCTCCTGATCCGTCTGGTTGGGGCACGGATTATGTCCAACTTTTAAAACAAAAAAACAAAAATCTGCGAGGAACCCCGTGAAAAATCTGAACGAAAAAATCATCAACCAGCAAACCCGGCTGGCCGCCGAAATCCTGGAAACGCTCACTCCGCATGTACTCGAACACCGGCATCCGGCCGACCGCGTTCTGTTGCGTTTTTTCAAAAACCGCCACGAACTGGGCTCCCGCGACCGCCGGTTTCTTTCCGAATGCTTTTTTTCCTATTTCCGCTGGCTCGGCTGGACAAAGGCCTTGCAGCTTCCGCCGATCGAAGCCGCCGCCCTCAGCTGGCTTCTCGACCAGATCGGTCTGCATCCGGCGCTGGCCGCTGCGGCGAAGTCCGGCTGGACGCCGCTCGGCGGTAAAACGCTGGAAGAAAAGCGCGCCGCGCTGGTCAGCTGGTTCCCGGATTTTCAGGGCTTGGATAAAGCGGATCTTATTTTTCCTCTGTTTGGCAAGTCGGTGGATCTGCCGGCAGGCTTCGAAGACAGTTTTTATGAAACCCTTCAGCAGCGCCCGCCGACGTGGCTGCGGCTGCGCAGCGATGAATTCAGGCAGACGCTTGCGGAAGCCGGAATTGCCTTTAAGGAACATCCGGTTCTTTCCGGCGCGATTTCGGTCGAAGCCGGTACGTCGCTCGGCAAGCTTGGTCACAGCGGGCAGTTTGAAGTGCAGGATATTGCGTCGCAGTCCGTCGCCCGGATCGCCGGACCGGCGCTTGGCTCTGACTGGTGGGACGGCTGCGCCGGTGCGGGCGGCAAAGCGGTTCAGCTGGCCGACCTGATCGGTCACGACGGCAAGGTGCTGGCGACCGATCTGCGGACCGAAGCGCTGCACGAGTGTAAAAAGCGCGCGCGCGCCGGCGGCATTATGAACATCCGTACCCAGCTTCACGATCTGGCCAAAGACAAACCGTTTACCAAGGAGTTCGACGGCGTTCTGGTGGATGCGCCCTGTTCGGGCTGGGGTACGTGGAGCCGTAATCCCGATGCCCGCTGGCGCAGCGATCCGCGCGATCCGGCGCAAAAGCGTAATTTGCAGGTGAAGATGCTGAACAACGCCGCGCAGTGCGTGAAGTCCGGCGGTCTGCTGGTTTACTCCGTTTGTACGTTTACCCGCGAGGAAACGGTTGAAGTGATTGAGCGGTTTCTGCCCGAACATCCGGGGTTTGCGCTGGAACCGTTTGATCATCCTTTGACCGGAAAACCGGCAAACGGAGCGGTGCAGATCTGGCCGTGGGAAGGTCCCGGCGACGGTATGTTTATCGCCCGGTTGCGGAAACGCTGAGGAGCTGGCTTTCCCGTTGACCGGGCGAAGGGGCATGGCTATGCTGTGCCCCTGTTTTTTTAGTGCAAAACCAAGGGGTCGTTTATGGCAATGTTGATTACGCGCTTTCACAAGCTGATTCAGTCCAAGGTGCTGTGGTACTTTATCCTCGGAGTCATCATTGTCTCCTTTGTCGGATTTTTCATGCCGACAAACCGCGCGGGAGCACGGACCCACGACATTCCGCCTGTCGGTGAACTGTTCGGTAAAAAGGTGCCGCAGGATGAATACCGCCGCGCTTATCACAATTCCTATATGTGGTACATCCTGTCTTCGGGCCGCATGATTCCGATGACGGATGAGCTGACCAAGGCGCTCAAACGGGAAGCCTGGCAGCGCGTGGCAGTTTTGCATAAAGCCAAATCCGAGGAGATCCTCGTGGCGGATGCGGAAGTTGTCCGGCAGATGCAGGCCATGCCGCTTTTTCAGGCGAAAAACGGAGCGTTTGACGTCAATATCTACAAAGCGGTGCTGCAGCAGATCGGCCTTACACCCCGTCAGGCGGAAGAGCTTTTCCGTGAACAGATCGCCATTTATAAGCTGATGTACCAGCCGGCGCAGGCCGCGCTGATTTCGCCTTACGAATTGAAACACGCCTATCATCTCTATACCGACCGCTTCATTCTCGACTACGTTGTAATCCCGCGTTCGCAGGTCGAAAAAACGGTTACGGTTTCCAAAGAATCCGCGCAGGCGCTTTTCGCCGAGAATCCCGAAGCGTTCCGCATGCCGGCCAAGGTGCGCGTTTCCTATGTTGAATTCGCGGTCAGCAATTTCCTGTCGAAAGTTCAAATTCCGGAAGATATGGCTTTGCAGGTCTACAACCGCAACATCGAAAACTACCGTATCGAAAGCACCAACGTAAACGCCGCCGCAGCTTACAAACCGTTTGAAAAGGTAAAAGGTGAAATCACCAAACAGCTTCAGCAGATTTCCGCCCGCAAGCTGGCGGTTGAAAAAGCCACGGAGTTTGTGGTGGACGTTGCTCCCAAAACGGAAGGCGGCCAGCCTGACTTCGCCGGAGCCGCGGCAAAAGCCGGACTGAAGATTAAAACGCTGCCGGCGTTCGGTCTGAAAGAAGACCTCAAGGGTATTGATGAATCCGCGCCTTTCCGCCAGGCGGCTTTCAGTCTGGAAAACGATGCCTACAGCTCCTTCAGCGACGCGATTATCGGTAAAGATACCGTTTACGTTCTGTCGCTGGTACAGCGTTATCCTTCTTTCGTTCCTGCATATAATGCCGTTGAAAAAGAAGTGATGGATGCGGCACGTGAACAGGCCGTTACCAAAGCGCTGGCCGAACGCGCGATGGATGTGGAAAAAGCCGTTGTAAAAGCCATGTCCGCCGGAACCGGGTTCAAAGCCGCCGTTGCCCCGTTCGGGCTCAAAGTGCAGACCACGGCGGAATTTGATATTTCAACTGAGCTGAAAGACAAGTATGCCGACACGCTCGTCAAACTTTGCCTCACTGTTCCGCAGGGCAGACTCTGCGATCCGGCTGCGGTCGAAAACGGTGTACTCCTCGCCTGCGTGACTTCGCGCAAGTCCACCGATGAAGCCTCCGGTCTTCCGGCCATCCGGCAGGAACTGGCCGGCAGTTTGTCCCGCGCCCGCGCCCAGCGCCTGGCTTCCGCCTGGCAGGAATCGCTTTTGAGCGAAGGCAACTTCAAAGAACTGCACCCGGCTGCTCAATAAACCGGTTGCGGCGGTC
>DAONGM010000009.1:0-24824 GCA_035404105.1 Pontiellaceae bacterium
AGGCGGCGGGCTTCGCTGCTCGACGGCGCGAAGCCGGCTTTCATGACGAGGTCGATGATTCCGGTGTCGCCAGCCAGTTTCAGGTCGGGCATGTCGTCCGGCAGTTCGTTCTTGGAAAAGATACGGGCGAATTCATCGGAGGCTTTCTGCCCTTCGCCGGCGCCGACAAACCGGTCGACGACACAGCGGCCGAGCTCGTCTTTGACAGCGCGCGGATGCAGTTCGCCGGAAGCCACTTTGGCCTGCATGGCTTGAATCTCTTCCGGTTTGCGGCAGAGGATGTGCAGGAAATATTTCCACATCAGTTCGTCGCTGACGCTCATCAACTTGCCGAACATATCTTTGGCGCATTCGTTGACGCCGACGTAGTTGCCGAGGCTCTTGCTCATTTTCTGCACGCCGTCGAGGCCTTCGATCAGCGGCAGCGTCATGACGACCTGAGGCTCCTGGCCGTATACTTTTTGCAGTTCGCGGCCGAGCAGCAGGTTAAAGAGCTGGTCGGTTCCGCCGAGTTCGACGTCGGCTTTGACCATGACGGAGTCGTAGGCCTGCACCAGCGGGTAGAGAAATTCGACGAGCGAGATCGGGCGGTTATCGGCGTAGCGTTTTGAAAAGTCGTCGCGCGCCAGCAGCTGAGCCACCGTGACGTGTGCGGAAAGGCGGATAACGTCTTCGAATTTCATGCCGCCGAGCCATTCGGAGTTGAAGCGGACTTCGGTTTTGGCCGGATCGAGGATTTTAAAAACCTGCTGTTTGTAGCTTTCGGCATTGGCGGCGACCTGTTCGCGCGAAAGCGCCGGACGGGTTGCCGATTTGCCGGACGGATCGCCGATCATGCCGGTAAAATCGCCGATGATGAATACAACGGTGTGCCCGGCATCCTGAAATTCGCGCAGCTTGTTCAGGCCGACGACATGGCCGAGGTGAATATCCGGCGCGGACGGATCGGCACCGTACTTGATGCGCAGGCTGCGCTTTTCCTTTTTTGCGGCTTCAAGTTTTCGTTTCAGTTCGCCGGCGGAAAAAAGATCCACGTGGCGGGCGGTGAGCTGACTGAGCTGTTCGTCTGTATTCATAAGTGGCCGGAGAATAAAAAAACCAGCCGCTATTTACAACCTGCGGGTTGATAAAAGAGCTCAGGCTCAGCCAAACATCTGTTCATCACGACCAACCCGGCTGCGGATGCCCCGCCTTGACTCGTTCAGCGTTTTGAACTAGGTTTCGACTCTAAAATCGGCGCTGGGCGCTGCGGAAGTGGAAACATATCAGGAGGAATATGACGAAGCATGCAAGTCGGTTATTTTATGCAGGATCGCTGATCCTGTCGCTCGCGGCAACGCCGCTCAGTCAGGCCGCAGAACCCTACACCGCGGACTGGGACTCGCTCCGGAAGCACCCGCCCGTCCCCGAATGGCTGCGCGACGCCAAGCTCGGAGCTTATGCCCACTGGGGCGTATACAGCGTCCCGGCCTTCGGCAATGAATGGTATCCGAGCTACATGTTCGCCAAGGAAGGCAAAAACAACAAACTGGGCGTCTACGCGCATCACCAGAAAACCTATGGCGATCCCTCAAAATTCGGTTATCACGACTTTGTCCCGATGTTCACCGCCGAGAAGTTTAACGCCGACGAGTGGGCCGACTTATACCAGAAGTCCGGCGCAAAATTCGGCGGAACCGTCACCGAGCACCACGACGGCTTCTCGTTGTGGGCCAGCAAGGTCAATCCGTGGAACGCCAAAGATATGGGCCCGCAGCGCGACATTATCGGCGAGCTGGAAAAAGCCATTCGCGCGCGCGGCATGAAATTTATCGTGACGATGCACCACGCGCGCATGTACGGCATGCGCGAAGGCCGCGTCTACTGGACCAAAGCCCCGGGCTGGCCGACCTCCTCGGACGATCCGAAGCTGCGCATCCTGTACGGAAACATGCCGAAAGAAGAAGGCATCAAACTCTGGCGCAGCAAACTGGATGAAGTGCTGGATGCCTACCGCCCGGACATGACCTGGTTCGACATCGATCTGGAACTGGTCCCCGACCAGGACAAACGCGAATTTATCGCCAGCTATTTCAACAAGGCTCAGGGCTGGGGCAAAGAGGTGCTGGTCACCTATAAGCTCACGCAACTTCCCCCCGGCATCGGCCTGCTGGACTATGAAAATGGCCGCGCCTCAAAGCTTATGGCCGAACCCTGGCTGACGGATGATACGATCGGCGTCGTTAAAAGCGTCTGGTCGTATGTTCCCGACATGAAAATCAAATCCACCCAGGCCCTGGTGCATGAACTGATCGATATTGTCAGCAAGAACGGCCAGCTGCTGCTGAACATGTCCCCGCGGGCGGACGGCAGCATTCCGGACGATCAGCGCGCCAGCATGCTCGGCCTGGGCCGGTGGCTCGCCAAGTACGGCGAAGCGATTTATTACACCCGCCCGTGGCTGATCTACGGCGAAGGTAAAAAGAGCGCAGCCGGCTTCCCGGCCAACGACAACGAAATCCGCTACACCGCCCACGCCAACAAAATTTACGCCAGCCTGCTGAACGGCAAGCTGAACGGCGAGCGGCTGGTGCTTCACGCCTTCGCCGAAGGCGGCGCAGGCGCCGCGTGCAAAATCACCGACGTCAAGCTGATGGGGAGCGATGCCAAAATCGCGTGGACCCGCACCCCGGACGGACTGGAAATCACACTTCCCTCGCCGCTGCCCGACCCGGATGCCAACGTCCTGGTGCTGACGAAGTAATCAAGAAAACAAGGCAACGCCCGCTGCTCCCGGCAGGGCGTTGCCGCCGCTCCCGCCTTCAGGCCATTTCTCCGGGCCACTCCCGCTTGCGGCACATCACAGACGCGGAACGATCGAACACGGCCCCGTCCAGATCGCGTGGGTTTCAAAAACAGTAACCGCCGGCTCCACCGGGAAAGCCGCCGCACCTCCACAACAAAAAACCCCGCGCCGGGAATCCGGGCGGGGTTTCTAAACGGAGTCAGTGCTCCGCTTTATTCGGATTTCTGGCCGGGATGCCACTCTTCGTTGCCGGTCAGCAGACCGTCAAAGGCCGAGGAGAGGTCCACCAGCTCTTCGCCCGGACGCAGACCGGTGAGCAGCTCTTCGCTGATCTCGAAGTCTTCGTCCGCAATCTTGGCGGCCTTGATGCTGAGACCGATGCGGTGTTCAACCGGGTCGATCTTAACAATGCGGGCTTCCACCTGGTCGCCGATGTTGAGCACATCTTTGACTTTTTCGACGTGCGCATCGCTGATCTGGCTGATGTGCACCAGGCCGTCGATACCGTCTTCGAGTTCAACAAACGCACCGAAGTTGGTGAGCTTGGTGACTTTGCCGGTGATCTTCTGGCCTTCTTTGTAGGCGTCGGTGATGCGGGCCCACGGATCTTCCTGAGCCTGCTTGAGGCCGAGGGAGATGCGCTGGTTGGTGGCATCGATTTCGAGCACGATGGTTTCGACTTCTTCGCCTTTTTTGAGGACTTCGGAAGGATGGTTGATTTTGCGCGTCCACGACATGTCGGAGACGTGGATCATACCATCAACACCTTCTTCGATTTCGACGAAGGCGCCATAGGAGGTGAAGTTGCGAACTTTACCGCGGACCAGCGAACCGATCGGGTATTTGTGCGCAGCGACTTCCCACGGATTTTCTTCGGTCTGGCGCATACCGAGCGAGATCTTCTTGTCTTCGGTATTGATCGACAGAACAACGGCATCCACTTCGTCGCCGACTTTGAGAACGTCGGAAGCGCGCTGAATGCGTTTGGTCCAGGAAATTTCGGAAACGTGCACGAGACCTTCAACGCCTTCTTCGACTTCAACGAAAGCGCCGTACGGGGCCAGGCTGACGACTTTACCATGAACGCGGGTGCCGATCGGGTATTTGGCGTCGATATCCTGCCACGGGTTGGAGAGAGTCTGTTTCAGGCCGAGCGAGATGCGTTCCTTGTCGAGGTTGATGTCGAGAATCATCACTTCGATCTCGTCGCCAACTTTGACCATTTCGGTCGGGTGGTTGATGCGGCCCCAGCTCATGTCGGTGACATGCAGCAAGCCGTCGATACCGTCGAGATCCACAAACGCACCGAAATCGGTGATGTTCTTGACGGTGCCCTTGCGGAGCTGACCGACTTTGATTTCGCCGAGCAGTTTGAGTTTCTGTTCGCGGCGGGTTTCTTCGATGATCTCGCGGCGGGAAACAACAATGTTTTTGCGCTCTTTGTTGATTTTGATGATTTTGACCTGGAGAGTCCGGCCAATGTAGTCGTCGAGGTTGCGAACCGGAACGACGTCTACCTGGGAGCCCGGCAGGAATGCATCGGCACCGATATCGACAATGAAGCCGCCTTTGATGGCGCGGGTGATGGTTCCTTCGACGAGGCTGCCTTCTTCGCAGTCGTTGACGATGTGATCCCACTTGCGCTGCTGTTCCGCGCGCTTCTTGCTGAGAACAACCATTCCGTGGTCATTTTCCAGGCTTTCGAGAAATACTTCGATGGTGTCGCCGACTTTTACGGCATCCACGTCTTCGAATTCGTCGCCGTCTACAATACCTTCCGATTTGTAGCCGATGTCGACAAGGACTTCGTCGTCTTGAACACGAAGCACTTTACCGGGCACGATTGAGCCGACGGTGAAGTCCTTCAGGGTGTTGTTGTACATTGCATCAATGGCGGCGGCATCCAGGCCGATTGAAAAGCCATCGGTTTTGAGTGTCTGTTCCATGGTTTCTGTTTTCTGTTCTATCCGGCGACGTCCGCATCCGCATTGCGCGGCGCGCCCCGTCCCGGGGTTGTGTCTTTTCCCGCAGAACCTGCTCACGGCCACCCGGCCGGTTAGTTCACAACTCTGCGGTTTGTAAAAGAGCGGAAATCATAGTGAGCCGGGCTTCAAAAACAAGGCTCAAATGCGTTTTTAAGCCTCATATATTCGAGGGAAACACTTCCACGCCGCCAACATCAGGAGATCAGGAAAGCGTAAGAATTTCCGGCGCGGTTACGCCGACAGCGACGGTATGCTCAAAGTGCGCCGAGGCGCTTCCGTCACAGGTGACAACAGTCCAGTTGTCGTCCAGAACTTTTACCTTCGGACCGCCGATGTTTACCATCGGCTCAATGGCGAGCGTCATGCCGGGCTTGAGTTTCGGCCCGCGGCCAGGTCTGCCGAAATTCGGAATCTGCGGATCTTCATGCATATCGCGGCCGATGCCATGTCCGACGAATTCGCGCACGATAGAAAAACCGGCAGCCTCAACAACCGTCTGAATAGCATGAGAAATATCACCCAGATGATTACCGGCCACCGCCTTGGCAATTCCGGCATCAAGCGCGGCTTTCGTGACTTGCAGCAGCTTCTTTTTGTCGTCGCTGATTTCGCCCGCCGCCACCGTGACGGCGGTGTCGCCGATAAAGCCGCCGAAGGTAATGCCGGTGTCGATACTGACAATATCGCCGGCCCGAATCACCCGCTTGCCGGGAATACCGTGAACGACCTCTTCATTGACGGAAACGCAGATTTGTCCGGGAAAGCCGTGATAGCCGTAAAAGGCGCTGGTTCCGCCCAGCTTGCGGATAATTTCGAAGGCTGCATTACCCAGCTCAATCGTAGATATACCGGGGCGAACCATCGCAGCGATTTCGTCCCGAACGCGCGCCGTCATGCGGTTAACCCGGCGCATCGCATCAAGCTCGTCAGGGGTTTTGATTACAATCATCAGAACCCTTACGCATTGAGAATTTTAAGAACAAGCGCATCGGTTTCCACAGCATTGCAGTCGGCGGCGATTTCGCGGAGAAGACCCTGCCGCTGATAGTAGCTGATCAACGGTGCGGTCTGTTTTTCGTAAACTTCAAGCCGGTTGAGAATGGTGGCCTCGCTATCGTCAACGCGCTGGTAAAGTTCGCCGGCATCCAGATCACAAATGCCCTCTTTTTTCGGCGGGCGATTGGTTATGTGATAGACAGCTCCGCAACTTTTACAGATGCGGCGTCCGGTCAGACGTCTCAAAATAACTCCGCAGGGAACAACCAGATCAAAGACGTGGTTAATGACCCCGCCCTGTTTTTTAAATAATTGATCAAGCCCTTCGGCCTGATCAATTGTGCGCGGGAACCCGTCGAACATAAAACGGGCATCCGCCGGCTCTTTGGAAATCCGTTCCGCAATAATTCGCAGAACAACTGCATCAGGAACGAGCTGACCGGCGTCCATGAACCCCTTGGCTTCGAGGCCGACCGGCGAACCGGCCTGAATGGCGGCACGAAGCATGTCGCCGGTAGAGACGTGAATATAACCGGTCTGCTTTTTGAGGAATTCAGCCAGAGTGCCTTTGCCGGCCCCCGGGCCGCCAAGGAGGATGATCGCTTCCATCGCCTACCTTCTTCCGGATTTGAGTTTTCCTTTTTTCAAAAATCCGTCGTAGTGGCGCATCAGCAGGTGAGACTCGATCTGGCGCATGGTATCGAGCATAACCCCTACAATAATAAGCAGGCTGGTACCGCCGAAAAAGGATGCAACCATTGCAGGAATTCCAAACTGGTTGCCCATAACGGTGGGAAGCACAGCGATACCCGTCAGGAAAACAGCGCCCGCCAAAGTGATGCGGGTCATGGTGCGGTCAAGAAATTCTGCGGTTGATTTGCCGGGACGGATACCGGGAATATATCCGCCGTATTTTTTGAGATCGTCGGCAATCTGCACAGGGTTAAACTGTGTAGCCACCCAGAAATAAGAAAAGAAAAGGATCATCAGGCCATAGCAAACCATGTAGAGCCCTGTTCCGTAGCCCAGCGCCGCACCGAACTGCTTGGCAGCCGCCCAAGGGAGCATATTGAACAGCTTGGACGGAAACATCAGAATAGCCTGGGCGAAAATGATGGGCATCACGCCGGCATAGTTAACGCGCAACGGCATGAATGTGTGCTGGCCACCGTAAACTTTACGGCCCACAACACGTTTTGCGTATTGAACCGGGATTTTCTGCTGTGCCTGAGTAACAGCAACAACGACAGCAATAACAGCTAAAACCATTATGAGCAACGTAGCCGCCATGAAGAGAGAATGGCGAGCAACACCGTCAACCGGTTTAAACATGCTGATCATTGCGCTTACCGCAGTCGGCATACGACTGACGATATTGACAGTGATGATCATGGAAATACCGTTGCCGATTCCGCGTTCCGTAATCTGTTCGCCAAGCCACATCAGCAATAATGTGCCGGTGACCAGGGTCATAGTCGTAAGCAGTTCAAATCCGAAACCCGGGATACGTACAACATCTGCCGGGAAATAAAGCTGTCCGCTTTCGAGAGCACGTGCGATCAGGAATCCCTGAAAAGCGCACAGCGCCACGGTCAGATAACGGGTGTACTGCGTAATCTTGGCCCGTCCGGCTTCGCCTTCGCGAACCAGCTTCCCGAGAGCAGGAACAACCGCAGTCATCAGCTGAATGATAATCGAAGCGCTGATGTACGGCATGATACCGAGCGCCCCGACAGCACAGTTTGCCACTGCGCCGCCGCTGAACAGATTAAACATATCAAGAAACCCGGTGCCTTGCCCGGCAGAGGATTTAATGTAGCTGCTGATCATGCTGAAATCCACACCCGCTATCGGAATGTCGGAAACCAGACGGCACAAAAAGATCACGCCTAAAGTAAAAAGTATCCGCTGGCGTAATTCCTGAATCTTGAAGCTGTTGACGAAGGCGGAAAGCATCGTTTACCCCGTTAATTTATGGGTCAGATTATTTCGCAAGTACCGCCGGCAGCTTCGATTTTCTCTTTGGCTGAAGCGCTGAATGCACAGGCTTTGACCGAGAGTTTTTTCGAAATTTCGCCGTTACCAAGCACTTTAACACCGTCCCACTGGCCATTGACCAGTTTGACCTGACGCAACAAGTCCAATGTGACCACCGTGCCGGCTTCAAAGGCATCCAGTGCCGCAACATTTACCGGAGCGAGTACCTTGCGGGTGTAGTTGCTGAAGCCGCGCTTAGGAATACGGCGGGCCATCGGCATCTGACCACCTTCGAAAAGCGGCTTATGCTTATGTCCGGAACGGGCATATGCACCTTTGTGTCCGCGTCCCGAGGTCTTCCCTTTGCCGGAAGCCCGGCCGCGACCGACGCGCATTTTCCGGTGTGTAGAACCTTTTGCAGGCTGAAGTGAATGGAGTTCCATTTTTAAAAACCTCTTAATTTATTTTCCGCGGGCCGCAAGCGCCGCTTCGCGTGTACGCAGAGTGGCAAGGGCGGCCATAGTGGCTTTGGTTACGTTCAATTTATTGCTGCTGCCGAGGGATTTTGCGAGAACATCGCGCACACCGGCAAGTTCGAGTACTGCACGGCAGGATCCGCCGGCAATTACACCCGTACCTTCAGACGCCGGACGCAAAAGAACCTGCGCGCCGCCGAATTTACCTGTTGTTTCATGCGGAATCGTCGTTCCGCGCATTACAACCGGTGTCATGGCCCGTTTGGCCGCCTCGCCGCCTTTGCGAATCGCATCGGCCACTTCGTTGGCTTTGCCGAGGCCGTAACCGACCCGTCCGGCTCCATCGCCGACGACAACCAGCGCGCCGAAGCTGAAACGGCGTCCACCTTTTACCACTTTTGAATTGCGGTTGATGTGAACGACCCGTTCTTCAAACTCCGACTTCACTTTTTTTTCTGCTGATTTTTCAATCACTTCGAGCAACTCCTCATTTACATAAAACTAAAACTGAAGGCCGGCTTCACGGGCACTGTCAGCCAGTGCACGCAGACGCGATCCGTAGGCAAAGCCGCCGCGGTCGAAAACAACCTTGGAGACGCCCTGTTCTTTGGCTACTGCGGCCGCTTTGGTTCCCAGCGCTTTGGCAGTATCCACTGTGCACTTTTCGCCCAGCGATGAAACTGAACAAAGAGTTTTCTGCGCGGCATCGTCGATGACCTGCACGTAAATATAACGGTTGGAGACGTAAACAGCCATGCGCGGGCGCTCGGCGGTCCCCTGTACCTTGTTCCGCAAACGAAGATGTCTGCGCTTCCGATAATCTGATTTGTTTTTGACCTTCATGATTAAGCCACTGCCTTACCTTCTTTGCGCCGAACCTGTTCACCTTTGTAACGCACCCCTTTACCCTTGTAGGGTTCTGCGGGAGCAAATGCGCGAATGCGCGAAGCAACCAGACCAACCAGAGCCTTTTCGTGCCCAGATACTTTCACATCGGTTGCCCCGGCGACTTCGACTTTGATGCCTTCGGGAATTTCATATCTGATGTCGTGCGAGAAACCGAGCGAGAGAACCAGGATTTTTCCCTGCAACTGCGCTTTGTAACCGACGCCCTGAATTTCAAGTTCTTTGGCGTAACCGCTTTGCACGCCGAGAATCATATTCTTGATCGTGTTGCGGATTGTTCCGTGCAGCGCACGGGCTTCTTTGGTTTCATTTTTGCGTCCGACCGTTACCCGGCCGCCCTCAACTGCCACCGTGATCAGCGCAGGAATCTGCAGAGTGCTCTGCCCTTTGGCGCCTTTAACCGTGACGACATTCCCGCTCAGCGTCACTTCCACGCCGCCGGAAATCGTTACAGGCATTTTTCCTATTCTAGACATCGTTACAACCTCAATTTGAAATTACCACACATAACAAAGTACTTCGCCGCCCACATGGGCTTTGCGAGCTTCTTTATCGCTGAGCATACCGGAAGAGGTACTCAGAATCGCCAGACCGATACCGCCGAGTACACGCGGAACATCATCCGCCATCACATAATGGTGACAGCTCGGACGGCTGACGCGACGCAACCCCTGAATAACCGGCTTTTGATCGTCCTGATATTTGAGATGGAGAACCAGCGTCGGTTTGCCTTCCACCTTCTCGGTGGTGTAATCCTTGATGTACCCTTCCTGCTTAAGGATGCGGGCCAGCTCGCTCTTCATCTTGGAATGCGGCATCTGAACCTTGGTATGCGCAGCCATATTGGCATTGCGGATACGAGTCAGCATATCAGAAATAGGATCGCTCAATATCATTGCTGTTCACCTTTGTTTTTGGCGGTTTCAAACGGCAGCCCGATGAGGCTGAGCAGTTCATAGGCTTCCGCATTGGTTTTAGCCGTCGTGACAAATGTCACATCCATGCCGTGTACCTTGCGGACATGGTCCGGATTAATCTCCGGGAAAATGGTCTGCTCTTTGAGGCCGAGAGAGTAGTTCCCGAAACCATCGAACGATTTGGGCGGGATCCCGCGAAAGTCACGGATACGCGGCAGCGCAATATTGATCAGGCGGTCCAGAAACTCATACATCCGGGCGCCGCGCAACGTCACTTTACCGGCCAGGGAAACGCCCTCGCGAAGTTTAAAGTTAGATACGCTCTTCCGGGCTTTGATCGTTACCGGACGCTGTCCGGTGATTTTGGCCAGATCGTCGAGCACCGCCTGCAGCGCATCACGGTCATGCTGCATGCCGACGGATACGTTAATATTGATCTTGGAAAGTGCCGGTATCTGCATGCAGTTGCTGTAGCCGAACTTCTTCTGAAGCTCAGGCACAACCTGCTCGCGATATTTTTTCTTCATTGTCGGTATCATGGACAACCGCTCCTCTAAATAAAATTAATGCGTTACTCTGCTTTTTTCAGATTTGAAATGTGGATAGAAGCCTCTTTTTCGACCACGCCGCCCTGCGGCTTGTCCTGCGTCTTACGCATGTGCTTCTTCACAAAATTAAGGCCTTCCACCACAGCCCGACCGGTGCCCGGAAGCACCTGAAGAACCTTGCCGGTTTTCCCTTTGTCATCACCACAGACGGCTTTGACCAAATCACCTTTTTTTATCGCTGCCATAAATCGTTCCCTATCCCTTAAAGCACTTCCGGGGCGAGCGAGACAACTTTCATGAAGTTGCCTTCGCGCAGCTCACGGGCCACCGGGCCAAAAATACGCGTTCCGCGCGGATTTTTAGCTGCATCAATAATGACTGCCGCATTATGGTCAAACCGCAGCACCGAACCGTCACGGCGCAGAATTGCCGATTTGGTCCGGACAACTACCGCTTCGCAAACCTCGCCTTTTTTGACAATGCCGCCTGGCTGAGCCTCTTTGACCGCCACTTTGATTATTTCACCGACCTTCGCATAACTGCGCTTGGTCTTCAGGACCCGGATACACTGAACGCTCCGGGCGCCCGTGTTATCTGCCACATCCAGTCTAGTTTGTACTGAAATCATTTTATTATCCTGCCTTATTTCGAAAGAATTTCGACAAGCCGCCAGTTTTTAAGCCGACTGATCGGACGCGTCTCCATCACCCGCACAACCTGACCGACTTTAGCTTCGTTGTTTTCATCATGTGCATGAATTTTCTTCGTTACACGCAGTTCCTTGCCCAGCAATGGATGCCGGACGCGGCGCTCGATGAGCACAGCGATGGTTTTATTGCCCGCCACACTGCACACGCGACCCTCGCGCACTTTCCGATGACCTCTTGACTCCATCTTTTACCCCTCGGCTTTCGCCGCCTGATTCATAACCGTTTTAATGCGAGCCACCGAGCGGCGCACAGCACGGATGCGCAGCGGATTTTCCAACTGCCCCGCAACCTGCTGAAGACGAAGCGTAAACAGCTCCTTCTTCGCATCCTCAAGCTGCTGCTGCAGCTCGACCGTTGTCATATCTGTAAGTTCTTTTACTTTTTTCATTCTATGCTCTCATCTGAAATCAATGATTCGCATGACGCGTCACGAACCGCACCCGGATGGGGAGCTTGGTGGCCGCCAGCCGCATGGCAATGCGGGCCTGCTGTTCCGTTACGCCGTCGAGCTCAAAAAGCATACGTCCGGGGCGAACCACAGCCACCCAGCCTTCGACGCCGCCCTTCCCTTTACCCATTCGGACTTCCAGAGGCTTTTTGGTAAACGGCTTATCCGGGTAAATCCGGAGCCAAACCTTACCTTTGCGTTTCAGGTTGCGGTTGATTGCTACGCGGCAGGCCTCAATCTGAATGTTAGTAATCCATGCGCGCTCCAGCGCCTGCAGACCGTATTCACCGAAAGCCAGTGTTGTACCGGCTTTAGCCATACCGCCGCGGGAGCCCTTCTGGACTTTCCGATATTTAACTCGTTTTGGCATTAAAGGCATTGATCAATACTCCTAAGCTTGCGCCTTTTCTTCCTTCTTACAAATCCACACTTTGATGCCGATAGCACCCGCTACGGTACGTGCAGTCGCAGTTCCATAGTCGATGTTCGCCCGCAGTGTATGAAGAGGAATCTTACCTTCTTTATAACTTTCTGCGCGGGAAATTTCAGCACCGCCAAGACGTCCGGAGGCCAGCACCTTGATACCGTCCGCACCGATGTCCATCGCCATTTGAATGGCACGCTTCATCGCACGGCGATATGAAACACGGCGTTCCAGCTGCAACGCGATGCTTTCAGCAACCAGCGCGGCATCCAGGTCGGGGTTCTTCACTTCGTCAATTTCGATGTAAACTTCTTTCTTGGTCATCTTGCCAAGCTGCTCGCGCAGCTTTTCGATGTCCTCGCCCTTGCGGCCGATCACCAGTCCCGGACGGGCTGTGCGAATGGTCACGCGGACACGGTTGGCATAACGTTCAATAAAAACGTTGGAAATCGCGGCATCTTTCAGACGCGCTCGTACAGCTTCACGGATAGCGATATCCTCCTGAAGCAGATCAGCAAACTCTTTTTTGCCGGCGAACCAGCGTGAACGCCAGTTCTTATTTACCGCAATCCGGAGTCCGATAGGATTTACTTTCTGTCCCAAAACGATTCCCTTTCCTTATTTACGATCCGTTAAAACCACTGTGATATGCGACGTACGCTTACGAATAGGTGAGGCTGACCCGCGAGCACGCGGACGGGACCGCTTAAGTGCCGGCCCCTCATCTACATAGGCGTCTTTTATAAAAAGCTTGTCGGCAGATACACCTTCGTTGCTTTCCGCATTAGCAGCGGCCGACTTCAGCGTCTTGCCGATTTCGGCGGCCGCTTTCATCGCATTAAAGCTTGTAATACGAAGGGCTTCCGCAACCGACAGGCCGCGAATCGAAGACGCCATAAAGCGCGCCTTGATCGGCGACATTCTTACATATTTCGTTGTTGCTGAAACTTCCATGTTTTTACTCTCACATTTGCTACCGCTGCCTGAACGCAAAGGCGGCAACTATACGTCATTCCATTTTCAAATCCAGAACTTCTATAAGAAAATATTTTATTTCGCAACCGTCTTGTCTGTCGCAACACCATGCGACTTGAACGAACGGGTCGGAGCGAACTCGCCGAGGCGGTGTCCTACCATATTTTCAGTCACAAACACTGCGACAAAAACCTTGCCGTTATGAACAGTAAAGTTATGTCCGACAAACTCAGGCGCAATCATCGAAGAGCGAGCCCATGTCTTGATTGGCTTTTTTCTGCCAGAGACTTCCATCTGCCCTATTTTTTTGAGCAGCTTTCCGTCTACGAAAGGACCTTTTTTAAGTGAACGAGCCATAGGTTACTTCTTTCTCCGTGCGATAATGTACTTATTCGAAGCCAGTTTTTTCTTGCGGGTGCGTTTACCCTTAGCCAGCGTGCCCCAAGGCGACTGCGGATGACCGCCGCCGGAAGTACGGCCTTCACCACCGCCCATCGGATGGTCGACGGGATTCATCGCCACACCGCGAACGGTCGGACGGATGCCCAGCCAGCGCTTGCGCCCAGCTTTACCGCTGGAAACATTTTCGTGATCGACATTGCCGACCTGACCGACCGTGGCGTAGCAGTTGATACGCACACGACGGATTTCACCGGAAGGCATTTTCAGATTAGCAAATTCACCTTCGCGGGACATCAGCTGTGCGCCGGCGCCGGCAGAGCGGGCAATCTGTCCTCCGCAACCGGTCGACAGTTCGATGTTATGAACCGTCATACCCAGCGGAATTTTTTCGAGAGGGAGTGCATTGCCAACCGCCGGTTCAGCTTCCGGGCCGGACAGCACGACCGTGCCGACTTTGAGACCGACCGGAGCGATCATATACCGCTTTTCACCGTCCGCATAGTTCAGCAGAGCGATGCGGGCTGAGCGGTTCGGATCGTATTCGATCGAAACAACAGTTGCAGGAATGCCGTACTTATTACGTTTGAAATCGATCAGGCGGTAACGACGCTTGTGTCCGCCGCCGCGATGACGGGTTGAAATACGTCCTTCACTGTTGCGCCCGCCGGTACTCTTCTTTGCACGGATCAGCGACCGCTCAGGAGTCGATTTTGTGATTTCATCGAACGCAGAGGTCACCATGAAGCGGCGGCTCGGCGTTGTTGGTTTATATTTTTTTAAAGCCATAACTGAACTCCTTACACGAAATCAATCTTGCTGCCTTCGGCCAGCGTTACTACTGCGCGCTTCACTCCGGCTGTCCGGCCGGCGCTGGAGGTACGCTCACGTTTATTCTTCCCCTGACGTTTCAGTGTGTTAACCGCACTGACTTTCACTTTGAAGAGTTCTTCCACCGCCTGTTTGATTTCGGCCTTGTTGGCATCAGGACGGACGTTGAAAATGTATTTATTTTCCGCTTCGGAAAGGCGGGCGCCTTTTTCCGTCAGCACGACTTTCTGTATTACTTTATATACGTCTTTCATTGGAAATCCCTTCTTAGGCCAGGCGCTGTTCGAGTTTTTCAACACCCGCCTTGGTGATAACAATCTGCGGATAGCGGACGATCTGATAGGTGTTCACATTTCCTGCGCAAACCACTTCAACATCCTGAAGATTCCGGGCCGCCAGCAGAACGCTGTTATCCATTGCTTCCAGAATCAGGAGAATTTTTCCTTTAATTTCCAGAGCCTGCAAAACAGAGCAGATTTCTTTCGTGCGCGGCGCGGCTAACTTGAAGTCGTCAACAACCAGAATCTGGCCGGATTCAGCTTTTTCACCGAATGCACGGGCAAAAGCCAGACGGGCCACTTTACGCGGAACCTGCTTGCGCACTTTATGCGGATGCGGACCGAAAGCCACGCCCCCGCCGCGCCACACAGGCGACTGACGATAACCGGCACGTGCACGGCCAAGACCCTTCTGCTTCCAGGGTTTTTTATTGGAACCGGCAACAGCACCTTTACCCAGCGTAGAAGCTGAACCTTGATGCTGATGAGCCTGATGGGTGATAACGGCCTGATGGACCGCCTGAGCGCCTTTATCAGCGACAGTGAACTTATCGCTGAGGGTCACTTCACCCAGCTTCTTTCCCTTACAATTTTTAAGCGGCAATGTACTCATGATCGTCCTCTCAAATTACTTCCTTTTGAGTGCTTCGCGAAGCACCAGCGTCGTGCCGTTTGCGCCGGGCACCTGGCCTTTAACCAGAATCAGGTTTTCGGCAGCGCGAACCTGGATCACTTTGACATTCTGGACGGTGACCTCTGTGCTGCCCATCTGTCCAGCCATCTTCTTGCCCTTAAGAACGCGACCCGGCTTTTCTTTCATACCGATCGAACCGGTTGTCCGGTGGAAGTGCGAACCGTGAGTTGCGCGTCCACCGCCGAAATTATGCCGCTTCATTACGCCCTGAAAACCTTTACCTTTGGTAACGCCCAGCACGTCAATAAAACTGACGCCTTCGAAAACAGCCGCCGTCACCGTATCGCCTGCTTTGGCTGCATCATCAGCATCCACGCGGACTTCACGCAATTCGCGCATCGTTTCGACGCCGGCTTTCTTAAAGTGCCCGGCGAGAGGCTTTGCAACACGCTCCGGTTTCTGTGAACCGAATCCGAGCTGGACTGCTTCATAGCCGTCTGTGCCGGTTGTTTTGCGCTGAACGACACTGCAGGGACCCGCTTCAATAACTGTAACAGGAACCCGCCGGCCTTCTTCGTCGAAGATCTGGGTCATTCCCAGTTTTTTTCCAATTAGACTCTTCATGGTTTAACTCAGATTTTAATGGTGATGTCTACACCCGCCGGCAGATTAAGCTTTTTGAGCTCGTCCACTGTTTTGATCGTCGGGTCAATAATATCAAGCAGACGCTTGTGCGTTCTGATCTCAAACTGTTCCATTGATTTCTTATTCACGAACGGACTGCGATTGACAGTGAAACGCTCAATGCGGGTCGGCATCGGAATCGGTCCTGCCACACGGGCGCCGGTGCGTTTTGCGGTCTCGACAATTTCCTTTGACGAGGCGTCAAGCACCCGGTGGTCAAAAGATTTTAAACGTATACGTATGCGCTGATTATTCATAATTTATCTCTACTACCGGTTTAAGATGGTCTCCTGTATGGAATCCGGTACCGCCTCAAAGCAATGCGGCTCCATCGTGTAACTGGCCCGGCCCTTGGTCAGTGACCGCAATGTGGTGGAATACCCGAACATTTCTGCCAAAGGTACATCCACATGTACAATCTGAACTGCCTCGCGGGCCTCGATCTCGCGGATCCGCCCGCGACGACCGTTTAAATCATTCATTACGTCGCCCAGATGTTCTCCCGGAGCAACAATTTCAAGCTTCATGATCGGCTCCAGCAGCGCCGGCGAAGAATTGCCGACTGCCGCGCGCAGAGCCATAACAGCCGCTGTGCGAAAAGCCATTTCGGAAGAATCTACCGGATGGAAGCTGCCTCCGGTAACCGTCACTTCCACATCGACCAGCGGATAGTTTCCGAGCACACCGGTCATCAGCGCATCGCTGAGCCCGTCTTTAATTGCATCACGGAATTCCGCAGGGATCACTTCATTGGATATCTTAAAGGCAATGTGATTACCCGAACCGCGTACACGGGGAGCCACCTGCACCACCACGTGTCCGAAGTGGCCGCGTCCGCCGATTTCGCGGGAAAAAGTAAATTCACCGGCGGCGGATTTCTGCGCTGTTTCACGATAGGCAACAACCGGCTTGCCGGCATTAGCCTGAACTTTAAATTCACGGAAGATACGATCTTTAATGATTTCAAGATGAAGCTCGCCCATGCCATTGATAATGGTCTGGCCGGTGTCTTCATTCATGTGCACACGGAATGTCGGATCTTCTTCGGTCAGAGAAACGAGAGCCTCTTTAAGAGCGTCGCGATCCGCCTGCGTCTTCGGCTCAATCGCCATCGCAATAACCGGCTCCGGAAATTCAATGCGCTCCAGAACAATCGGATCATTTTCAGCACAAAGAGTATCGCCGGTCGTGAAATTTTTCAGACCGGAAATCGCGCCGATTTCTCCGGTGTACAACACTTCGATATCTTCGCGGCTGTTGGCATGAAGGCGAAGCAGGCGACCGATCTTTTCACGCTTCTTGGTGCGCGGATTGAAAACATTCTGCCGCTTTTCAAGCTTTCCGGAGTAAACCCGGACAAACACCAGCTTGCCGACGAACGGATCGTTTGCCATTTTAAACGCCAGAGCGCTAAGCGGCTCGAAATCACTGGCTTCACGGCTGAGAGACTCTTCTGTCTTCGGATGAATTCCTTTAACAGCCGGAACATCCAGCGGAGACGGCAGATAATTAACCACGGCATCAAGCAAAGGCTGGACACCTTTGTTTTTCAAAGATGAACCGCAGAGAACCGGGACAATCTGCCCGGAAATTGTAGCGCGACGCAACGCAGCAATCAGAAGCTCAGCAGATACATCCGGATTTTCCAGATAAGCTTCAATCAGCTGAACGTCTGCTTCGGAAACGCGTTCGATAAGTTCTGCGCGGGCTTTTTCTGCTGCAACAGCCATCGATTCAGGAATACGCTCTTCATGCACTTCACTGCCAAGACTCTGCTCGGCAAAGGAAATTGCGCGCATGGTGATAAGATCGATCACACCATTAAAATTCTCTTCGGAGCCCCAAGGCAATTGAACCGGAACGGCCGGGGCATTCAGCTTCTCGCACATCTGACGGATGACTGCGGAGAAGTCCGCACCTTTGCGATCCATCTTGTTAACAAACGCGAGACAGGGAACGTGATATTTTTTCGCCTGACGCCAAACCGTTTCGGACTGAGGCTGAACGCCCCCTACTCCGCAGAAAACGCCGATAGCGCCATCGAGCACACGCAGGGAGCGTTCGACTTCGACTGTGAAATCAACATGGCCGGGAGTGTCGATCAGATTGATCTGACGATCTTTCCAGAAACAGGTTGTCGCTGCGCTTGTGATCGTAATGCCGCGTTCCTGTTCCTGCTCCATCCAGTCCATGACGGCGGTGCCTTCATGAACTTCACCCATCTTATAGACGCGACCGGTGTAATAAAGAATGCGTTCGGAAGTCGTTGTTTTCCCGGCATCAATATGCGCGACGATGCCGATGTTGCGGATCGAGGACAGAGTGCGGCCGCGCGCTACATCTTCCCGGGGGGCAGACGCAGAGCTCTTCGCATTTTTTCCATCCTGTTTCACAGCAACCTTCATTTCGAATCCCGGTGATTACCACTTGTAGTGAGCAAACGCTTTGTTGGCCTGAGCCATCTTGTGGGTGTCATCGCGCTTCTTGATCGCGGAACCCTGATTGTTATACGCGTCCAGCACTTCCATCGCCAGCGCACGGCGCATCGGCTGACCGCGACGTGTCTTGGAATAAAGAATCAGCCAACGGCAGGCCAAAGCGGTCTGACGCTTCGGGCTGACTTCAAGCGGAACCTGATACGTTGCACCGCCGACGCGACGGGACTTCACTTCCAGCTTCGGCTTAATGTTTTCCACTGCGCGGCCGAACACCGTCAGCGGATCTTCTTCTTTAAGTTTCAACTGAATATCTTCCAGTGCGCCATAAACAATGGCGGCGGCTGTCGATTTCTTACCGCAGCCCATGATGCTGTTGATCATGTAAGCCACCAGCTCGCTGTTAAAGCGGGGATCAGCGGTAATCGTACGTTTTTCTGCTCTGCGTCTTCTTGCCATGGTTCAAAAACTTTCTTTATGCTTTCGGTTTCTTCGCCCCGTATTTCGAACGGCCGCGTCTACGACTGGTCACGCCGAGGCAGTCAAGAGTGCCACGCACAATATGATAACGAACCCCCGGCAAGTCCTTCACCCTTCCGCCGCGAACCAGCACCATGCTGTGTTCCTGCAGATTATGTCCTTCACCCGGAATGTAGGCGTTGATTTCACGGCCGTTCGTCAAACGCACGCGGGCGATTTTACGCAACGCGGAGTTCGGCTTCTTCGGGGTCATGGTTTTCACGAGAAGACAGACGCCGCGACGCTGCGGGCAGTTAGTCAGTGCAGGCGATTTGCTCTTCTTGAGCAACGGTTTACGCGGTTTTTTAATCAACTGGTTAATTGTCGGCATATGTTCCTTCCATCAAAAAAAACGAGCGGCAGATAATAGGAGCCGGCCGCTCATCCCGCAAGCATTAAGATTTAACTTTCTACGGTTTTTTCGTCCTGAGCCATTAAAGGGTTCGAACCCAGCGCATCCTCTACGCTGATTTCCTCGCCCAGCTTGACCGGGCGAATATTTTTGTAAAGCGGGAATCCGCTTCCCGCAGGAATCAGATGACCCATAATCACGTTTTCCTTGAAACCGCGCAGCTGGTCGATACGGCCCAGTGTCGCCGCCTGCGTCAGTACGCGGGTGGTATCCTGGAACGATGCCGCCGAGATAAAGCTTTCGGTGGCCAGAGCCGCTTTGGTGATCCCCAGCAGTACCGGGGAAGCTTCTGCCGGACGGCGTCCTTCTTCCATAGCCCGCTGATTGACTTCCTGGAACTGCTGTTTTTCAACCTGCTCGCCCCACAGAAATTCGGTGTCGCCCGGATCGGTGATTTTCACTTTGCGCAGCATCTGACGAACAATCACTTCAATATGCTTGTCGTTGATTTCCACACCTTGCAGACGGTACACCGCCTGCACTTCATTCACCAGATACTCCTGCAATTCCTGCGGACCGCAAACTTCAAGCAATTCCTGCGGAACAATCGGACCTTCTGTGAGCTGCTGGCCTTTCTGAACAACATCGCCGGAGTAAACGATAACGTGTTTACCCATCGGAATCAGATGCTCTTCTTCCGTTCCGGTAGCCGGGTCACGAACGATCAGCTGACGTTTTCCTTTAGCGATGCCGCCCAATTCAACAACCCCGTCAATCTTCGCGATTTCCGCAGCTTCCTTCGGACGGCGGGCTTCGACCAGTTCGGCCACACGCGGAAGACCGCCGGTAATGTCCTTGGTACGGGACTGCTTACGGGGCGTCTTCGCCAGCGTAGCACCGGCTCTGATCTTCATATCCTTCGTCACCATCACGTGAGCCGCGGCAGGAATCGAGTAATAGGCAATCGCCTTGCCGGACGCGTCTTTAACAACAATCTGCGGATGCAGGTCTTCTTTGTGCTCCAGCACAACCAGACCTTCAATGCCGGTCGTTTCGTCTTCGGCCTTCTGAACCGTGACGCCTTCAATAAAGTCATGGAAATCGACTGTACCGTCCTGCTCCGAAAGAATCGGCACGCTGTACGGATCCCAGCTGACAAACGTATCGCCGCGCTTAACACGGGCACCGTCGTCGATTGTGATCACAGCGCCGATAACTGCAGAGTAACGTTCGAGTTCGCGGCCGTCGTCATCATAGGTCACCACATAACCGTTCTTATTGAGGATAACGTTGCCGTTATCGACCTTAACGGTACGGAGATTTTCGTAACGGACAACCGAGTTTTCCTTAGCCGTAATTTTCGGCTGTTTAAAGACCGAGCTGGCGGTACCGCCGATGTGGAACGTACGCATCGTGAGCTGCGTTCCGGGCTCACCGATGGACTGTGCGGCGATAATACCGACAGGTTCGCCCAGACGGGCTTCGCGGCCGGACGCCAGATTCCGTCCGTAGCATTTAGCGCAAACGCCGCGGCGCGATTCACAGGTGAGTACGCTGCGGATGCGTACCTTTTCAACGCCGACCCGTTCGATCTTCTTGGCAGCGTATTCGTCGATGATTTCATTCGCCGCAACAATCACTTCTTTGTTGTTGTACGGGTCGAAAATATCATCGCACGTTGTACGTCCGATAATACGCTGGGCCAGCGATACAAGCTCGTCGTCACCGTCGGTGATCGCGCTTACTTCAATGCTGTTGAGCGTATGACAATCTTCTTCCATGATGATGATGTCATGGGCGACGTCCACCAGCTTGCGGGTCAGGTAACCGGAGTCCGCCGTCTTGAGCGCGGTATCGGCCAAACCTTTACGGGCACCGTGGGTCGAAATAAAGTATTCGAGAACGCTCAACCCTTCGCGGAAGTTCGCCAAAATCGGACGCTCAATAATTTCGCCGGACGGTTTAGCCATCAAGCCGCGCATACCGGCCAGCTGACGAATCTGCTGGCGGCTGCCGCGCGCTCCGGAATCCACCATGATAAACACAGGATTAAGGTCTTTAGCCGAATCCTTGTTCGTCACATCGTCATTGCGTTCCAGCGCACTGAACAGCTTGCCGGTCAGCTTATCGTTGGCGTCGGTCCACTGGTCAATGACCATGTTGTAACGTTCGCCGTCGGTGATAAGACCCTTTTTATATTTGTCTTCCACCGTGCTGATGATTTTCCGGGCGGCAGCAATAATTTCTGCTTTTTCCGACGGAATGATCATATCGGAAAGACCGATCGAAACACCTGCGGCTGTTGCCTGCGCAAATCCGAGATTCTTAAGGCTGTCCAGTACACGGACCGTTTCGTCATGGCCGGAAACCTCATAGCAGTGCTCAATGAGTTTACCGAGGAGCTTCTTGGTAACCCGTTCGTTCACAAAACCGATACTGCTCGGCCAGACTTCATTAAAGAATACACGTCCGACAGTTGTAACAATGGCGGACTTGTTCTGGTCGCCGAACTTGGTTTCCCGCTGATAATCCGGATTGCGGTAGCGGATCCGGTCGTGCAGACGGAGAGCGCCTTCATCAAAGGCTGTGTGCACTTCGTTGATATCCGCGAGAAGCGGCAGATGCACCTGCTCGTCTTTCGCGCCGGGTTTCTTGGATTCCAGGAGGAAGGTCTGCGAGAAACTGGTCAGGAAGTAAATTCCGAGCGCAATATCCTGCGTCGGGGTCATAACCGGCTTACCGCTGGACGGGGAGAAAATATTGTTCGGAGCCAGCATCAAACATTTCGATTCGATCTGCGCTTCAACGGACAGCGGAACGTGAACGGCCATCTGGTCACCGTCGAAGTCCGCATTATAGGCCGTACAGACCAGCGGGTGCACCTGAATGGCTTCCCCTTCAATCAGCACCGGCTCGAAGGACTGAATCGACAGACGATGCAGCGTCGGCGCACGGTTCAGCATGACCGTATGACCCTTGGTCACCTGGTCGAGAATGTCCCATACAACTTCTTCTTCGCGCTCAATCATCTTCTTGGCGCTGCGCACCGTGTGCACAATGCCGCGCTCTTTGAGTTTGCGGATAATGAACGGTTCGAACAGAACCAGAGCCATCTTTTTCGGCAGACCGCACTGATTCAGCTTCAGGTTCGGTCCGACCACGATGACCGAACGGCCGGAGTAGTCAACGCGCTTACCGAGCAGATTCTGACGGAAGCGGCCCTGCTTACCTTTGAGCATATCGCTCAGCGATTTCAGCGGACGGTTGCCCGGACCGCTGACGGCACGGCCGTGGCGGCCGTTATCGAACAGCGAGTCAACCGCCTGCTGCAGCATCCGCTTTTCGTTACGGATAATCACTTCCGGTGTCTTGAGGGCCAGCAGTGTTTTCAGACGGTTGTTGCGGTTGATCACGCGACGGTAAAGGTCATTCAGGTCTGACGTTGCGAAACGTCCGCCTTCAAGCGGAACCAGCGGACGAAGGTCCGGAGGAATAACCGGCAGGACTTCAAAGATCATCCATTCAGGCCGCGAATTGCTCTTGATAAGCCCTTCGATGACCTTCATCTGGCTGACCAGTTTCTTGCGGGTCTGTTTGCTGCGGGTGCTGGCCAGAGCATCTTCCAGCTCAACCAGCTTTTCGGGCAGGTTGATTTTCTTCAGCAGCTCACGAAGCCCTTCGGCACCGATACGGGCATCAAAATTGCCATCGCCGTAGTTATCCAGCGCTTCACGGTATTCAAGTTCCGTCAGCAGCTGTTTCTCCTTAAGCGGCGTTTCGCCCGGATCAATCACAACATAGTCGTCGTAGTAGATGACGTGTTCGAGATTGCGCAGGGTCATGTCCAGCAGGAGCCCCATACGGCTCGGCGTCGCTTTAAAGAACCAGATATGAGAAACCGGAACAGCCAGCTCAATATGAGCCATGCGTTCGCGACGAACGCGTGACAGAGTCACTTCGACGCCGCAGCGGTCGCAAATCACGCCTTTATGCTTGATGCGCTTGTACTTTCCGCAGCTGCACTCCCAGTCCTTGGAAGGACCAAAAATGCGTTCACAGAAAAGTCCGCCCTTCTCAGGCTTAAACGTCCGGTAATTGATGGTTTCAGGGTTTTTAACTTCCCCGAAGCTCCAGGAACGAATGTTCTCGGGCGAAGCCAGCTTGATGCTGGCGATTTCACTGATCGCCTCTGTCTCTACGCCGAGTATGTCTGCTGCGTTGCGTGTATCCACCGGTGTTCTCCTGTCAAAGATTAAATATGCCCTGTGAAAGAAACATTATCTGTGTTCGGCTTTCTAACTTCAAAATTCAAGCCGAGCCCCTGCAGTTCCTTGATCAGCACGTTGAACGATTCCGGACGTCCGGCATCGAGCACGTTCTCACCCTTCACAATGGACTCATAAATTCGGGTACGGCCGGAGAGGTCATCGCTCTTGACCGTGAGAACTTCCTGCAATGCGTACGCCGCGCCATAAGCTTCCAGTGCCCACACTTCCATTTCCCCGAAGCGCTGACCGCCGTACTGAGCCTTACCGCCCAGCGGCTGCTGGGTGACAAGCGAATACGGACCGACTGCACGGGCATGGATCTTCTCGGTAACCAGGTGGTGCAGTTTGAGCATGTAAATGGTTCCGACCACTACGCGCTGTTCAAACGGCTCACCGGTACGTCCGTCATAGAGCACAGTTTTGCCGTCTTTGGGCAGTCCGGCCTGCTCGAGCATCTGGCGGATTTCTTTTTCAGAAATACCGTCGAAAATCGGCGTCGCCGCGTAAATTCCAAGATGCTTGCAAGCCCATCCAAGGTGGGTTTCAAGAACCTGTCCGACGTTCATACGTGAAGGCACGCCGAGCGGGTTGAGCACGATTTCGACCGGAGTTCCGTCCGGAAGGAAAGGCATGTCCTCTTCGGGCAGAATGCGCGAGATAACACCCTTGTTACCGTGACGTCCGGCCATCTTGTCACCGACCGACAGCTTCTTCTTGCTGGCCACATAAACCTTGACCTGCTTGACGATGCCCTCATCGACTTCTTCACCGCTTCCGGCGCGGTCGAGTGAGCGCTGTTTATCAGCTTCGGCTTCCGCAAATTTGTTCCGGAAGTTGTCGATGATGCTCATGATCTTAATGCGGATCGGGCTGGGATCAATTTCGATGTGTTCGTAATTGGCCGCCAGTTTGCGCAGCAGCGTCTTGGTGATCTTGCGGTTTGCCGGGATAATAATATCGCCGGTTTGCACATTCATCACATCCAGCGGAATTTTTTCACCGAGCAGAATGTTGCTGAGCGCTTCTGTAAGATCTTCGGTCAACTCATGCACCGAACTCTTATAGCGTTCTTCAATATCCTTCTGGCGTTTGCGCATGTCCGCCGCCGGCTTGGCCTTGGGGGCTTCTTTGACGTTCTTGTTCTTCGAAGAAACTTTGACATCCATGACGATGCCGTACGTTCCGCTGGGCGCACGCAGCGATGTATCACGTACATCGGCCGCTTTTTCGCCGAAAATAGCGCGCAGCAGACGTTCTTCAGGAGCCAGCTCGGTTTC
>DAONGM010000010.1:0-16608 GCA_035404105.1 Pontiellaceae bacterium
CAGAGTTCTGCCGCTTTTATGTTGTTTCCCGGGCGATAAGTTTTCCGGGGAGATAAACGGTTTGCGTACCGTCCGGTTTAATGATGGCCTGAAAGGTGAGCCGGACGATCTCTTGGATCGGCTGCCGGACGGTGGTGATTGGCGGAATAAATTGCGCAGCAGCCGGAATATCATCGAATCCGGTGACCGCAATCTGTTCGGGAACCTTAATGCCTGAGGCATACAACACATGTAATGCGCCCATGGCGATCTGATCCATATTGCAGATCAGGGCGTCCGCATCGCCGGCGGTGTTCAGAAGCTGTTGAGTAACCTGCCGGCCGATGGCAAAAGGATCTTTTTCAGCGGATACGATAGTTGTCATCCGGATGCCGGCGGCAGACGCGGCTTTTTCCAGAGCCGTTTGCCGTAAACGGTGCGCCGGCAGCGATCCGCAAATACAGATCAGATTTTTCCGTCCGCGGGCGGCCAGATGTTGCACAAGTTGCTTTGCGGCATCGTTTTCATCTACTGTGATCTTCAGGCTGTGCTCATTGGCTGATCCGTGTCCGATCCGGGCGACGGGAAGATGGTCGAAATCCTGCAGCCATTCGGTTTCAGTATCCGATCCGAGTACAATCAGTCCGTCCATCGCGTGTTTGTGCAGAGACTGCAGATCCTGTTTGTCCGGACTCCGGTTGAGAAAGCCGGCCAGCACCAGAGAGTAGTTGTGTTGGTGCGCCTGAGTCTGAATCTGCTGGATGAGGGCTCCGAAGAAGGGATCGTTAAAATCATACACAACCACACCAATGGTACGGGTGGATTTTCCTTTGAGCGACAAAGCGGCTGCGCTGGGGACATAGCCCATTTCTTTTGCGGTTTTCAGAACCCGTACGATGGTATCCGGTGCAATGCCGATTTCTTCCGCCCGCCCGGACAGGACGCGCGACACCAGCGCAATGGACACGCCCAGCTTTTCCGCAATTTGTTTCTGACCGACAGCCATTTGATTTCCTCAAACTATTGAGACAGTGAATGGATGGGAAATAAAAAGCAAGTTTTTGCTTGCGAAGCAGGCATATAACTACTATCTCAAACAATTGAGCTAAACCACTGGAGAATTTTAATGAAGAATCTTTTTGAACTGTCGGATAAGGTGATTGCGGTAACCGGCGCGGCCGGAGTATTGGCGGGCGGCACGGCGAAGTATCTGCAGGAGCAGGGGGCGCATGTCATTTATCTGGATCTGTTTCAGGACAAAGTGGATGCGGCCGTTGCTGAGGCCCGGAAGATTTCTGATAAGTGCTGCGGCTATGCCTGCAATGTGCTCGACCAGACGGTGCTGGATACGGTCTATGAAAAAATCATGTCCGATATCGGACGGGTTGATGTCCTGATTAACGGCGCCGGCGGCAATATGCCCGGAGCCACCATCGGCCCGGATCAGGACGTGTTCGATCTGAAAATCGAAGACTACAGTAAAGTGCTGGATTTGAATCTCAAGGGAACCGTTATGCCGACGATGACTTTTGCCAAGGCTTTCAAGGCGCAGAAGTCCGGCTGTGTGGTCAACTTTTCATCCATGTCCGCCACTCAGGCGCTGACCCGTGTTCTCGGCTATTCCAACGCCAAAGCCGCTATCGACAACTTCACCAAATGGATGGCGACCGAAATGGCGCTGAAATACGGAAGTAAAGTCCGTGTGGTTGCGCTGGCTCCCGGCTTTTTCATCGGCAACCAGAACCGGGCGCTGCTGATCAATGCAGATGGCAGCTATACGGCTCGCGGGCAGCAGGTGATCAATAAAACACCTTTCCGCCGGTTCGGGGAACAGGAAGAGGTGTACGGCACCATTCACTATCTGATTTCCGACGCGGCGGCATTTGTCACCGGCGTCATTGTTCCGGTCGATGGCGGGTTCTCCGCTTACACCGGCGTTTAAATATTTTTCAAGGCCTGGAACCCGGCAGAGCCGGTGTTCCAGACCGTGAAGGATTCCTTATTTCAGAACCGCACAGATATCCTGTGTGCTGTATGCAAACGGGATTTTGATGAAGGCGATCTTTTTCCGGATGTACTCGGCTTCGGCCTCGCCGGCCGCCTTAATCGCTTCTTCCCGCAGAGCCAGGTCGCCGTTGCAGGCCTTAATCACCGCTTCGACCGCTTTGGTGCGCGCGGCTTTGGTGATCTCGGCCATTTCAAACAGGCCGAGGATCAGGTTGGCCCCGTAGCCGCGGCCGATGACATCGTAGCCGGGCCGGCCGAATCCATGGTCGGATGTCGGTGCGTGGTCGGGACGGAAGACGCCTTGCCAGCCGAGGTCAACCAGGGTGTGGACGACTTTGGCCAGCTCTTCGCGATGCTCGGCATGGTGGCCTTCGCGGAAATTTTTTCCATCGGTTTCAACCGGGCGCAGGTGAATGTGCGGGAAAATTTCATCAATGCTCATTCCTTTTAAACGTCCGTAGTCGGCGATTTCGCGGATCATTCTGGTGATGTCGCGGTTTTTGGTATTGGCCATCAGAGAGCCGATGCAGAGATTGGCGCCGCAGCCGTGGTCGAGCAGGAATTTATAGCCTTTGCAGCCGCCGACGGTGCGCGGTGTTCCGAGGAACGGCGTAAAAGCCGGGTCGTCGGAATGACAGCAGAGCCGGACGCCGGCGGCGTTGGCGACGGGGACGACGCGATCGAGAAAATACGCGATGTGTGTCTGGAGTTTGCGTTCATCCATGCCGGCGTATTTGGCGACCGCTTCGCGGAAATTATCCAGAGTGAATCCGGCCTGTGCGCCGGGCAGTCCGGCGGTGATCATATCGGAGAGTTCCTTCTGCCTCTGCGGATCGTTTTTCAGGTATGTTTCCCAGTACTTCCGGGCATCCTGTATTTCTTCGGCGGAGAAAGATCCGTCGTCGATATAACCCTGTTCGGTTTCATGGCGTTTGAGCAGATAGATGTCGAAGGCCGCAAAGGCGGCGTGAATATAGATGAGGCTTTTCGAGCCGTCGGACAGAATTGCCGTGCCGGTGCGGGTCCAGTCGGCAACCAGCATAAAGTTGCCGATGACATTGCACACGCCGAAGCGTCCAAGGTTACGCAGGCTTTCCTGATAGTTTTCAATGTGCCGGTCGCGGTTCGGGCTGCCGTTCTTGATGTCTTCTGTGAAAATCAGGCTTTCGGCTGTATCCCAGACCAGACCGGTCGGATTTCCGTTTACCTGATACCACCGGAACAGAGGCATGCCTTCCAGGTCGGCGGGGGCATCGGACTGCGGCCAGAATTCCACCTCGATTTTGCGCTTGGCTATCTCCGCATCCGTCCAGACCTGTCCCGGCGGGATATGGTGCAAAGCGGTGATCACATTGGTGATTCCGGGGGTTTGCCGGATGTTCCGGATGGTGACAATGTCTTCGGGGCCGAACCAGCGCATGCCGCCGCGGACGCGCTCACGGTTCCAGTTTTTATTATAAATTTCACTCACGGGAAGGCTCCTGTTTTTTGATAAAGGGAGCGCAATATGGCGAAGGCTGTCCGAAAAGACAATATTTTTGCTTGATAAAATTATTCAAAAAACATTGTCTCAAACAATTGAGAAATATTATGATCACCGGCATCGATTTGTCCGGCGGCAGTCTCTCGGCTTATATCGGAGTTCAAAGGGCGGATTGTGAATTCCATTGTTGGAGAAAAATGACTGAAAAATCGTCAAAAAAATATTCTCTGGTCATTGCTACCAGCATGGGGGTCCGGCTGACCCCGGTTGATTCGCAGCCGTTTCATTGCAGCGATACCTTCAAAATGCAGGCGACCAGCGCGGAAAGCAATGTAGCCAGCATCGCTTCCTATCTAGGAATGCCCGTCAAAGTTTTGACAGCGTTTATCAAGGGCAGCCCTGTTTCTCACTTCATAAAAGATAACCTTAGAAGCCGCCGAATGGACTTTGAGGGGCCGGAGTTCGATCAGGGCGGACC
This sequence comes from Pontiellaceae bacterium, assembly GCA_035404105.1. Lineage (GTDB taxonomy): Bacteria > Verrucomicrobiota > Kiritimatiellia > Kiritimatiellales > Tichowtungiaceae > Tichowtungia. The sequence goes on from DAONGM010000010.1 coordinate 3,948, forward strand.
GTGGGGCTATCGCCATCAGATCAATATGGCGGACAGCGGCTTTGGCGCGCGCGGGCCGAGAGTTCATAATGACCGGGCCGGCGAAGTCGGACGGGAACTTTGTGCTGACGATTTTGATCTGGACCGGATTTTTGCCAAAGAAGGAGCGGGAATCGTTCATCTTTCCGGGCTGATCGCAGCTCTGTCGCCTAAAACAAGTAAGTTCTGTCTGGATATCGCCCGCATTGCCAAAGAGAACGGCTCTCAGATTTCGTTCGATCTGAATTACCGGGCCAGTTTCTGGAAAGGCCGGGAAAAAGAACTGTCCGCCGCATTTGCGGAAATTGCTTCACGCAGCGACATCCTGATCGGCAACGAAGAGGATTTTCAGCTCTGCCTCGGCATAAAAGGTCCCGAGGCCGGAGGCAAAGGACTCGACGATAAAATTGACGGCTTCAAGGAAATGATCGGACGGGTTCAGGCCGCCTATCCCAATGCGACCTGGTTCGGGACGACGCTTCGGGAGGTTGTTTCAGCAAACAGCCATATGTGGGGTGCGCTGGTGACGGACGGTAAAGAATGGGAAATCATCAAACCGCGCGAAATCGGCGTTATTGACCGGATTGGCGGCGGTGACGGCTTTGTCGGCGGGCTGCTTTACGGAATACTGAAAGGCTGGGATGTCAAGAAGTGTGCCCGGTTCGGCTGGGCAAGCGGAGCACTTGCCGCAACGATGCTGACCGATTATGCTCAGCCTGCTGACGAAGAACAGCTTTGGAGTATATGGAACGGCAATGCGCGGGTTAGGCGGTAGGTTCGCGATGCATCATGTTTAATGAAAGGATATAAAATGAAGAAAAAAGCAGATATCGGACTGATCGGTTTGGCGGTAATGGGTGAAAACCTTGTACTCAATATGGAAAGCAAAGGCTTCACCGTGGCGGTATTCAACCGAACGGTCGAGAAAGTTGATGCATTTACCGCCGGACGCGGAGCCGGTAAAAATTTCATCGGCTGTCACAGCATCAAAGAATTCTGCGCCAGCCTCGAACGTCCGCGCAAAGTGATGATGCTCGTCAAAGCCGGAAAAGCTGTGGATGATTTCATTGAACAGGTCATTCCTCACCTGGAGCCGGGCGACATCATCATTGACGGCGGCAATTCGCATTTCCCGGACACCATCCGGCGCACGGCGTATGTCGAAAGCAAAGGCCTGCTCTTTATCGGAACCGGCGTTTCCGGCGGCGAAGAAGGCGCGCTGCTCGGCCCGTCGATCATGCCCGGCGGCTCGCCTGCGGCGTGGCCGGCCGTGAAACCGATCTTTCAGAAAATTTCTGCACAAACCGCTGCGGGCGAACCCTGCTGTGAATGGGTCGGCGAAAACGGCGCGGGCCATTTCGTGAAGATGGTTCACAACGGTATCGAGTACGGCGATATGCAGATGATCTGCGAAACCTACCAGATGATGAAGGAAGGACTCGGCCTCTCGAACGACGAGATGCACGAGGTGTTCACAGAGTGGAACAAAGGAGAGCTCGATTCCTATCTGATCGAAATCACACGCGACATTCTCGGCTACAAAACCAAAACAGGCGAGGCGGTGATTGATCAGATCCTCGACACTGCCGGCCAGAAAGGTACCGGGAAATGGACGGCCGTTGCCGCGCTGGATCTCGGCCAGCCGCTGACGCTGATCGGCGAAGCGGTCTTTGCCCGCTGCCTCTCCGCGCTGAAGGATGAGCGTGTTGCGGCTTCGAAAACGCTGAAAGGCCCCGGCGCAAAATTTACCGGCGACAAAGCCGCGCTGATCGAAGATCTCAAGCAGGCGCTCTATGCCTCCAAGATCGTCTCATACGCGCAGGGCTACCAGCTCATGCGTGCGGCGGCCGACGAATTCGGATGGAAGCTCAACAACGGCGGTATCGCGCTGATGTGGCGCGGGGGCTGCATTATCCGCTCGGTGTTCCTCGGCAAGATCAAGGAAGCGTTCGACACGAATCCGGATCTGGTCAACCTGCTGCTGGCCCCTTTCTTTACCAAGGCGGTTGAAAACGCACAGGCCGGCTGGCGCCGCGTGATCTGCAAGTCGGTTGAACTCGGCATCCCGATGCCTGCCATCAGCGCCGCGCTGTCGTATTACGACGGCTACCGCGCTGCACGCCTTCCGGCCAATCTGCTCCAGGCGCAGCGCGACTACTTCGGCGCGCACACCTATGAGCGCATTGATAAACCGCGCGGCGAATTCTTTCATACCAACTGGACCGGTCGCGGCGGCGATACAGCGGCCTCGACCTACATTGTCTAAAAGGAGTCCGCGATGATCAGTCGGTTTGGCGAAGAGATATCCATCTCGTGCGATGAGTTGCGTGCGCTGGTTTCCCAAACATTGGAAAACCGCCCGGGTTCTTTGCACAAAGTACTGATTCTGCCTCCGGATCACACCCGCCTGAACTCTCAGGCGGGGCCGATCACGGCGATAGCGTATGAACTGCTCACGGCGGACGGTGTTCAGGTGGATATCCTGCCGACTCTCGGAACGCATAATGCGATGACGGAGAAACAACTCCGCATGATGTATGGCGAGACGATTCCGCTGAAGGCGTTCAAAGTGCACGACTGGCGCAACGGCATTGTCCGCAAAGGCGAAGTGTCCGGTGAAATGCTCGCGGAGCTTTCCGGCGGGAAAGTGAATTACAGTATCGGTGTCGAAGTGAACAGGATGCTCTTCGACGGCTACGACCTGATTCTTTCGGTCGGGCAGGTGGTGCCGCATGAAGTGGTCGGCATGGCCAACTACACCAAAAACATCGTCGTCGGCGCGGGCGGTTCGGACATCATCAACAAGTCGCATTTTCTCGGTGCCGTCTGCAACATGGAGACGATTCTAGGGCAGACCGATACGCCGGTGCGCCGCCTGTTTAATTATGCCGTGGACACGTTTCTCGGTGATCTGCCGATCACCTATATTCTGACGGTGGTGCAGCAGGACTATGATACCGGCAAAATGCACCTGCGCGGATTCTACGCCGGGGATGATGTGCAGGTTTATAACGAAGCCTGCAAGCTGGCCCGCAAGGTAAACATCACGCTGCTGGATCGCGAGCCGAAGAAGGTGGTGGTCTATCTGGATCCTCACGAGTTCCAGAGTACGTGGCTCGGTAATAAGTCCGTTTACCGTACGCGCATGGCGATCGCCGATGGCGGCGAGCTGATCGTGCTGGCTCCGGCGCTCAAGGAGTTCGGCGAAGATCCGAAGATTGATGAGCTGATCCGCAAGTACGGTTATCGCGGAACGCCGGCCACGCTCAAAGCGGTCAAAGAGAACGAGGAACTGCGCAGCAACCTCAGCGCGGCGGCGCACCTGATTCACGGCTCATCGGAAGGCCGTTTCAGCATCACGTATTGCCCCGGCCCGGATATCACACTCGATGAAGTCCGTTCGGTCGGCTTCAACGCAGTGCCGTATGCAGAGATGGCGGCGCACTATAATCCGGCGGAACTCAAAGACGGCTTCAACAGGATGCCGGACGGCGAAGAAATTTTTTATATCAGTAATCCCGCGCTCGGTCTCTGGGCGTACAAAGAAAAATTTGGAGAGGACCTATGAAATCTTTTATGGATCGTGATTTTTTACTGCAGACAAAAACAGCGGAAGTGCTCTATCACAGCCACGCTGCGAAAATGCCGATTTACGACTATCACTGCCATTTATCTCCGAGGGAAATCGCGGAAGACAGGCGCTATGATAATCTCGGAGAAATCTGGCTGGGCGGTGACCACTACAAATGGCGCGCCATGCGCACCAACGGCGTCACCGAAGAGTTCGTCACCGGCAGTGCGCCGTGGCGTGTCAAATTCGGGAAGTGGGCCGAGACCGTTCCGCAGACGATCCGCAATCCGCTCTATCACTGGACGCACCTGGAACTTCAGCGCTACTTCGGAATCGACACGCTGTTGAGCCCGGAAACAGCGGAGCAGATTTTTGAGACTGCCACCGCGCAGCTGCGCACGCCGGAATTTTCCGCGCGTAATCTGATGCGCAAAATGAACGTAAAGCTGGTTTGCACCACCGACGATCCGGTCGATTCACTGGAATATCACAAGCAGGTTGCGGCTGACGGATTTGAAATTAAAGTGCTGCCGACGTTCCGTCCGGATAAGGCGATGAATCTGTCGGATGTCACGGTTTGGAAAAAATATATCCAGACACTGGAAAAAGTTTCCGGCGTGGAGATTAAGGATTTCGCCGCACTGGTCGCGGCGGTGGAGAAACGGCATGAATTTTTTCATGCGGCCGGATGCCGTCTCTCCGATCATGGAGTAGCCTATGTACCGGATGCGCAGGCCTCTTCGATGGAGCTTAATATCATTTTTCAGAAGGCGATGAACGGCGACCGCGTCACGCTGGACGAGCGTGAAAAATTTGAAGCGGTCTTCCTGTATGAAGTCGGAAAGATGAATCACTCACGCAACTGGACGCAGCAGTTCCATGTCGGGGTGTTCCGCAATAATAACAGCCGCCTGTTTTCGAAAATCGGGCCGGATACAGGATTCGATTCAATTGCCGATTACCGTCAGGGGCCGGGCCTGATCAGACTGCTCGACCGGCTGGACAGCTCGAATCAGCTGGCGAAGACAATCCTCTACAACATTAACCCGTGCGATAACGAACTGATGGCGACGATGATCGGCAACTACCAGGACGGCAGTTTCCCCGGCAAAATGCAGTTCGGCTCCGGCTGGTGGTTTCTTGATCAGAAGGACGGCATGGAAAAACAGATGAACGCGCTTTCCTCGCTCGGACTGCTGAGCCGATTCATCGGTATGCTGACGGATTCGCGCAGTTTTCTTTCGTATCCGCGTCACGAATATTTCCGCCGTATCCTTTGCAACCTGATTGGCAATGATGTCGAGAACGGAGAAATTCCGGCGGACATGGATCTGCTTGGCACGATGGTGGAAAACATCTGCTTCAACAACGCGAAGAACTATTTCGGTATCGACCTGCAGGACGGTTGAATTCCTTGGGTATTTCCAGTATTCGCCGTTCCTGTTTTGCGGGAAGTCCGGATTAACCAGCTGTCGAAGAAAGAGCTTTTTTCCGCGCACCTCATCCGTACGGGAGCATTTTCAGGAGTTTTCCGTCCGGCCTTGAATTATAAGATCCCGCTCCGGTATGAGGATGAATCGAAGGTTTGCTGAGCCGGATGTCCGGCAGGCCGGGACTGCCCGGCGCAGGGTCCGCATATAGCGGACTGTTTATATTTAGAGGATCGGAGTCATGAGGCTGGCGAGGTTTTCGAGCAGGCGATAACGCGTCGGACGGCTTTGCCAGTCGGCCAGCAGGACTTCATCGCTGCAGGCGATGTCTTCATGGATGATGCGTTTCATGACGTCGACAAAGCCGGCGCTGTAAACGGCCAGACAGGTTTCGTAGTTCAGGCTCAGGCTGCGCACATCCAGATTGGCTGTGCCGACGAGAGCGAATTCCCCGTCTATGATCAATGCTTTAGCGTGCATGAAGGGCGGGCGGCGTTCGAATATCCGTACACCGGCCAGCAGAAGTTCTTCGTAGAGTGCGCGACTGGCGTAACCGGCGTAGCGGTGATTGTTTTCTTTGGGAACGACCAGTTGTACATCCACTCCCCGCAACGCGGCGGAACGCAGCGCGCGCAGAATATCCGCCGGCGGCACAAAGTACGGAGTGACAGCGAGAATCTTCTTCTGAGCAAGAACGATGCTGTTGAAAAAACTTTCAATGGCGACGTCTTCAACTGTAGAGGGTCCGCTGCTGATGAGCCGGGCCGTGATGTTTCCGGCCGGTTTGGTCTGCGGAAAATATTCTTCGGTCAGCAGTTCGCCCGGGGATTCCTCGGTGATGAAATACCAGTCGCGCAGGAAAGAGTATTGCAGCTCCTGCACAATCGGACCTTCAGCTTCGAAGTGATAATCGCGGATCGGCGGTTTGCCCGGACGGCTGATGTGGTCGTCCAGCAGGTTGATTCCGCCGAAAAACCCTTTTTCTCCGTCAACGACCAGCGTTTTTCGATGGTTGCGCAGGTTGATCTGAAACTGGCGTTTAAGAAGGTTGGCCTGTGTCCAGCCGGCGACCTTGAAGCCGGGTGTTTTACGTGCCTTGCGGAACAGTCCGCCGAACAAGGCATAAGTAGAACCGAACCGGTCATAAAGCAGGCGCACTTGAACACCTTCGGCGGCTTTGGCGGAAAGCGCCGCCATGAATTCGCGGCTGACGCTGTCGTTGCCGATGATATAGCTCTGAAGGTGAATGTGGTGTCTGGCCTGTCGAATGGCTTCCAGCATGCGCGGATAGGCTTCATCGCCGTTCACCAGCGGAACAAGCCGATTCCCGGCGAGCGCGGGATGGTCGGGAATGAGAGCGTCGAGCGTCCGGTTGAATTCCCGCTGAAATTCGTTTTCGGCAGGCGCCCCGGTGAGGTGATGCCAGTAAGCGCGGGGAGCCGCGTCGAGGGTCCCCTTGCGGGTTTTCAGCAGATGCTCATCGGTGAGGAATTTGAGATAGCCGCGGTCATCGACGCGGTCAATGCCGAAGCTGAGATAGAAGAGAGCTCCGAGGACCGGGATAGACCAGGTGATGAATATCCAGAGAAGGGTGGAGCTGGCGTTGCGGCGGCGTTGAAGGCAGTGAAAGGTGACGAGTGCAAAGGCAGTCAGGTGGAACATCCATCCGGCCGCCCATAAGATGTGCTGGCTCATGTGCATGAGGGTGTCAACTGTTCAGCGCTTCCCGGATCGCCTGCTCGTAAAGGTGCGGTTCCAGCAGGAAAGAGTCGTGGCCTTTGTTGGAGTGGACCGTGATGTGTTTGACCGGAACGCGGCCCTCTTCGAGTTTCTTCCGGTAGTATTCCTGCTCTTCAGGATAGAAACAGTAGTCATCATCAATGGTGAAGAGCGTATAACGCTGATGGCGGCAGTTCTTAAACAAAGTAACATAGTCCGGTGCTCCGGTGTCGCGCAGCAGATGATAGTCCGACCATGCGGCGATCAGCTGCAGGTAGGTGTTGGCGTCAAAACGCCGGACCAGTTTGCGCCCCTGATGCAGGATGTACGACTCAAGCGGAGTCCGGACTTTATACCACGAAAACTCGTCGTATTCCTGCTCCCAGCGGTTTTTGGCGCGCTCTTCGATGAAATCGAGCGAAACAAAGGTTTTATGCGAGATCATCCGCGCCAGAGCGAGTCCGCGTACCGGCGGTTCGCCGTCATAGTAATCGCCGTTACAGAAGTGCGGGTCGTTTTCAATCGCCAGAATCTGCTCAATGTTGTGGGCGCGGATCAGCGTGGTCGGCTCGATCCCGCAGGCGATGGCGATCAGGCGGTCTGTAATGTGCGGATAGCGCGCCGCCAGGTTGGCCAGCAGCATTCCGCCGAGTGACGCGCCGATGACAGCGTGCAGCTTTTCAATACGGAGATGTTTCAGCAGAGGAAGCTGGGAGTCGACGATGTCGCTGAAATGGATGCGCGGAAATTTTCCGCCGTACGGTTTTCCGGTTGCCGGATTGATCGAAGACGGGCCGGTAGAACCGTAACAGCCGCCGAAATAATTGATGCAGATGACAAAGAAGCGGTTGGTATCAACGACTTTAGCCGGACCGAGATAATCGCTCCACCAGCCGTTCTGGCATTCTGCATTCCACCGTTCGCCGATGCCTGGCACGGCAGGGTTGACCCCTGCGGCATGCTGCGAGCCGGTCAGCGCGTGAAACAGCAGAATGGCGTTATCTCGCTTTTCGTTGAGCGTGCCGTAGGTTTCGTACGCCAGCGTCACGGGGCCGAACCGGACACCGCTTTGCAGTGTCAGTGCATCATAGGTGAAAAACTGTGTTTCAACGGTTTTCATGAATAAAGAAATAAAGGAATAACAGAAGTCGGGCGAACCCAAACTTCCATTATTCCAATATTTCGGCTTCCTCGTTATTTCAACGCTTGTTTGAGGTCGGCGAGGATATCGTCGATGTGCTCAAGGCCGACCGACAGGCGGATGAGTCCGGGTGTAATCCCGCCTTCCGCCTGCTGTTCGGCGGTAAGCTGCGAGTGCGTTGTGGTTGCCGGATGAATCGCCAGACTCTTCGCGTCGCCGACGTTGGCGAGGTGCGAGAAGATCTGAAGCTTTTCAATGAACTTCTTGCCGGCTTCTTCGCCGCCTTTGACTTCGAAGACCACCGTTGCACCGAAACCGTTTTTAAGCAGTTTCTTTGCGATCTTGTGCGACGGATGACTTTCGAGCCCGGGGTAGCGGACCCATTCGACTTCAGCCTGTTTCTCAAGGAACTTCGCAACCGCCAGCGCGTTTTCGCCGTGACGCTCCATGCGCAGCGCCAGAGTTTCAATGCCTTGCAGAAACTGCCACGCGTTGTCGGGCGAAAGACACGCACCGAGGTTGCGCAGCGGCACCAGCCTCATCCGCAGGATGTAGGCGAGCGGCGCCAGTGACGGCGGCAAGTCATGCGCGTAGCGGATGCCGTGATAACTTTCATCCGGCTCGGAGAGCAGGGGATGTTTACCCGTCGCCCAGTTGAACTTTCCGGAATCAACGACAATACCGCCGATACCGTTGCCGTGTCCGCCCAGCCACTTGGTGAGCGAGTGCACCACGATGTCTGCGCCGTGATCAATGGGGCGCAGCAGGTGCGGCGTGGTGAAGGTGCTGTCTACGATCAGCGGCAGGCCGTGAGCATGCGCGATTTTCGCGATGGCTTCGATGTCCGCCACGTCGAGCGACGGATTGCCGATGGTCTCGGTGTAGAGAGCTTTCGTTTTTTCCGTGATGGCCTTGGCGAAGTTCTGCGGATTGGACGGATCGACAAATTTCACCTTGATGCCCAGCTGCGGCAGGATGTTATTGAACTGCGTATAGGTTCCGCCGTAGAGGTTGCTGGACGACACAATTTCATCGCCTGCCTGTGCCAGGTTAATGATGCTGTAGAAGATCGCCGCCGTGCCGGATGCCAGTGCCAGAGCGCCGGCTCCGCCTTCGAGCGCAGCGACGCGCTGTTCAAGCACGTCGTTCGTCGGGTTCATCAGCCGCGTATAAATGTTGCCCAGCTCTTTCAAGCCGAACAGGTTGGCGGCGTGCTCCGTGTCCCGGAAGACATAGGCACTTGTTCTGTAGACAGGAACCGCACAGCTGCCCGTGGGATCCGGTTTGTAGCCGGCATGAAGCGCCAGCGTTTCAGTGTTCTTACTCATTTCTGTCCCTCTCTTTACTTTTGTAGTCAGTTAGAGAGGGCGGAGGTGAGATGCGGTTGACCGTCAACTTTCCCCTTGCGGGGCGCATCGCCTTTTGCAAGGCCGTGGCACCTTATGTTATCAGGTTGCCGGGCGTTTACCTCACGCCTCTCTTAATGCATGAAGCGCAAGATACGCTTTCCGACGGGACTGTCAAATTAAAATCTGATGAAAAGCATAAGGATTAGCGGGATTGCGGTTTTGACCTTTATTTTCAAGGGTTATAAATAGTGAATGAAATATTTCAAAACAGGATAAAAGCCGGTACGGTTCCGGACATGCGCAGATTTTTCATCACAGTTCTTGTTTTACTGGCCGGATTTCTGCCGGTCCGGGCGGATACGGATCGCCTGTTGAATTCGCTTAAACCGGCCGGTTACGTCAGCGATTTCGCCAATGTGATGAATTCTTCCGACCGCGCCGCTGTGGAGAGTACTCTCGCCGAACTGGAACAGAAAACCGGCGCGCAGGTGGCGGTTGTTACACTGAAATCTCTCGAAGGCGGACAGATCGACGATTTTGCCAACCGGCTTTTTGCACGCTGGGGAATCGGAAAAAAAGGCAAAGACAACGGACTTCTACTCATTGCCGCGATTGAAGACCGGAAAGTGCGTATCGAAACCGGATACGGTTTTGAAGGCGTTCTGCCGGATGCGGCGGCGGGGCGGCTGATTGACCAGTACGTGCGGCCCGCATTCCGCAACGGCGATTACAGCGGCGGGTTGCGAAGCGGCGCTGTGGCGCTGGCTTCGGTAGCGGCTTCCGCCGCCGGCGTTGAACTGACCGGAGTTCGGAATCAGGAACGCTATAGCGGTTCGCAATCGCAGGATCGAAAAGGTGGCGGACTTATTCAGCTGATCTTTTTTATAATTATAATCTTCGCTGTGATTCGTCATCCGTGGCTTTTGCTTTTGTTTATGGGCGGTGGCGGCGGACGCAGCGGCGGCGGTTTCGGCGGAGGAAGCTCCGGAGGCTTTGGCGGTTTCGGTGGCGGTATGTCGGGGGGCGGCGGAGCGTCGCGCGGCTGGTAGAGCAGGGAGTGTTTTATGAAAAAGATGAGTCCTGAACAGTTCACTGAAAAACTGAAAACCGTTTGCGGAGATAATCTGCAGGCCGTGGTGCTTTACGGTTCTGCGGCGGCGGGCGATTACGCCGCGAAAGGATCGGACTATAATCTGCTCGTTGTACTGAATGATCTTTCGCCGGCGGTTCTGCGGAATCTGGCGAAACCGGTTGCGGTTTGGGAGCGGGCCGGGAATCCGCCGCCATTGATGTTTACGCGCAAGCGGCTGGCGGATGCCGCCGATGTGTTTCCGGTTGAACTGCTCGATATGCGCGATGCCCGCCGCGTTCTGTCCGGCGAAGATGTCATCGCCGCGATTGAGCCCTGCATGGCGAATCTGCGGCTGCAGGTCGAGCGCGAACTGCGCTCCGCGGTGATTCAGCTTTGCCGCAGTTATCTTTCCGTCAGCGGAAATCCGCGCCGGCTGACGGCGTTGTTGACCGGTTCGCTTTCCGGCGTGCTGACGCTGTTCCGCGCCGCGCTGCGTCTCTATGAAAATCCGGTTCCGGCAGAAAAGTTTCAGGCGTTGGAAAAACTCACCGGGCATGTTCCGGTGAAGCTCGAAAGCTTTCGGCGGATTCAGGCGCTGAAAGCCGGTACGCTGAAAATAAAAAATGTAGACGCCGGGCGGCTCTTCGAAGAGTATCTGGCTTCTATTGAAGCGGTGGTGGATGCGGTTGACCGAATTTAGAAATGGAGGATGACGATGAAGAAGGTATGGATTGTACTCGGAATTATTTTGCTGGTGGTTGTGATGATCGGCGGATCAGCAATCGGATCGAAAAACCGTTTTGTTTCCCAGGACGAAGCGGTGACGGCCCAGTGGGCCAACGTCGAAACCGTTCTTCAGCGCCGTTTTGACCTAATCCCGAATCTGATCAGCACGGTGAAAGGCTATGCCGCACACGAGAAAGGACTTCTGACGGAAGTCACCCGTCTGCGCAGTCAGTGGGGCCTGGCCTCCACGCCGGACGAAAAGATTAAGGCTGCCGGAGAGATGCAGGGCGCGCTCAGCCGCCTGCTGCTGGTGGCGGAAAACTATCCGGAGCTGAAAGCCAATCAGAATTTTATGGCGCTGCAGGACGAGCTGTCCGGAACGGAAAACCGTATTTCAGTGGAACGCCGCCGCTATAACGAAATGGTGCAGGCCTATAATACGTCGATCCGCCGGTTCCCCGGATCGGTCTGGGCCGGCATGTTCGGATTTTCCCGCCGCACGCCGTTTGAGTCGGCGCCGGAAGCGTCTGTGGTTCCGCGGGTTGAGTTTTAATCCAGGACTCCGGAAACCTCGGCTTCGCTCTTGCCAAGGCGGAGGGGCTTCCGTACTCTCTGGCGCATATGAATTTAAAACAGAACTGCGCTTTTATCGCGGGCTTTCTGGCCGTTTTCACGCTGCTTGCCGTGACCGGCTGTTCAACGGCCATGCCGTATCAGGAAACCCGCAGCGGTAACTATTTTTATCTGAATCCGTTCGCCTATAAACCGGCGACGGCTGAAGAGCACTGGCAGTATGCCGAGTCGCTGAAAGAAAAAGGCAGCATCCGGAGCGCGCGGAAGCAGTTTGAGATTTTTGTGAAGCGCTGGCCGGAAGATGCTCACGCGGCAACCGCCAAAAAGACGGTGGCTGAAATTTATGCAGAAAAGGGCAAAAACAAAAAAGCCTTTACCGCCTACGAAGAACTGATTCAGCAGTACTACACCAGCATCACAAATTATAATTCCATTCTTGATCAGCAGTACACCCTTGCCGAAAAAGAGATGAACCGCAAACGGATGCGCTGGCTCTTCGGCGGCTACCGCGCCCCTGAGCGTGCCGTGCCGCTGTTCGAGTCGATCATCAAGAACGCTCCGCAATGGGAACGTGCCCCTGAGATGCAGTACATGATCGGACAGGCCTACCAGAAAAACAACGATCCGGAGCTGGCTGTTGTCGCCTACGCAACAACCGAATACCGTTATCCGAACAGTCCATTCGCTGAGAAAGCCGCTGTTGCGAAAATCGACAGCTTCAAAACACTGGTTGATTCCACTCCGTACAGCATCGACATCCGCGAACAGGCCGAACTCTCGGCCGGACTGTTTCCTGAGCTTTATACCAACTCACAGCACATCGCGGAAGTACATGACTTCAGCGTAAAACTGCATACGCTTTCAGCGGAACATAACTATGAGGTCGGCCGTTTTTACGAACGCATTCCCCGTCCGCCGCAGACGAATTCCGCCGCGATTTATTACAACAAGGTGATTCGTAAATTCGGCGACACCGAATACGCCGCAAAATCGGCCGAACGTCTGCGCGTTCTCTTCCCTCACGGCGAAGCTTTGCTGGCCGACGGCACGAAAGCGCCGATT
>DAONGM010000010.1:16708-23304 GCA_035404105.1 Pontiellaceae bacterium
CCGGTGGCGGCGAAGCGGCTGCTGCGTCCGCCGGCAGCGGGTCGGGCAGTGTGCGTGTCGAAGCAAAGCCTCTTCCTGAACGCACGGCCGATGATCCCAATGCGGTTGAAGTCACGGCCGACCGGATGGAATATTCCGGCAAGTTGCTCATTGGCGACGGGAACGTTGCTGTTCAACAGGCCGGTACCAGCCTTCAGGCGGATCACGTGACGGTAAATTCAGAAACCGGCGAGATCAAAGCCAGTGGAAACATCCGGATGGTTCGCGACGGCAATTACTGGGAAGGTCAGGAGCTGGCTTATAATTACAAAACCCAGGCCGGTACCTTCGGTAAATCGGCCATGTATTTTGAGCCGGCCTACATTACTGCGGAAACCACTGAGCGCGTTTCGACCAATGAGTTTCTCATGCATAATGTCATGATGACCACCTGCTCCGGTGAACATCCGGCGATCTATGCCAAAGCGAAAGAGCTTCGGATTATTAACGATAAGGAAACCGGGGTTTTCGTTAAGGCTAAGGGCGTGACCTTCTTCGCCGGCCCTGTTCCGATTTTCTACACACCCTATTGGCAGCGTCATCTGGATCACGGCGTATTCACCTGCGGTATCGGCTATGGCGGACGGGTCGGCGGCTACATCAAGTACCGCGCAGAAGTTCATCCGACCGACTGGCTCCGGTCTGTATCTCATTTCGATCTTTATTCCCGCCGCGGTCTCGGCCTCGGTCAGGATTTCAGATGGACCACGCCGACCGGCGGTGGCGGTATTGAGACCTACTACATTAATGACAACGATCCGTACAACGGCAGCAGCAACAGCCGCCATAATATGGGATTTGATAAGAGTCTGATTGATTCGCAGCGGTACCGCGTGAAGATTACAGACCGTGAAAAAATTGATGAACAGACTTACTTTGCCACAAAGGTCAACTGGCTGAGCGATCCGCTTGTTCTCAAGGACTTTTTCAATGACGACTTCCGGAACGAAGCCAATCCGGAAAATTACGCCGTTGTTCAGCGTTCCGCCGACGATTACGCCGCCAGCCTGCGTGTGGACCGCCGCATGAATGATTTCTACACGACCGTCGACCGTCTGCCGGAAATGACCTACGACTGGTACCGTTCGCGGCTTGGCGACTCGCCGTTTTATTTTGAAAGCGAAAACAATGTCGCCTTCCTCCAGAAGCAAAATGCCGAAACCAATATGTTCCCGATTCCGCGGGCTGATAATTACCGCAGCGCCCGGTTTGACACCTATGACCGCATTTTCCTGCCGCTGCGCTTTAAGGAATTCTTTAACGTGATTCCGCGCGCCGGTTATCGCGGGACATGGTACAGCGAGACGGCCGAAGGGGCCAATGCCGACTATCGTAATATCGTAGAGATGGGCACCTTGACATCCTTCAAAGCTTACAAGCCGATTACCGAAAAGAGCAGTTACTTCGGCGATGGACTGCGCCATGTAGTCGAACCGTATGCCGACTACAGCTGGAGACCTGAACCCAGTATGACTCCGACGAACCTTTTCCAGTTCGATTCCGTTGACGCGCTCGACAAACAGAATGAAGTACGCTTCGGGGCCCGCAATCTTCTGCAGACGAAGCGCGGTCTTAAACGGGTATCCAATTTTGTCGATAGCGATATTTACACGACCGGACGTTTTGAGACGCCTGAGGGTCAAAAGAGCTTCAGCAATCTTGTGGCCGATACCGAACTGAGTCTGACCGACAATTTCTTTGTCCAGTCAGATCTTGAATACAACTGGTACACCCATGATGTAAATCCGGCCAATGCGCGACTCAAGTTTGTCTCTGACGACAAGAGCGAGTACAGCATGGAATACCGTTATCTGGCCGGAACCCGTTCGCTTATAACACCGCGCGTTAAACTTTTCCCGAACGACGACTGGTCCTATGAATTTTCGGCCAGTTACGATGAAAAATTCAATGAGTGGTACGAACGCAAGATACTTGTTAATCACAAATTTAACTGTATCGGCATGGGCGTCGGGTTCCGAATTGATGAAGAAGACAAGACGCAGTTCTGGGTCCAGTTCTGGCTGACGGCTTTCCCGCAGGGTTCTCTTAAGCTCTGATACAGATGCTTTGTAATCTTGAATCGGTGCGGGATCCGCCGTCCGCCGTGCATCCGGATCATCAGCAAATTGCTCAATTTGCGCTGAAATTCTGTACGCGCCGCCGCTCTTCCTGTTCACTGCGGAACTTGACATTTTTCCACTTGAGCAATTCGTCGGTGGTAAGTCTCGCGCAGTGTATCCGGTAGCCGGTCGGTGTCATACCGGTGGCTTGTTTGAAGGTGTTGGCGAAATATTGACTGCTGCCGAAGCCGCATTCAAAAGCGATGTCGATGATCTTGATCCCGGTTTCTCGCAGAAGGGTTTTCGCCCGTTCCATTCGCAAACGTGTGAGATATTCCATCGGTGTACTGCCGGTCAGTTTCTGGAAAACTGTATTGAGCCGGGTTCGACGAATGCCGCACCGGCCTGCCATCTGTTTCAGAGTCCATTGCTGATCACAGCTCGATGAGAGGTCGGTCAGCAGGGCTTGTACTTTTTTCTCGGACCAGGTGTGTGTATCTGTATCGACGGCATCGCCGCTTACAATCCGCTTCAACTCGACCAGCACAGCACGCAGAAGACTGATCGAGTGCGCCTTTGCCAGTTCATGGGTGGTTTGCAGTTCGTTGATGAGTGCGGGCATCAGCCAGTGCATGGCCGGCGTTGCACGAAAACAGTGTTTTGAACCGGACGTAAATGCAGTGCTGAGCATTTTCATTTCGATCGGACTGAATCCGAAGCCGGGCGGGAATCCAAATTGCTTGCGCGGAGCCGGATAATCCTCATCGAGGTGGAAAAGAACATGCCAGACGACATTATCCGGTTCGGACGGATGCAGGCTTCCGTGTACCTGCCACGGCAGGGTGAAGAAAACCGATCCCGGTTCAATTTTTTCCGGAACACCTTCCACCATCCACTCCAGGACTCCTTTTTCAATGTACGTGATCTCCATTCCCCGGTTTTTATGCGGAGCGAGTTCTTTGCACCGGAATCTGCCGTAACTGATGATCTCGTTCATGGGCAGGAGACTAATGGAATGTGTAAAATATACCATCCGAAAGACGACCGAAGCCGGGGCGGGATGTGTGTATAAAAAAGGGGATTTTAAAATAAAGGAGATTCCTATGGCTGAAAAAACATGGATTACCGCGCTCCCGAAAATTGGAATCCGTCCCACAATAGATGGGCGTTACGGCGGTGTACGCGAATCGCTTGAAGGCCAGGTCATGACTATGGCCAGGAGCGCCGCGAAGCTTATCAGCAGCTCACTTAAATACCCGAACGGCAAGCCGGTGGAATGTGTAATCGCGGACACCTGCATTGGCGGTGTGGCTGAAGCCGCCGCCTGTGCTGAAAAGTTCAACCGTGAAAACGTCGGCGTCTCGCTGACGGTGACGCCGTGCTGGTGCTATGGTTCTGAAACCATGGACATGGATCCGCTGCGTCCGAAAGCGGTCTGGGGGTTCAACGGCACCGAGCGCCCCGGCGCGGTTTATCTCGCCGCCGTGCTGGCCGGGCATACGCAGAAGGGATTGCCGGCTTTTGGAATTTACGGCCGTGATGTACAGGATGCGGGCGACACATCCATTCCTGCCGACGTGGAAGAAAAAATCCTGCGCTTTGCCAGGGCCGGCCTGGCCGTGGCAATGATGAAAGGTAAATCCTATCTTTCCATGGGCGGTTGCTCGATGGGCATTGCCGGTTCGATTGTCGATCAAAACTTTTTCGAAGAATATCTCGGCATGCGAGTTGAAGCAATCGACCTGACTGAATTTACCCGCCGGATGCGGGATGGCATTTACGATCAGGCTGAGTACGAAAAAGCGCTTGCCTGGGTGAAAGAAAACTGCCGGGAAGGCCGCGACCCGAACGGTGCCGCGACCAAACGCTCCCGCAAGCAGCTCAACAGGGAGTGGGAAGACTCCGTTAAGATGGCGCTCATCACCCGTGACCTGATGGTCGGCAGCGATAAGCTTGATAAGATGGGGTACAAAGAAGAAGCGCGCGGCCACAACGCGATCCTCTCCGGATTTCAGGGCCAGCGCAACTGGACGGACTGCTCGCCAAACGGCGACTTTCTTGAAGCCGTTTCCAACAGCTCGTTCGACTGGAACGGCATTCGCATGCCGCGCCTCGTCGCTACGGAGAATGACAGTCTTAACGGCGTACCGATGCTTTTCGCCTACCTGCTCACCAGCACCGCGCAGGTTTTCGCCGATGTCCGCACCTACTGGAGTCCCGAAGCGATCAGGCGTGTAACCGGTTACGAGGTCGAAGGGGCCGCTGCCGGCGGTCTGATTCATCTGATCAACTCCGGTTCCGCCGCGCTCGATGGCAGCGGACGGCAGAGCAGGGACGGCCTGCCTGCTATGAAACCGTTCTGGGAAATCAGCCGCAAAGAAGCCAAAGCCTGTCTGGATGCCACTACATGGCATCCGGCGGTGACGGAATATTTTCCCGGCGGCGGCTGGTCTTCCAAGTTTGTCACTCAGGGCGGCATGCCGATTACCATGAGCCGGGTCAACCTCGTTAAAGGTCTCGGCCCGGTGCTGCAGATCGCAGAAGGCTGGACGGTTGAACTTCCGGAAAAAGTCCACAATGTGCTGGATAACCGGACCAACAGTACCTGGCCGACGACCTGGTTTGCGCCGCGTATCACCGGCAAAGGTGCCTTCACCGACGTCTATGAAGTGATGGCGAAGTGGGGCGCCAACCACGGTGCGTTCAGCTGCGGACACATCGGTGCCGACCTCATCACGATGGCTTCTATGCTGCGGATTCCGGTCTTTATGCATAACGTCGAAGACGAAAAGGTCTATCGCCCGAGCTCATGGAGTTCATTCGGCACCGAAGGGTTGGAAGGCGCAGACTTCCGCGCCTGCCAGACCTATGGTCCGGTTTACGGCTGACGTTTGCCGGAGCAAACATGAGCAGGCACTATTTGGCAGTTGATCTGGGCGCTTCCAGCGGACGCACAATCGTCGGTACGCTTGAAAACGGTCTGCTCACGCTCAAAGAGATGAACCGGTTCTGGAACGGACCGACGGAAATCAACGGCACGCTCTACTGGGATTTTATTCATCTTTTCCGCAATATCCAGGAAGGTATCGCGCTGGCGAAGAAAGAATTCGGCGGCGGGCTGGTTTCAATCGGCATTGATACCTGGGGCGTGGACTTCGGGTTGATTGATGCTCAGGGGAAACTGCTCGGCAACCCGGTCAACTACCGCGACTCACGCACAAACGGCATGCCTGAAAAGGTATTTGCCGCCGTTGGCAAAGAAACCGTTTTCAACCAGACCGGCATCCAGTTCATGCAGCTGAACTCGCTCTATCAGCTTTATGCACTGGCGCAGTCGAACGATACTCAGTATTTGCAGGCGGATAAACTGCTGTTTGCTCCCGATCTGCTTAACTACTGGTTGACTGGCAGGCTCGCAACCAACCGGACCTTTGCCAGCACCTCTCAGATGTATAATCCGGTCGCCAAAGACTGGGCGTTTGATCTGCTTGCGAAACTTAATATCCGTACAGACCTGTTTGCTCCGTTTGCTGATCCCGGAACTGTGCTTGGCGATTATCAGGGACTGCCGGTCGTTAATGTCGGCAGCCACGACACCGCCAGCGCCTTCGTCGCCGTGCCGGTTGCGGAAGGCGAACAATGCGCGTTCCTCAGCTCGGGAACCTGGTCGCTGCTCGGAACAGAGCTTCCGGCTCCGGTTATTAACGGCAATGTGTTGGCGGCCAACTTCACGAATGAAGTGGGTGTGTGCGGCACCATCCGTTTCCTGAAAAACCTCTCCGGACTCTGGATGATGCAGGAGATCCGCCGCACCTGGGCGGAGCAGGGCTTCACTTACACCTGGGACGAAATGGCCGAACTGGCACTGCGGTCGGTTCCGTTTGAATTCTTTATCAATCCCGGTGACGATGTTTTTCTGCCGCCCGGTGATATGCCCGCGCGGATCCGGAGTTACTGTGAGCGCACCGGTCAGAAGCGGCCTCAGGGACACGGGCAGATTCTGCGTGCGGCTTACGAAGGGCTGGCTCTGCTTTACGCCGACACCTGCGGCACACTCGAAATGCTCAGCGGGAAAAAGATGGATGTTCTGCGGATCGTCGGCGGCGGATGTCAGAACAAGGCGCTCAGTCCGTTTGCGGCGAATGCCACCGGCCGCGAAGTGGTCACCGGTCCGGTCGAAGCCACCGCCATTGGAAACCTGATTATGCAGATGCTGGCAATGGGCGACATCACATCGCTGGCCGAAGGCCGTGCGATCATCCGCAATTCCTTTGCGCACGAGTCCAAAACGTATTATCCGCAGGATGTTGATGCCTGGAAAACAGCGCTCGATACATGGCGTTCCTTCTGCCGGCAATTATCTCGGTGACGTAAAAATAAAGCTTCATAAAAGGCGATGCGTCACTGGTAGCAAAAGGCGCAAGAACCAGGGGCATCAATCCGAAAAGGGGTCAGTCCGCCTAATTAATTATTTTCAGGTTGAGTGACTCACCGATA
>DAONGM010000011.1:0-22760 GCA_035404105.1 Pontiellaceae bacterium
CGGCATAATCCGCTCGCGGACTTCCTGTCGCGCACTATGCAGACTTAGCGCCAGCCGGATTTTCGGAAAGCGTTCCGCGAAGCGAAGCATTGCATCCGGAATGCCGACGGTGGAAACCAGCAGGTGATTGTCGGAGAGATTAAAGAAGCGTTTATCGCGCAGGGTTTCCAGGCATTGGAACAGATTCTCTTCATTGCGCAGCGGTTCGCCCATTCCCATCACAACAACGTTGCGCAGCGTCCGGCCTTCTTCGCGCAGAAGCCGCTTGGCGAGCAGTACCTGATCGAGCATTTCCGCCGCCGTCAGGTTGCGGATAAACCCGAGTTTGCCGGTCGCACAGAACCGGCAGTCGGCCGCGCAGCCGACCTGCGAGGAAATGCAGAGACTCGTCCGGCCCGAAGCAATGCGTAAAATCACGGCCTCGATCTTGTGTCCGTCCGCTGCCCGCAAGACCATTTTAGTTGCACCGTCGCGCTGCGAGTCCTGTCGCTCGACAATCTCAAGCGTTTCAAAGTTCAGCTTTCCATTCAGTTCCGGAGCTTTCACCAGACAAGTTTCGAGCGGCAGCGCTTTTTTAAAAAAGGCGTTGCAGAAAAGTTTCCGCCGGTGCGGATCCCGGCAGACCGATTCCAAAGCCTGAATGTCGTATACGGAATTCATTTTTAACCGCAGATTAGAAACACCCACGAATCACATCAACTTCAGTTTTTTGTACAAGGCCGGCAAGATGCCGGCGATACGTACAGCAGGCCCCCAGCCTGCAAAAAAATTCAATGCCGCACAGGGTTTTACAGCAGAACGCCCTGCGGGGCTTCTTCGTCGTCGCGCCACCAGCGGCCCGGCCTGGTGTCGATATACTGCACCGATTTGGTGGTGAGCCGGTTGCCTTTGGCTTTTGAGCCCTTGACCGCCAGGTCCTTGAGTTTGAAGAACTGCTGATGAATGCGCTGGCCTTTGGCCGGGCGGTAGCGCAGGTAAAGCTCGTCGGGGCATCCTTCCTGAAAGAAGAGTATTTTCGAACCTTCGGGCGCAAGCTGGTAGTCGCGGTTCATGATGGCACCGCCGAAGGTGAAGCGTTTGATGTAGGTTTCGCGGCCGCTCACATAGACGCAGGTCATTTCGCGGTCGCGGTCAAAGATGGCGCTGTAGAGCAGGTTGCCGTCGACGAAGAATTTTTCCGGCGGGGCCATCATCTGGTAACGTCCGTCGTCCCAGACAAAGATGAGCTTATCGAGTGAAGAACATTTCAGGAGAGATTCGCCCTTAACGCCGGAACCGACAAAATGGCTTTCCATATCATGCTGGATATGGAGTTCGGTAGCGGTGAGCTCTCGTACTTCGATCTCTTTGAAGGTTTTAACCTGGGTGAGGCGCGGATAGCGGTCTTTATATTTTTTGATGAGATCTTTGAGGTAGCGGGTTGCGTACACCGTGAGGCTCTTGAGGTTTTTCTCCACTTCGGCCAGCTCGGTAAGGATTTTTTCGATCTCCTCTTTGTTTTTGTTCATGTCGAAGAGCGAGATGCGTTTGATCTGAATGGCAAGGAGCATTTCGACGTCGTCCGTCACCACGGGGCGGCGCAGCAGGTGCAGGAAGGGCTCCAGCCCTGTGAAGACCGCCTGATGGACTGTCTCGTAGGTTTTGCACTGCTCGATTTTTTTGTAGATGCGGTTTTCGACAAAGATCTGCACGAGCGTTTTGGTATGAAAGGCGTCGAGCAGTTTATCTTTTTTAAGATTCAGCTCTGCTTCGAGAATGGTGAGCAGCTGTTTCGTATTCAGGTGCAGGATTTCATCGACCGTCATTTCGACCGGGCGGTTGTTATGAATCACGACAATGCGGCTGGAAATGGCTGATTCACAGGCGGTGAAAACATACAGCGCCTGCTTAACCTGTTCCGGATCGGCTCCGACTGAAAGAACCAGTTCGATTTCGACGTTTTCGGCCGTGAAGTCGTTAATGGCACGAACGGCCACTTTTTTCTTCCGCACAGCCTCTTCGATCGATGTGGTGAGCGATTCGGTGGTCTGTCCGTACGGCAGATCGGTGATGATCAGCCGGTTGCCGCCGCGTTCTTCGATTTTCGCGCGGACTTTGACTTTACCGTTTCCGTTGTCGTATTCGGAAACATCCATGAGTCCGCCGGTCTGAAAGTCCGGCAGCGCGGTGCATTTATGCGGTGTGCGCACCTTCTCGTGGAGAATTTCAATCTGCTCTTCAAGCAGTTCGATGAAGTTGTAGGGCAGAATTTTGGTCGAGAGTCCGACGGCGATGCCGTCTGCGCCGAGCATGAGCAGCAGCGGCAGCTTGCAGGGAAGAACAACCGGCTCTTTATTCCGTCCGTCATAGCTGGGGATATAGCGGGTGAGTTCTTTATTAAAAAGTTCCTCGCGGGCCAGCGGAGTCAGACGGCACTCGATGTATCGCGGCGCAGCGGCGCGGTCGCCGGTGTAGATGTTGCCGAAGTTTCCCTGCCCTTCAATGAGGTATCCGCCGAGATTCGCCAGATTCACAAGGGCGTCATTGATGGAGGCGTCGCCGTGCGGATGATACTGCATGGTATGACCAACGACGTTGGCAACTTTGATGAAGCGTCCGTCGTCTTTTTCCGACAGCGCGTGCATGATGCGGCGCTGCACCGGTTTGAGGCCGTCTTCAACATTGGGAATCGCGCGGTCGCAAATTACATAGGAAGCGTATTGCAGAAAGTTGTAGTCCACCAGTTTCCGGAGCGGGCCATGTTCGGAATCAAGAGCGAGGTGTGTCCGCGGGCGCTTTCCGGAATCGGCCGATTCATCCGGCGCATCATCCGCCTCAACGGGTTTCTTTTTCGCCGCATTTTTTTTGGCGGTTTTTTTTTCTTCTCCCGGCTCGTCGCCGAAAAGGAATTCCTGTTCTTCGCTCATAGAATTTCTTCGTCCACTACCAGATTGTCCATAATGTAAGTGCGGCGTTCCTGCGTATTCTTGCCCATGTAAAAGGTGAGCACTTCAGGAATCGAGTGGTCTTCATCGACCACCACCGGAGTGAGCCGCATTTCTTCGCCGATAAAGGCTTTGAATTCGCCGGGCGAAATTTCGCCGAGTCCTTTGAACCGGGTGACCTCTGCGCCGCGTCCCAGCTTTTCAAGCGCGGTGTCGCGCTCTTTTTCGGAATAGCAGTAGATGGTTTCTTTCTTGTTACGGGCGCGGAACAGCGGCGTTTCGAGAATTTTCAGATGGCCGTCACGCACCAGCGGTTCAAAAAAGCGCAGGAAGAAAGTGATCATCAGATTGCGGATGTGCAGACCGTCAACGTCGGCGTCGGTGGCAAGAATGACGTGACCGTAGCGCAAATCAGCCGCGGAGTCTTCGATGTTGAGACTGCGCATGAGATTGTAGAGTTCTACATTTTTATACAGCGCGTCCCGCTTGAGGTCCCAGACATTCAGCGGCTTTCCCTTAAGCGTATAAATCGCCTGTTTGTTCACGTCACGGCAGCTGACCAACGAACCGGCCGCCGACTGACCTTCGGTGATAAAGATCATCGTATCGGCATGAGTTCCCTTCTCTTTGCTGAAGTGCTGCTTGCAGTCTTTGAGCTGCGGAACCCGGATGGAAACGGCCTTGGAGCGTTCGCGCGCCAGCTTTTTTACATCCTGAAGCTCTTTGCGCAGGCGCTGGCTGTCTTTGATCTTTTCGATCAGCCTGTCGGCTTCGGGCCGGTTGCGGTGAAGCATTTCGACAATGGCTTTTTTAATGTCGGCGACCAGATCCGCGCGGATTTCGGTATTGCCGAGTTTGTTTTTGGTCTGCGATTCAAAGATGGGTTCTTTGAGGCGGATGGCGATAGCACCGAGAATCCCTTCGCGCACATCGTCGCCGTCAAACTTGCCGTCGGAGTATTCATTGACGGCTTTTAGCAGTCCTTCGCGGAAAGCACTCAGGTGTGTGCCGCCGTCGCTGGTAAACTGGCCGTTGACGAAAGAATAATAATCTTCGCTGAAGCGGTTGGTGTGCGTGAAGGCGATTTCGAGCATTTTGTCGCGATAGTGAAACGGCTCATATATTTTCTCGAATTCACTTTCGTCGGCAATCAGATCGAGCAGCCCGCCTTCAGAAACAATTTTTTTGCCGTTGAAGATGAGCGTGAGCCCGGCGTTGAGATAGGAATAAAACCGCAGGCGGCGTTCAATGTGATCCTCGCGGAATTTATAAACTTTGAAAATTTCCGGATCGGGTGAAAAGCTGATGAAGGTGCCGTTTTCCTCGGTCTTCGATTTACCCTTCTCTTCCGCCTCAAGAATGCCGCGGGCAAACCGGGCTTCAACAAACTCACCGTCACGGTGTGAACGGACGATAAAATAACTGGAAAGCGCGTTGACGGCTTTGGTGCCGACGCCGTTCAGACCGACGCTGAACTGAAAAACATCGTCGTTGTATTTCGCGCCGGTGTTAATACGCGAAACGCATTCGACCACTTTGCCGAGCGGAATGCCGCGTCCGTAGTCGCGCACATTGACCGTATCTTCTTCGATGGTGATTTCGACCTTTTTGCCGTGGCCCATGATGAACTCGTCAATGGCATTATCAACGACCTCTTTGAGCAGAACATAAATCCCGTCGTCGTAATGACTGCCGTTGCCGGTTCGTCCGATGTACATCCCGGTACGGGCCCGGATATGCTCCAGAGACGAGAGGGTTTTGATTTTACTTTCGTCGTAAACGTGTTTTTTGTCTTCGTTGGCCATTTGCTGAAAACCACCATATATTGGGCTTTTTACCCTTGAGGCCGCTAGATATAGCACGGCTTGGAACATCCCGCAACCCCTGTTCCATCGGGTTTTCAGCGATTCTTCAAACGTCCCGAACGATGTAACGGGCAATGTCGCGTATATGCAGCAATCCGACAACCCGGACAGAACGGTCCACAACCACCGCCATTTGTTCTCCCCGTTTGCGAAGCAGCCGGAAAGCCCGGGTGAGCGGCATATCAGCCGTTACGCGAACACTTTTATGCAGAAGAGGCTTTACCGGATCATCAGGATTCAGCATCGGATCCATCAGGTCGAACAGATCGATAAACCCGGTTACGCTGCGGGCCGGCCCGCGATAAACCGCCACCTGATCTACACCGCGAGTACGCATCAGATCAAATACCTGCCGGACAGAAGCTTTTTCTGACACCTGCACCATACCTGCCGCCGGCACCATGACCTGTTGCGAGGGAATCCGGTGCATCGCAACGAGATTATCGATCATGCCGTGCTGGTGAGCGCTCAGCGAAGCCCGGCGCGTATCTTCGGAAAAATATTCGCGAAGCCCCTGAAGCGAAAGTGAAAACCCGTTCAGGTCTTCGCGGCGGCCCCGCCCGCCGGTAAGCAGATTGAAAAGTGCTTTCAGGACAGCAGTAACCGGAGACAATACCCACTGCACTAAACGGAGCAGTCCGGCGCAGCGGTACATCAGCGTTTCCGCGTAATGCCGGAAAATATTTTTGGGAATCAGCTCTCCGAAAAGGAACAGCGGCAGCAGGAGTGTAAGTGTTGCAGCGGTCTCCGCATTCCACGGAATAAATCCGAAGATCAGCCTGCCGCCGGTCGTCAGCCCCGACTCTGAATAGAGCCGGGTCACTTCACGGGAAATCATGTAATTGGCAATATTGTTGCTGATCAAAACGGTGAAAATAAACCGGTGCGCGTCGCTCAGACTATTCTGCAGCCGGCGGGCCGCAAGATCGCCCTGCCGTACACGGGAACGCAACCGGATGCGATTGAGCAGATAGCCGCCGGTTTCCACTCCGGAAAAGAGCATCGAAGCAGCTAAAGCCGCCGCGATTAACCCGATGGACAGCCAGCCGTTCATGCCGCCGCCTCCGGTTCGTTCAGACTCAACAGTACCGTTCCGATCCGGCGGTGCTGCATGGTCTCCACGGTCAATTGCAGATTGCGCACCGACACCGTGTCGCCTTGATGCGGCATGCGGCCCAGCAGCGATATGATAAAGCCGCCGAGCGTATTAAACGCCAGCGCATCCATTTCCTGCCCGGGCAGAAATCCGGCGAAGAGCTCCCGCCAGGCGCGAATGGAAAGCTGCCCGTGAAGCCGGTACGTCACCTCGTCCAGCTTTTGGATTTCATCAGCCGTCCCTGACTCGAAATCGCCGACGACTTCCGCCAGCAGATCTTCAATGGTAACCACGCCGGCCAGTCCGCCATACTCATCAACAACGGCGGCCATCTGCCAGTCACGGCTCATAAATTCGCGCAGCAGCGCATCCGCCCGTTTCGTTTCGGGAACAAAAACCAGCGGACGGATAAACGGCTCAAGCGAAACCGTCCGGCCGCCATCCATAAAAATATCCCGGACATTGATGTAACCAAGCGGTTCATCGTCTTTGTCTCGATAAATCAGCACCCGGCTGTATTTATGCAGGAGGGCCTCGTTCAGCATTTCGTCTCGGTCCGCATCAAGCGGCCGGCGCAACACCTGAACGCGCGGCACCATAACTTCCCGAACGCGCACATCGGGCAGATTGACAATATCTTCAAGAATCTCTTTTTCATGCGACCCGAACCCCGGTTCGTGTTGAACTGCATCCAGCAGCTCCTTGAGCTCTCCCGGGGTAATGTAGGCTCTTCCGCCTGAGGCTTCACCATCCCGCAACCCGATCCGGTCGAGAAGCCAGCGGATAAAAAGACGGAACGGGCGGGTAAAATAAAACCAGGCCCGCAACGGCGTGGCGGTGATATGCAGAACACCGGACGGATGCGTAATTCCAATCGCCTTGGGAATAATTTCGCCGAACAGAATGACGGTCAGAAGCACCAGCGCGCCGCCAAGCGCTTCAAACCAGCCGCCGCGTTCTTCCGCCAGTCGCCCGGCCGCTTCGGCACCGGTGCAAAAGAACAAAACATTAACAACCAGATTCCCGAACAGGATGGCGGCCAGCAGCCCGGAGGGTTCTTTATGCAGGATCGTCAGCAGATCATCAATCCGCCTGTGTTCCCGCAGGCGGCGCGCAGCGTCCGGCGGCAATGAAAAGAGCGCTGTTTCCGAGCAGGAAAAGAAGGCCGACAACGCAAGAAGCGCCAGCATCAGCAACAGGGAAAACATATATTGATGAATTGAATTCAAGGTGCGCCACATCCTTCGTGTGTGTTAGAGTCTGCTGATTTTAAAACCGTTTTGCAAACTGTCATCTGCCGAAGAAAGATATGAAAAAAAACCTGGATCAGCAGTTAAAATGGGAACTGGCCCGTGAAAGATTCCGCCTGGCGAATCCCTTTCCGCCCCCCGAACAGCGCCCGGAAAAATGCATTAGCGACATTTTGGCCGGAATTCTGCGAAAAGATGAATCCGAGACTGCATCGTTGCCGGAAAAAATTACGGATCGATGGCCGGTGGTTGCCGGAGAACAACTTGCGAAACATACCCGTCCTGCGCACCTGAAAAACGGAATTCTGTATATTAACGCCGATCATCCCGGCTGGCTGACTGAACTGCGCCGCTTACCTAAGGCGCATATGCTCAAAAAAATCGCATCGATTCCGGACATTCCTGAAATCAAAGATATCCGTTTTCAGCTGGATCCCGCCATACGCTCCGGCCGGAAATGAAAAAGCCGGCCTCTCCGGACCGGCAGCAAATCGCTGGCTGGATTAATTAAAATACAGACCGATTAACCTTTATCCGGTCTCCGGCTTCAACAGGAACGTCCCTCTCCGGATGCTTCTCAAGGTCGACCGTGTTAAACTTCATAATTTTACCATTCCGGGTAATTGTCACATTTTTCGGGTTGGCATATTCAGTGTACCCGCTGGCAGCGGCAATCGCCTGCAATAAGGTGATGCGGCGGTTCAGCAGATATTCCTGAGGTTTACGCACTTCGCCTTCCATGTAGTAGATTTTCGCCGTTGTAGCGATATTGACGGTGATATTGCGGTAAATTTTTCCGTCCGTATAGATACTCTGGATTTTACGTTCGAGTTCGGACGTTGTCATTCCGGCCGCCTGCACCGGAGCATCAACATACGGAAGTGTGATCGTTCCCCTCTCATCAATAATTGATTCGATCTGCTTTTCCTGAGGTATTCCCCGCAGACTTATCACTAGCGGATCCAGCGCGCGCAACTGATACAGTCCAACGACGGATGTGTCATCCGGCACCGCCACAGGATGGCTGGTGCAGCCAGTCAAAACGAACGCCGCCATTAAAACTAAAAATATATCCTTTATCTTCATCCTTGCTCCTTTAGGCGGCGCCCTGCGTTCCCTGGGAAACAACCGGATTCGCTTCCTGCGAACGGTAATAATGGTAATTCGAATAGTATGAGTGGTAGTAGTAGTAGTAATCATCACGCATAATATTGATGTTATTAAGTACAACACCGACCTGTGCAATGCCAAGCGTATCCAGCATCTGCTTAGCGCGGATAATCATATCGCGCGGATATTTACGGTATTGCACGACCAGTACTACACCGTCCATTTCCTTAGCAATAACAGCCGAGTCGCTGATACCCACCAGCGGCGGTGTATCAAAGATAATA
Source organism: Pontiellaceae bacterium (assembly GCA_035404105.1). Taxonomy (GTDB): domain Bacteria; phylum Verrucomicrobiota; class Kiritimatiellia; order Kiritimatiellales; family Tichowtungiaceae; genus Tichowtungia. The sequence continues at coordinate 8,530 of DAONGM010000011.1, forward strand.
ATGTCATACTTCTGCTTCAGGCTATAAACCAACTCACTGATGCGCTTCGGATCAAGTATTCCCAGCGAAGTGCGCGGCAGACGTCCGCTCGGAAGGAAGTGCAGATTTGGAACGCTGGTTGTTTTAATCGTTTCTTCGACCGGCACGTCACGCAAAAGCACATTGGTTAACCCAAAGCGGTTGGATACACCCAGGATGGTGTGTTGCACGGGACGGCGCAGGTCAGCGTCAACCAGCAACACTTTTTCACCCTGCTGAGCACAGACATAAGCCAGGTTGAAAGCAGTTGTAGATTTCCCTTCGCCTGCACCACCGCTTAGAACGGCAAAAGCACCCTTGCGCGGCCCGCCGGCATCTGCAAACGCCATATTTGTCCTCAGTACACGGTAGCCTTCGGCATGCTCGCTATCCGGACCTTCTTCGATCAGAGGGCGCACATTCTGAGGAATCAACCCGAGCACCGGCAGCTCGATCCAGCGTTCAACGTCGTCGGCGGTCTTAATAGATGTATCGAGATATTCAATAAAGTAAGCCAGTCCGATGCCGGATCCAAGGCCGATAAAAATACTCATCAGTACATTCAGAATAAGATTCGGGCTCACCGGGCGGCTTGATTCTTCGGCCGAGTCGATGATTTCGACCGGAGTGCGAGGTACTTCCAGCGTGATCCCCTCCTGAGCAATGCGGGATTTCAGCGCATTCATGATAGAACGCTGCAGTTCGAGCTCCTGCTGGGCTTTATTAAAAGGCACAAATTTTTCGCGCTGAGATTCAATATCACTCGATTTAACACCGCGAAGCTCTTCTTCCAGCGCTTCAAATTTTGATTTGGCAACAATGTACTGAGCCTGAGTCCCTTTTTTAATTCCCTCCAGCGCGCGCTGCAGTTTCGCCATTAGTTCATCGCGGGCAGCCTGCGTCTGTTTCACTTCCGGATAATTCGGCCCGTAATTTTGGAGAAGCGAGGCCAGCGCCGCATCATAATCTTTAATCTGCGTGCGCATCGTTTCAACAAAAGGATCCTGTGCGAGATAAGAGGAAGCCGTCAGGATGTCTTCGTTATTCATAGACTCCAGCTGTTCATAGCGGGCCTTTGCGACCAGCATTTCAACGCGGGAGGAAATCCGGTCTCCTTCGAGCTGCTGCAGCCGGAGTTTTTCAACGCTGTTTTCGCCTTGACCGGCGTATGCCCCGGGAAGAACCGTGATGTCGAGTTCCTGGCGCAGCTTTTCCACCCGTTGTTGAGCCAGATCCACTTTTTCCTGCTGCTTTTCAAGCTCGCGACTTAACGCGTCCATAGCGCGTGTCATCTCTTTTTGCTTAAGGTTAAGGCGGGCATCGCGATAGACACTCGCCAGTTCATTAGCAATCCGGGCCGCTTCTTTTGGATCCTGCCGTGTGGCCGTCAGCGCGATCAGGCTTGTATCACGATACTGACTTGCCTCAAGACTTGAGCGGAGAATCTTGTACGCAACTTCTTTGGAGATTTTTTCGTCTTTTTTTCCCCAAATTTCCTGCAGATTGAGCCGGTTGATTACCTCGTAAAGGATCGGTTTCGACTGAATAATTTCAAACTGTGTGCGTAAAAAGTACGGGTCGTAGGCGCGACCGCCGCCGCCCATCGACTGATTAAACGGGTCAATTTCGACATTATCCTGATTAACCTCAATTCGGGCCTGGGCGGCGTACATTTTTGGCAACGTAAAGGTATAGGCGGTTCCCGTAATCACCACGAGGAAAAGAACAGCCAGAACGATCTCTTTGCGGGAACGGATAACCCGCCAGTAATCCAAAAAGTGCAATGTCGTTTCCTTCTTTAGATTTTCGCTCATTATACTGCTCCTATTAAATGATGATGGTGAGGCGCAAACCTCACCATTATTTTGAAAGCCAGGGCCTGTATTTTTTTAGTTCAACTCAACACGCCAGCCAACATCAACCCGGTTTTCTTTCCAGTCAAAATCCTCGCTGTTCATTTCGCGGTGCATCACCCCGGCTTCAAGAAAATTAATTCGATTCAGTTTATAGGTCAGCCGGAAATCGACATCCATCTGCTTCTGGGTTTCCTCTGTCTTTTGCTGATTAGGATCTGTAGCATTTCTGCGATCCTGCGAATCAAATACAACATTTGCAAAACGAACCGTGGCTTTAGCCATCAGCTTGGCCGTAAGATCATGCTGCACACCAAAACGTAATTCAACAGCATCCTGTCCATTATACTGATCACGGCTGCTCGGTTGATGTTGCATAGAAATATCGCCAGAGAACCGGGTTCTTGGCGATGGGCTATACACAAGCCCTGCACTGAATAGAGGTGCCAGCCGGATGCTGTCATCGTTCTTATAAACATTATTGGTCGAATTAGACAAAATTGGAATGCCGTTTGTATCATACAGCGTATTGGTCACCGAGTACGCAATATCCGGACGGGTATTCTTTATAAAAGAAAAGCCGGCACCGACATTTCCCTGCCAATTCGGGTTAAACGTATGGTTCAAGCCGCCCATAATATCCACCTGGTCAACACCGGCCTGATTACCTTGCGCTTCCCAGTGTTCTCGAGTGACCACGTTACCGTTGGTAGAGACAGGCGAACTCGGATCAACCCGATAGCCATCATAATTAACATTTCGCGGACTCAAGCTAAGTGTTCCGTAGGTCCGCTGAGGAGAAAGCTCTCGTTTCCACGAAAGATCACTCCCTATCATAATGTAGTCCAGGTCGCTGAGTTCTTTATCATGCCGCAATATTTCATGGCTTAAAGAAGCTCCCAGACGGTCTTTTTCGGTCAAAACATAATCCGCCGACCCAGTAACTGTGTTGTCGAAATAATTATACCGGGCATTCGCCGAAGACCCGATACCCTGTCCTGATTTCTCTCCGCTGCGATAGACATCCGAAAGACGCAAAAGCAACCGAGGCGAAATGCTGTGGTTAAGCATCGCATATAAGTTCTGATAAAGCTGATTACCGTTATTGGCATCATCCTCCAGAAGCACCAGCTGGGATTTCACTATTAAATCGGTACGATCTGAAAGCGCCGCCTTGAACGATAAGTCGACAATATCTGTAATAAACGGAGAATTTTTTCCTTCCGGGTTTCGGTAAATATTGTCGCTATATCCAAAGCGCACCGTATTCGCCAAACCAAAAGGGCGTTCATTATCCGCAAAAATCTGCCCGATCATCAATCCGACCAGAACCGGTATTAAAAATTTTCCTCTATTCATACGCCCCCTTCAGGAAAAACTGAATCTCATCAAAAATAATTCGTTCTGCCCGTTAATTCTGATCCGTTAAATCGGTGTCGCCGAAACACTGATCGCCCCGGGTCCAATCAACGTACTCCAGTTAAACGGATTTTCTATATCGGAACCGCCGCCGAGAGTTTGATCACCGCCAGTCGTGCCGCCACCTGCACCGCCGCCACCCATATTATTACCACCAGACGTTCCATTCGCTCCGCCGGATGCAGTCATCAAAGATTCAGCAGCAGCAACCGTTACAGCAGTGAGAGCTTCATAATTCAAAAAGACATTACTGTTATTGATGGCAGCTTTGCTCAATCCAATGTTGTCCGCCCCGCCAGCCAGCATAACAGCGACAATTGCATAACGAACGGCCTGTTCGTTTCCAGTCGCGGCCGCTTCATTTAAAATAGCGATCAGTTGCTGCTGAATAACAGCAGGATCTGTATTGTTGGCATAGACGGCCTTTGCCGCCGTCAACACCGCCTGCCCAACTGCCGGAGCCCCTTGCGCAGCCGCAAGCTGCTGCAAGCCGAGATCGGCCAAAACAGGTGAAATCATAAGTCCGGAAACCGCGATAAGCACGACAAGCAAACGAAATTTTACTGTCTTCATTTTTTAGCTCCTTTTTTCCCGCCAGCCTGCAGCCCTAAAAACTTCACAACCTCGGGCGTCGGGCCATTTGCCGTCCGCTGAACAAACCCGTCCCAAACGGGTCGCAAATCTATATCATTCAGGAGGCAGTAGTCAACCCACGTTTCCGCCTCCGCCGGTTTTTTAATGTGCCCGCCTACAACCTCAGCTTCGCCTGAAAAGAGCAGCGTGGATTGACCGACAACCCGAGCAAAATCTTCATTTTTCACAACCTTGTCGGGATCCATCAGATCAAACAACGAAAATGAAATGCCGTTACGGTTCAAAAAGGCCACACACTCCTCCAGCGAGGAATCCTGTTTCACATAGTTTCCAAAATAACCTTTTGCCACAAGAACAGCCAGATCGCCGAAGGTGGGAGAAGAAGCTTGCGCATTACAAGCCGCCAAAATCAAAAAAACCGGAATATATCTCAGAAGGTTCATGCTTTATGGACAATGTCTATCACAGGCGCTCCTTTTCTAGCAACCCCCAAAACCCGGTCACACAACCCTTTGCACCTTTTGCTTTTCCATCAAAACCAAACTCTGCTAAGAACTTCCGGCAATGAAACAAAACTCATTCACCATAAAGCTGACCGGCGAACAGCAGGAAAAACTGACAGCCCTGCTCCGTGCGTCACATTACACTCCTGTTGAGGTTCCCTACACGACCATCGCCGTCGACACCGGAACCTGCCGCGTTAATGTTTACACCTCCGGCAAATGTCTTGTTCAAGGCAAAGGCGCCGAAGAGTGGATTACTTTCACTCTTGAACCCGAAGTGCTCGGCGAAGCACGCCTCGGCTACGACGCCGTCCATGATCCCGAAAGCGTCCAGCCGCACATGGGGGTCGATGAAAGCGGCAAAGGCGACCTTTTCGGCCCGCTCGTTATCGCCTCCGTCTACACTGACGCCAAAAGCGTCGAAATCCTCAAAGAACTCGGCGCGCGCGACAGTAAAAAGATTTCCAGCGACCGGGTTGCGCTGCAACTGGCGTCCGAAATCCGGAAAAAGCTGGACGGGAAATATGCCGTCATCACCATTGGCCCTGAAGCCTACAACCGCATGTACGCCAAAATCGGCAACGTCAACCGGTTGCTGGCGTGGGGCCACGCCCGCGCCATCGAGAATCTGCTCGAAAAAGTGCCGGACTGCCCCCGCGCGCTTTCCGACAAATTCGGATCGACCGTTCTGATTGAGCGCGCGCTGATGGAAAAAGGTAAAAAAATTAAAATGGACCAGCGTACGAAAGCGGAATCCGATCCGGCCGTCGCTGCCGCGTCCATTCTGGCCCGCGCCGGATTTTTGATGGCTCTTCGAAAAATGGAAAAGGACTTCGGCATCGAGACCGTGCCAAAAGGCTGCTCGGCCAAAGTTAAACAGATCGCCACTGAACTGGTTGCTAATAAAGGTCCCGGCATCCTGCTCAAAACCTGCAAATGTCATTTCAAGACAACGGCGGAGGTTCTTGGCGCAAATGGATACAGCCTCTCTGACCTGCCGTCTGCCAGCTGAGTTGCGGAGTTGCGCCATTCTGGCCCTACACGACTCCTGAATGGGACATATCCGACCGATATTTTTCCGGCGCGCCTGAACTGACATTCTCGCAACCAGCTAATAATTAACAACTAATAACTAATAACATCTCCTCGGCACACTGCCTGCTTTTCTGATGGCAGATTTTTGGTTTTAACTGAAAGGAACATAACTATGGCAACTGCATCAAAAGTTTTAGGAATCGACCTCGGGACCACCAACTCCTGTATGGCGATTATGGAGGGCGGCGAACCGACCGTTATCCCGAATGCTGAAGGCGGGCGCACCACTCCGTCAGTCGTGGCTTTCACCAAAGATGGCGACCGGCTGGTCGGCCAGGCGGCCAAGCGTCAGGCTGTCACCAACCCGAAAAACACGATTTTCTCGGTTAAGCGTTTCATGGGGCGCAGCTACAGCGAAGTGGCCCACGAAATCGAACTGGTCCCCTATCAGGTCGTCAAGGCCTCGAACGGCGACGCCCACATCAAGATCGGCGACAAGACCTACGCGCCGCCGGAAATTTCCGCGATGATTCTGCAGAAGATGAAGACCGATGCGGAAGCCTACCTCGGCGAAAAAATCACTCAGGCGGTGATTACGGTTCCGGCCTACTTCAACGACCGCCAGCGCCAGGCCACCAAAGACGCCGGCAAGATCGCCGGTCTCGAAGTGCTGCGCATTGTGAACGAACCGACCGCCGCTTCGCTGGCTTACGGTCTCGACAAGAAGCATGACGAAAAGATCGCGATTTACGACCTCGGCGGCGGAACATTCGATATTTCCGTGCTCGATATCGGCGACGGCGTGTTCGAAGTGGCCGCTACCAACGGCGACGGACACCTCGGCGGCGATGACTTCGACCAGAAAGTGATGGACTGGCTGGTGCAGGAGTTCAAAAAAGAACAGGGCATCGACCTTTCCAAGGATCCGATGGCTCAGCAGCGTCTGAAAGAAGCCGCTGAAAAAGCCAAGTGCGAACTTTCCAGCTCGAACTCGACCGATATTAATCTGCCGTTTATCACGGCCGATGCCAGCGGTCCGAAACATCTGAACGTCACCCTCACCCGCGCCAAACTGGAACAGCTGGTGGACGATCTGATTGCCCGCGCGGAAGGCCCGGTCAAAACCTGTATGCAGGACGCCAAGCTGAGCAACAGCCAGATTGACGAAGTGATTCTGGTCGGCGGTTCGACCCGTATGCCGCGCGTTCAGAGTTCGGTCAAACATCTGTTCGACGGCAAAGAGCCGCACAAGGGTGTGAACCCGGACGAAGTGGTCGCGGTCGGCGCGGCGATTCAGGGCGGTATTATGAAGGGCGAAGTGAAGGATGTTCTGCTGCTCGACGTTACGCCGCTGACCCTCGGCATTGAAACGCTCGGCGGCGTGCGCACTCCGCTGATCGAACGCAATACGACGATCCCGACGAAGAAGAGCGAAATTTTCTCGACGGCATCCGACAGCCAGCCGGCCGTGGATATTCACGTTCTGCAGGGCGAACGCAAGATGGCCCGCGACAATAAGACCATCGGGCACTTCCAGCTCGACGGCATTCCGCCGGCTCCGCGCGGCGTGCCGCAGATTGAAGTGACGTTCGATATCGACGCCAACGGCATTCTGAATGTGAAGGCCAAAGACCTCGGCACCGGCAAGGAGCAGCACATCACCATCACGGCTTCGAGCGGTCTCTCCAAGGAAGAGATTGAGAAGATGATGAAGGACGCTGAAATGCACGCCGCCGAAGACGAAAAGGCCAAAGAGCGCGTTGATCTGCGCAACCAGGCGGACAGCGTCGTGTTCCAGACGGAGAAATTCCTGAAGGAAAACGGCGACAAGATTTCCGCCGACAAGAGGGCTGAAGTTGAAAAGGCCATCGAGCCGGTCAAGGAAGCGCTGAAGAGCGATAACGACGACCAGATCAAGTCGGCGATGGAAAAGCTGAATGAAGTGATGCAGGCGGCGGCTACGGAAATGTATTCCAAGGCCCAGCCCGGCGCACAGGAACAGCAGCAGCCGTCCGGCGAACAGCCGAAGAAGGAAAAGCCGGCTGACGGCGATGTCATCGACGCCGACTACAAGATGGACGACGACAAGAAGAAGTAAATTTAGTTATCGGCTACCGGTTAGCGGTCAGCAGGAACTTCCTGCGAAGCCCGCAACCGGCGGCCCGTAACAGCTAAACGATAACCACAACAGGAGGAGTGCATCCATGAACATTAAACCGTTAGGCGACCGCGTACTGGTCGAACCGACCAAAGAAGCTGAAATGAAAAAAGGTGGCATCATTATTCCTGATACCGCCAAAGAGCGTCCGCAGGAAGGCAAAGTGATTGCCCTCGGAACCGGCAAGCTGGATGAAAACGGCAAAGTGGTTCCGTTCAATGTGAAAAAAGGCGACACGGTTCTGATGCCGAAATACGGCGGAACCGAAGTGAAGATGGGCGGCAAAGAATATCAGATCATGCGTGAAGAAGATATTCTCGCCGTTATTGGTTAACAGTTATCAGTTAAAAGTTAAAAACCGGGTTGCTAGGACGACTGTTACTGGAAGTTACAAATAACCAGTAACAAATAACCAAAAACCCTTTTCGGAGAAAAGATATGGCTAAACAGATGAAATTCGATGTAGATGCCCGCGACGCGATGCTCAAAGGCGTAGAAAAGCTCAGCCGCGCGGTCAAAGTCACCCTCGGCCCGAAAGGCCGCAACGTGATCCTCGACAAGAAATACGGCTCGCCGAACGTCACCAAAGACGGCGTGTCCGTTGCAAAAGAGATCGAACTGGAAGATCCCTTTGAAAACATGGGCGCACAGATGGTGAAAGAAGTCGCCAGCAAGACCAGCGACATCGCCGGTGACGGAACAACCACCGCGACCGTTCTGGCCGAAGCGATCTACCGCGAAGGTCTCAAGAACGTCACCGCCGGCGCCAATCCGATGAGCCTCAAACGCGGTATCGACAAAGCCGCCGAGGCGCTGGTCGAAGCGCTCGCCAAAATGAGCAAGAAGACCAAATCCACCGAAGAACTCGCCCAGGTCGGCACGATTTCCGCCAACGGCGACACCGCCATCGGCAAGATCATTGCCGACGCGATGGCTAAAGTCGGCGAAGACGGTCCGATCACGCTCGAAGAATCCAAGTCCATGGACACCAGCCTCGACGTCAAGGAAGGCATGCTGTTCGACAAGGGTTACCTCTCGCCCTACTTCGTGACCAATGCCGAAGCGATGGAAGCGGAACTGGAAGACCCCTACATTCTGCTGTTCGAAAAGAAGATTTCGAACCTGCAGGACATGCTCCCGCTCCTCCAGAACGTGGCCAAGAGCAGCAAGCCGCTGATGATTATTGCGGAAGACATCGAAGGCGAAGCGCTGGCGACTCTCGTCGTCAACAAACTGCGCGGCACCCTGAACGTCTGCGCCGTTAAAGCTCCGGGCTTCGGCGACCGCCGCAAAGCGATGATGGAAGATATCGCCATTCTCACGGGCGGCAAGTTCATCACCGAAGACCTCGGCATCAAGCTCGAAAGCGTCACCCTGGCCGACCTCGGACGCGCTAAACGCGTCAGCGTCAGCAAGGATGAAACGGTCATCGTTGACGGCGCCGGCAAAAAGGTCGATATCAACGCCCGCGTTGATCAGATTAAGCGCCAGATCCAGGAAACCACGTCGGACTACGATCGTGAAAAACTGCAGGAACGTCAGGCGAAGCTGGCTGGCGGCGTAGCCGTCATCAACATCGGCGCGGCGACCGAATCCGAAATGAAGGAAAAGAAAGCCCGCGTCGAAGATGCTCTGCATGCAACCCGCGCAGCTGCCAAAGAAGGCATTGTGCCGGGCGGCGGCGTGGCCCTCATCCGCGCCCAGAAGGCGCTCGACGCCCTCAAGCTCGAAGGTGACGAAGCCATCGGCGTCCAGATTGTCCGCAAAGCCTGCGAAGCTCCGCTCCGCCAGCTGGTGGACAATGCCGGCATCGAAGGGGCCATTGTGGTGCAGGAAGTCAAAAAAGCCAAAGGAAACAACGGCTACAACGTCGCCACCGGCGAATATGTGGACATGATCGCCGCCGGCATCATCGACCCGACCAAGGTGACCCGTTCAGCTCTGCAGAACGCGGCCAGCATTGCGGGTCTGCTGCTGACGACCGAATGCATGATCACCGACCTGCCGGAAAAGAACAAACCGGCTATGCCCGATATGGGCGGCATGGGCGGCGGCATGGGCGGCATGATGTAAGTCGCTGATAAAGCCTAAATTGCCGTTTGACGGCAGAAAGCGGGGCGTGTACATTACGCCCCGCTTTTTAGTTTCTAATGAGAGGATTGGACGCACTATGAACTTTGAATATCTGACCAAAGCAGAAGAAAAAATCGGAAGCATCCCGACGCTGGTGAATCTTGTTTCCTACCGTACCCGCCAGCTCATCCGCGGTGAACGTCCGATGGTCAAACGCGACTTTCCGGAGCAGGACTTTCACGATGTCGTCCTCAAGGAAATTGTCGAAGGCAAACTCACCGTCGAAATGGGCATCCTGCCGATCGATATGAGCTCCTCGTTTGACATGTTCGACGAAGGTTCCGATATCGTCCTTTAAAAATGTCTTCCAAAGTCAAAGAATCCCGGGATGCTTCCGGCGTGCTGGCCACCAACCGCAAAGCGTTCCGGGATTTTCACGTCCTGGAAAAGCTGGAAGCCGGCATTGAGCTGCGCGGCACGGAAGTCAAATCCATCCGCGACGGTCACATCCGCATCGACGAAGCCTATGCTCACATCGAAAACGGACAGGCCGAAGTTCTCCAGATGACCATTCAGCCCTATTCGCACGGCAACGTTCACAACCACAGTCCGACCCGTCCGCGCCGCCTGCTCCTGCACAAAAAAGAGATCGTCCGCCTCCAGAGTAAAATCGGCGAAAAGGGGCTGACGCTTGTGCCGCTCAAGGCCTATCTCAAAACCGGCAAAGTAAAAATCGAACTGGCGCTTTGCAAAGGCAAAGACACGGTCGACAAACGCGAAACGCTCAAAAAGAAATCCGCTGACCTTGAAACCCGCCGGGCGCTGCGCGGACGCTGAGTTCGTCATGAGAAGCCGCGAAGTCATGAAATGGGAAGAGACTCTCAAGGCGGTCTTTGATGCGCTGGATCACGAGCTGGAAACCGAATACGGTGATCGTTATCCCATCCACCCTGCCCGACCGAAGCGGGGAAAGACCGCCAATCCGGAAGATGACGGTCTGTTCAACATCGGCGCGGCCTTTTCCGCCGGCTTCGGGTCAAAATACGGCCCGGGCTATGTCGTCGAAATCCGCATTGCAACACTGAGCCGGGTTCCACACGCCATCCGCGAAGAAATAAAACAGAAAATTTTCCGGCGGCTGAAAGAACGGGTTCCGGCGGCCTTTCCCGGAAAAAAGCTTCATGTCTCGGAAGAAAACGGGCTGATCCGTATTCACGGCGATTTGAGCCTGGACGACCGTGCAGCGAAATCGCAGCCCCAGACCGGCTGACCGTTGATTTCGAACGAGAGCGTTTGAGAATCCGCGCTCCAGCGCAACGACTCGCTCACCGTTCCTGCCGGTGCATTGGTGTATTCCCCCAGATAGAACAGCGTATGCCAGAGGTGTTTTTCGCGCACCGAGACTTTAAACCCCGGCTTTGAGGCATAGTAAACGTGCTGCAGGCGTGCTTCGCGGCTGCCGTCGGGCGCCGCGATAACCTGTACGGTTTTCGCCGGTGCGGTAAAAATCCGGAACGAGACAAACAGCGCAAAGCCCATCAGTGCCAGAAAGCCGATGGCGCGCAGCGGCGGCATGCCGCCGAAAAAAGTCCGCCTCTTAAATCGATCCATTATTTCTTTTCAACCTGCTCCGTCTGACCGGCCAGCCGTCCGAAGAACCTTTTGATCTGAAACTTACGATCCAGATCGTTGAAGGAAAGGATGAGCATGGCGCCGATCAGCAGAACAGCAAAAAAGTTGATCAGCACCGTCTGGACCCGGATGTTGATTTTGCGGCGGCTGATGCCGTGCCAGAGCGAAAAGACAATGTGCCCGCCATCTAAAACCGGAATCGGCAGCAGATTCAAAACCGCCAGATTGATATTGAGAAAGCGGATCAGGCCGAGCGTATTCACAACCCCCATTTTAATCGACATGGTAAGCATACTGAAAATCATGATCGGTCCGCCGAGGCCGCCCGCCGCCTGTTTAGCTTCGGAAGGCGTAACCAGCGCTTTAAGCACCCGGACGATGGCCAGCGCATCATATTTGAGCTGATCAACCGGGTTGCGGTAAAGCATCCACGGCAGTCCGCCGCCGCCGAGCTGCACTCCGACCATGATCCGTTTATATTCTTCGCTGTATTCCGGGATGATTGAAAGTTCGATGGGGCTGCCTTTGCGTTCGACAATGAGGGCGGACGGAACGCCGGCCTCAACCTTTTGCACCAGCCCGGTGAAATGCTCCCACCCAAGCACTGACATGCCGTTGAATGTCAGTGCTTTGTCGCCGCTTTTCACGCCGGCGCGATCCGCAGGACCGTCTTTGGTTACAGCGCCGAACAGGCAGGGAATGGCGGGCTTAATACCTTCAATCGTACGGACCCCTTCATCGCCTTTGACAACCGGGATATCCAGCTGCCGCTCAATCCCGCCGTTACGCACAATAAGCGCGGCAGTGTCTTTGTTTTTAAGCAGCGTTTCGACGGTGAAGTCGTACCAGTTTTTAACGGCAGCGCCGTTGACCGCAGTAATCTCATCGCCCTGGCGCAGGCCGGCGGCGTAGGCCGCGCTGTTGGTTTCAATAGTCCCGATGACCGGTCGGATTTGTGTGCCGGCATCGTCGCCGGGAATCAGCCAGATGGCGAGCGCCAGCAGAACGGCCAGCACAATGTTGCCGAGCGGACCGGAAACGGCGACGGCGATTTTTTTCCACGGAGAAACTTCCGGATATCTTTCCGCCGAGGCATCGCCCTGGATTTTTTCCATACCCTCGGGATCGAGCTGCGGCAGCGCGACGTAACCGCCGAACGGAATCCAGCCGATCTTGTAGAGAATGCCGTTCTTCTCCCATTTAAAAACGGCGCGGCCGAAACCGATGGAGAACGTTTTGACGACCAGTCCGCAGCGGCGCGCCACGATGAAGTGGCCGAATTCGTGGACGAAAACGGTTACACCGAAAAGGAACAGCGCTGCGAAGACGGTGTAGAAAACAGTCCAGACATTCAGCAGGAATTCAGCCATTGAGAAATATCCGCCTTTCTAGCACAGAAAAAATTTGATGTAGATGTACATAAAGGGGGCGGCAAAAAGCAGGCTGTCGATCATATCGAGCATACCGCCCATTCCATGCGCGATCGCACCGGAATCTTTAATATCCACCGCGCGCTTGAAGATAGATTCCACGAGATCGCCCAGAGTCCCGATGAGCGGAAGCAGGACACCGAGAATCAGCGCATGATAAAGAGGAAATGAATATTGCCCGAGCGTGTTTCCGGTGCAGAAACACCAGAGTACGCCGACGACACAGGAAAAAAGAATGCCGCCGAGCAACCCTTCCCAGCTCTTTTTCGGAGAGATGCGCGGAAACAGTTTGTGCTTCCCGAAGCGTGAACCGATGAAGTAAGCGCCCGCATCTCCCCATTTAACCGCCAGCAGCAGATAAAAGGCGGCCCGGGTGGGTTCATCAAGGTTTCCCATCGTGTACAGGCGGACAAAAAAGCTCCAGAAAAACGCCACATAAAGAAACCCGAAAAGAGTGCCCAGTGCGTTGCGAAGCGCCTGCCGCGCGTCGGTGTAACCGAATAGCCGGAAAAAAATAACCATCAGAATGAGCAGCAGCAAGGACCAGAGCATGTCATCGCCGGAAAATCCAGGACACGGATATTTGGCGACCAGCCAGGTCATGGCGACAAAAAGGAGCCCGCCGGCGATTCCCGTTTTCTTCGAGGCAAGCAGGCTCGCCCTCTCCATCAGCGCATACACTTCACGCATGGCCAGCCCGCAGACCGCCATCAGACCCAACGGCACCGCAATATTTCCGGCCGGCACCAGCAGCATCGCGCCCGAAAGCACCGCCGCAATAATCAGCCCCAGCGTGATTCTTTTTTTATCCATAACAGTCCCCTACTGCGTCACCGTTCCGCCGAAGCGGCGTCCGCGCTGATTAAAAGCTTCCAAAGCCTGAAAAAATTCCGGTTCACGGAAATCGGGCCAGAACACATCCGTCACATACAGCTCGGCATACGAAAGCTGCCAGAGCAGAAAATTACTCAACCGCAGTTCGCCGCTGGTGCGGATCATCAGCTCCGGATCGGGCACGTCGGGCAGATAGAGATGCTGTGCCACGGTTTCTTCATTTACCGTTTCCGGATCGAGCTCGCCCTTCGCCGCCTTGCGCGCAATGGCTTTGGCGGCTTCGGCGATTTCGAGCCGGCTGCCGTAGCTCAGCGCAACAATCAGCGTGTATTCGTAATCCTTCGCCGACTTCTCCATCAGCTTCGCCAGCTTCTTCCGAACCTTCTCCGGCAAACGCTCGATCTGACCCATCACCCGCAGGCGGATTTTATTCTTCAGCAGCTCGCCTTCATAGCGATCCATAAAAATCGCCAGCAGATTCATCAGTCCTTCGACTTCATCCTTCGGACGGACCCAGTTTTCGGTACTGAACGCATAAAGCGTCAGAAATTTAACACCTGCCTGCCGCGCCGCGCGGAGTACCGCGCGGACCGATTCAGCGCCCTGCTCGTGACCCTTAATCCGCGGCAGACCGCGCTGCTGCGCCCAGCGCCCGTTGCCGTCCATAATAATGGCAACGTGC